>JAMXAU010000065.1 GCA_024281365.1 Nitrospira sp.
ACCGATATTCGTGGCAATGAGACGAATGACGAGAAGAACGGGAGGTACAGGTTCACGTCGGCACAGTTCATCGCCGCTGAACCTTGATATAGACGGCCTGCAATCCCACGATTGTCTTACCATCACGAATGCTCCCATCCTCGATCTTCGTGATCGCCTCTGAAAGCGGCATCTCGATCACATCCAACACTTCATCTCGATCCAAGTGTTGCCGGCCCTTCGTGAGGCCAGTCGCCTTGTAGACATGAATCACTTCATCTGCGAACCCTGGTGCCGTGAAGATGCTGGAGAGCAGTTCAAAGGTAGAGGCTCGATAGCCGACTTCCTCCTCTAGTTCCCGTGATGCGCAGTGCAAGGGATCTTCACCCGAAGCGAGTTTGCCGGCGGGAATTTCATAAATGAATCCACCGGCTGCATGGCGGAACTGCCGGATCAAGACCACCGTGCCATCGTCTTTGACCGGTACCACGGCCGCAGCCCCAGGGTGGCGAATCGTCTCGAGGTCCACCGTGACCCCGTTCGGCAATTGGACGGTATCGACGTTGAGGGTGATGACTTTTCCGGTGTAGATATTTCGTGTCATGGGTGTTGCTTGCTTATGGCATATGGCTTACAGCATAACGAAGACGCAGGTTGTCGAGGCCATTCCGTTCTTGCTATTCGCCATACGCTATACGCTCTTGGTCTTCTTATAGAACGGCGGCTTCACCACTATGGCTGGTACGGCCTTCCCCCGAATGTCGATCTGAATCTTCGTTCCTGGTTCAGCGTAGCGGGGGGGCACATAGCCTACACCAATTCCTTTTTGTAGGAACGGTGAAAGATTGCCGCTCGTAACCTCACCGATAGGGTTGCCGGGCTGATCCGTCGATAGGATAGGGAACCCATGGCGCGGAACGGCTTTCTCGAGTAATTCAAATCCCACCAATCGACGCGCCAGACCCTGTGTCCGTTGAGCCAACAGGGATGCTCGACCGACAAACTCACCTTTCTCAAAATTCACCACCCACTCAGCTCCGGCTTCCAGGGGACTGGTCTCTTCGCTGATATCGTTTCCGTACAAGAGATAGCCCATGTCCAGTCTGAGCAAATCACGCGCACCCAAGCCTGCCGGCTTGAGGCCTTCCGACTGACCAACTTTCAACAGCTGCTCCCAGGCCTGAGCTGCGAGGTCAGCCGGAAGGTAAAGCTCATAGCCCAATTCACCGGTGTAGCCTGTCCGTGAAACAATGACCGACCCGCCGAACGCGGTGACTTCTCGGCACTGTCTAACTTTAAGGTCCGCAACCTCAGCCACTCCAGCGTCAATCAACAGGTCGCGCGAAATGGGTCCTTGCACCGCAATCTGTGCCAGCTCGGTTGAGCGATCCCTGACTTTGCATCCCTGCACATGGGAAACTTTTTCCATGAACCACGTAACGATCTTTTCGCGATTCGAGGCATTGACACAGACAAGGAACTCATACGGCTTCACGTGATAGATAAAGATGTCGTCTTTGATCCCGCCGTTGGGGTTACAGACCATCGAATACTGCGAGGAACGAACGGAAATCTTGGAAACGTCATTGGTGGTGACATACTGCAGAAACCCGACGGAGCCTGGGCCGGAGACCGTGATCCGACCCATATGGCTTACGTCGAAAAGACCGGCCTTGTTGCGGACGGTATGATACTCATCCAGCACGCCGCTATACTGAATAGGCATCTCCCATCCGGCGAAGTCGACCAGCTTGGCGCCGGTGGCTCGATGTTGGGCAATGAGAGAGGTCTGTTTCATCATGGCTCACGCTGACAAATGGGCACGCTGGAAGACGGACAACAGCTTCGAGATTAGACCACCTGTCAGTCTGTTAACTTGGAACCTCTCACCGTACTCCGAGTAACTCCACATCAAAAATCAACGTGGCATTCGGTGGGATCACACCACCGGCCCCACGCGAACCGTATCCCAAATCCGATGGGATCGTCAGCTTGCGCTTGCCGCCCACCTTCATCCCCTGCACCCCTTCGTCCCAGCCTTTAATGACGCGCCCGGCGCCGAGCGGAAAGGAAAAGGGCTGTCCCCGATCGACGGAGCTATCGAACTTTTTCCCGTTTTCGAGCCAGCCAGTGTAGTGCACGCTCACATTCTTTCCTACAACGGCCACGTCCCCCGTCCCGACCGTTTGATCGACATACTTCAGCCCGGACGGCGTGGTCACTTCTTGATTACTCTCGGCCATGGAACCTCCTACTCCCACTCCCAACGTCAGCACGACGATCGCGATGAGTGATGAACGATACGATGATTTCATATGAATCTCCTCCTCACATTGTATGGCATGGGAAGAAGGGTATGGTCAACTGGAACCTGGCACGCCAGTTACTGAAAGACCATTGAGTCCTGTTAGGTTTCCAGGCCACTGGCAAGGTGCCATCAGAACCAGTGCCTGCAGGATGGTCAACAATTCTGTCCAACGCGGCCGCAGCGAGCGAAAGGCCGAGGCGTACGAGGCTGGTACGGTGAGGCTTTGAGCGATGCGAGAACAAAGCTGGCAGGATTGTTCACCATCCTGCTAGCAGTCGCGTTCGGCGAAGAGCGCGAGACTCGCCGTGTAACCATGGAGAAAGTTTCGTCCGCCGATCGGGCCGATTTCGCCCTGCGCGAAAAACCCGGCGAGTGGAATCGCGCCCAACCGTGCCGACGCAGTCCCGGCATCATGGTTGGGCTTACCAAAGAGGCCTTGGCCTCGCCCGCAACAGCTGAACATCAGCGCACCAAGCGGAGGTTGGCGATGCCGTGCATGATCCGCCACAAGCAAGGCATTGAACTCCTGACTGGCTGAGACGGCATCGCGTAGTTGGAACTGCACCGTCTGTCCCTCTTGCACCACCTCTCCAACGGCAACCGCTCCGGTGGTTTGGTCGGCACCGAGCAGGTTGCGGATGAGGAAGTCTCCACGCTCAAAGCGGTTCCGATGCTCATCGATCACAATGCCGAGGTGGACGGCGCGATTGGCACCTCGTCGGTCTTCTTCAGACAATGAACTAAAGACCGTCTGCAGTCGCCCTAATGCCGGTTCTCCTCCCAATTCGTGAATCAGGTTTCGTTCTGCCTTGGTCACGACAAACCGCTCCCCGATCAAGCGACAGCCCTGAGAGATTACCGGCCGAATCTCCACGGCCCCGGAAAGCCGCACGCCCACCAGCCCACCGTCATAGACCTGGTCGTTGAGCACTAAGCGATTCGCCCCAACCTCTTGGCCACCCCCGACGAGGCCACCGATTGCCTGGGCGCCAGGATAGCGATCGTCCAGGATCCCCAGGATGTCTTGAACGGGCGTCGTAAAGGGATCGGCAAGCAGCAGAAAGGATCCATCGTCGACTCCGGGGATAGGCCATCCCGTGAGATGGAATTGATCCTGGGTCGGTGAAAATGAGGAATGCAGCGGATGGAGATGGACGTCGGGAAGGACAGCCGCCCAGACGGTGAGTGCGGGTGTGGTTTCGAGTTCCTCCGCTCCGGCAATCACCCCCTCGCCGCTACAGCCGAGGAGAAGTTTCGGACGAAGCGTTCCGGTCAGGAGCTCTGCCAACCGACCAGCTCCCTCGGTATGGTGTGCTGAGAAAAAGACACAGACAAGGTCGATGGGAGTTCCACCCAGTTGCGTGCGAATACTCGCGGCCACCTCTAACGCGGCCGAGTCCGTATCAACCTGTTTTGAGAGCGCGACGGAAAACTGCATGGAAGAGCCTCACGACGTGAAGCAGAATAGGAACAGAATCTGTGAATGGATGGCACAGACCGGTATCGGTCCAGCAGTCAGACTCCTGGGTCCATACGCTGGGCTCGGGTTTGTGCAAGCTTTTTGTAATAGCGCCACAGGTACGAATGGTAGTCGTCGACCTGGGCAAGAAGATAGTGCAGTTCCGTCGGATCCTCGGTTTCCAGCGCATGAATCATCCGCGCCTTGAGGAACTCGGCAAAGGCTTCCGTCTTTTGCACCGCCGTCAGGAGTTGTAACCCGCCGCCGATTTGGTAGTCGCCCATTGGCCTCGTCTCCTTCGTTCACAGCTGGTCGGAAGAATAGCGAGGAGGATCCCGCAAATGCAAGCACGGTGACGGAGAACTGTATGAGACGGGCGGGTTACCGACTAGCGTTGAGGCGGCCACAAAATTCCCCTGAGGCGGGTGAGATCGAGCGCCTCAATCCGATGTCCATCACGGCCCGTGACGGACGTCGCCATGGTGAGGGCATTGAGGATGGCTTCTTCCGTGGCCTCGACCGTGGCGGTGATGAGTGGATTGATATGACTGTCGGCCAGGTGCGTGAGGGTGTAGGTGGGTTCTTTTGGATAGTGTGGAATCACATTCGCGGTGGAAAAGGCCAGCATGAAATCGCCGCTGCTGTGCCTCGCCGTGGAGCCGGTGCGGGCAAGGCCGAGCGCGGCTCGCTTTGCCAAGCGCGTAAGCTGCCGGCTGTCGAGTGGGGCATCTGTGGCGATGATGACGATAATGGAACCTTCGCTCTGGCCGGGCGAGAGCGCCTGCGATTGTTGTTGCGCCGGTGATGGCGGCTCGTAGAGTTTTCCCACCGGCACACCGGCGATGACCAGTTCCGGTCTGCGGCCGTGGTTCGCATTGACCAGTACGCCGACCGTATAGCCGCCTTCTTTCTCGGACAGTTTTCGCGAAGCCGTGCCGATACCACCCTTAAACCCATACGACACCATGCCGGTACCGGCCCCGACCGTGCCTTCTTTCACCGGTCCACTGCTCGCGTTGTCGACCGCGGCGATCACGTCCTGCTCGGACACATGGCGGCCTTGGATGTCGTTCAACCGGCCATCGTCGCACTCAGCTATGACCGGCGTCAGCGTGTCGTCTTCGATGCCGATGGCTGGATACTGCTTGATCATCCAACTCATGATGCCGTTCGCTACACGAGGGATATTCAAGGTGTTGGTGAGGACTATGGGGTACTCGAGAAAGCCGGATTCCGCGACCCATGAGAGGCCTGTCATTTCTCCGGTGCCGTTGAGGACGAAGAATCCGGCGGACACCTTCTTATGCCACACGTCGTCACGCGGCATCACGACCGTGACTCCGGTGCGCACGGGCCCCTGACCTGGAATCAATTTTCCTTCACCGGAGATGAGGGTGGTGTGTCCAACCTTCACGCCGACCACATCGGTAATCGCATTAAGCGGACCAGGCTGGAAGGAGCCGATGACGATACCAAGATCTCGAATGCGTTGGCGTGGCTGATCAGGTTCAGCCGCCGCGACGGAGAGACAACCGCTGAGTAATGCGGCAATGCAAGGCACCAACACCACTCGTGTGGAGTGCCGGGCGCTAGAGTTCATGTGTACTGGCCGGGTGCGGAACCCGCACGTCGATCTTGGGGTGCTCTGTTTGAATGGCTGCGCCCAACGACAGGGCTTGCTTCTCTTCACCATGCACGACAAATACTTTGCCGGGTAAAGGATTGATGGCTCGCACGTAGGCCAAAAGATCATTCCGGTCGGCATGGGCCGACAGACCGTTGAATTTGACGATTTGAGCGCGACGCTTCGTTGGGATGCCAAAGATGGGCACCACATCCCACCCTTCCACGAGCTTACGGCCCAGCGTATGTTCCGCCTGAAAGCCGACGAAGACGATGACGTTCGCTTCGTCCTGAATGGCATGTTTCAGATGGTGGATGATGCGCCCTCCCTCGCACATGCCGGATGACGAGATGATGACACAGGGCCCGCGCATGGCATTGAGACGCTTGCTTTCTTCCGGCGAGGAGACGAAGTGAATATAGCGCGAGGCAAAGACATCGCCCCCAGAGGAAAAGGTCTTCATGGTTTCTTCGTCATAGCACTCGGGATGCCGCTTGAAGACTTCGGTAGCCTTTCCCGCCAATGGCGAGTCGATATAAATCGGGATCGGCTCGACGCGGCCTTCGCCTACCAATTCCTTGATCCGCATCACCAGTTCCTGCGTGCGTCCCACGGCAAATGCCGGGACGATGATCTTGCTCTTATGTGTTCTGGCATGCTCGATCAGGTCTTGCGCCTTTCTCTTCATCTCCTCGCCGGCCTGTTCATGCAAGCGGTCGCCGTAGGTCGATTCGAGGATTAGGACATCGCAGGCTGGTGGCGGTTCGGGATCGCGGAGGATCGGCATATGGGATCGTCCCAGATCACCGCTGAACAAGACCGTGGTGGTATTGCCGCGTGCCGTGTATTTCACACGGACGGCGGCTGAACCCAGGATGTGGCCTGCGTCATGGAACGATGCTGTGAGGCGGGGTGCGATCTTCAACTGTTCGCCATACCGAGTGCCTTCGAATCGCTTCACAATCTTGCGGACATCGTCCGCATCATAGATCGGCTGGACACAAGTCTTTCCCCGTCGGCGCTCCTGTTTGTTGACGTACCGACAATCGTATTCCTGCACACGAGCCGAATCTTCGAGCATAATACCGGCCAAGTCTGCTGAGGCTCGGGTCAAATATACCTTTCCTGAAAACCCTTGTCCCGGAAGCACCGGCAAAGCTCCTGAGTGGTCGATATGCGCATGCGAGAGCAGCACGGCTCCAAGCGACTTCGGGTCAAACCCCAAATCCTGATTCTTCCGGAAGGCCTCCTGGCGGCGACCCTGAAACATTCCGCAATCGAACATGAGCCGAAAGCCAGGAGTTTCCAGCAGATGCCGACTCCCCGTTACTGAACGAGCTGCCCCGTAGAATGAGAGTTTCATCTGGTGGGTACTCCATTGTGGCGTGCGATCAGGTCCCAGGCTTCTTGAGCCGTTTCCGCATAGTGAAAAAGATCCAGGTCCGTCTGTGCAATGAGTCCGTACTCCACAAGCAGTTGCCAGTTGATCAGTCTCTCCCAGAAGTCTCGACCGACGAGAATGACGATGACCTTGTCCGTCTTACCCGTCTGGAGCAGGGTCAATGTTTCAAACAGTTCGTCGAGAGTGCCGAATCCTCCCGGGAATGCGACGAGTGCCTTGGCCCTGATGAGAAAATGCATTTTCCTGATCGCAAAGTAGCGAAACTGAAAGCTGAGTCGAGGGGTGATGTAGGGATTTGGGTACTGTTCGTGCGGCAGCGTAATGTTGAGCCCGATCGATTTGGCACTCACGTCTGCCGCACCACGGTTGGCGGCTTCCATAATGCCGGGACCACCGCCCGTCACGATGACGTAATCGCAATGTCCATCCACTTGGCACGTCGACGAGACCAACCGCGCAAAGTCTCTCGCTACATCATAATATTTCGTGAGCTCGAGCTGGCGTTTCGCGATAGCCAGTGGTTGTTGGAGCGTCTGATCAGCCGGAGCCTGCGCGGCTTTCTCTTCTGCTTGCCGCAGTGCCTTGGTCGCAACCGCCGGCTCGTGCAACCTGGCACTTCCGAAGACGACGATGGTGGACTCGATCCGTTCTTCTTTTTGGATGAGTTCGGGCTTCAGGAGTTCCAGGCCGATTCGAATAGGACGCAACTCATCCCGTTGAAGAAACTCGGTGTCTTTATCAGCTGGGATATAAGACGCAGACGGGTTGTCATTCGTGGGCCACGGAGCGGGATCTGTCGTTCCCTGACTCATGGCTTGCCATTATAGCGGGTCGAGCTGGGCCAGTGCCAAGTAGTAATTCATCGGGGCTAATCGTCCTGACCGCTGGAACGGATAGGGATAGAAGGGCGGCCTGATGAGATGCCGAAGAAACTCCTTCTGGCGAACGACCCACTGCCCGTCACACAAGACCTCAAAGGCATCAACCCCGAGTCCCGTGCGAGAAAAGATAAGATCGGGATCCACCGGTGTCCAGGGTTTTGCCAACCAACCAAAATTAACCCGTGAGTATTTCAGGTCGAGGAATCGGTAGGTGGCGACCACCCCCGAATCAGAATCGACGATGGAATCGGGCGCCCCCAGGTTAGCGACCACTTCGGACAAGGTCGTTTTTCCAGGTACGATGAAGGCCACATCCTCCGGAGCAAGGGAGGTATTGAGAGAGACGCGGATGACGTTACAACCCAGCGCGGAGAGACCAATCAGTACTCCCAGCACAATCGAGGCCATTCTACGGATCACCTGTGTCATGTCATTCCCCAAACGGCCAGAATCGGAAGGCCAACGCGTCGGTGCGTTTCGATGCGATCACGTCTTCGACGATCCCATCACGGTTGAGGATGACGAAGAGATCATCACTCTTAATGGAAAGACGTGAGAAATTGAGAATGATCAATAGGAGACTCCCCGCCTTGGCATCATATCGGTAGTACTGAAAGACGTCTCGACCATTCAGTGGTACCAGCCTATCTGGAGCGCCCAGGAGGCGAAGGACCTCATCCTTCGTGGTGATTCCTTTTTGAAGCGCTGCGACGGTGTCCGATTTAATGTCGTCTCCTAGCGTCCCCCTGCTGAACGCGCACCCTTGTATGAGCAGGGCGACGACCAGAAGAGCATAGATGGATCGAGCAATCTTCATATCGAGTCCTCCTTTCAGGGATTCGGTTGCTGATGGCCCAGTATGAAATCCTGTTCGTAGACAGTATAGACAGAGGGACTGAGTCCCACACGCCGATAGACCGTTTGAGCATTGTGATTCTGATGTTCCACGTAGAGGCGTATTCCACAAACTTGCGGATCCATTGTCGCTCGCGCGGCAATGTGCTCATGCATCGCTCGATACACTCCACGGCGACGCCACTCCGGTCTCACATAGACGCTTTGCACCCACCAAAAGACCCCGTTCCGCCAATCACTCCATTCAAATGTGATCATGAGCTGGCCGACAGTGGTTCGGATTGTCCCGACCGGTGTTTCTGCCACGATGTAAAAACCATGCTGAGGTTGTGTCAACAGTGCGAGCGTGCCTTTTCGGAGCCGATCAAGATCCAACCGGCGCTGTTCGGTTTCGAGTGCCATTGCCGCGTTGAACTCGAGGATCGCCTGCACATCATGCACCGTGGCTGGCCTAATGACGAACAAGTCTGGGTTCATCGCTTATGGTAGCGCTGGTGGAGACGTCGTAAGCCATCCAGCTTGTGGCCTGTAAAATCCTGCCGAGAATTCCATCTTCATGGCCTCCTCGAAAGGCAGATTAATCGGCTTGAGTGCGGGTTCCGGAATGAAGGCTAAGTATCCGGTAAATGGATGAATAGCCGTTGGAACAAACACCATCACAAGCGTATGGGACCGGTCCACCTGAAGAGTTGGCGGGGCGGTACCCATGACAAATCCTAAAGCCCAACATCCATCCCGAGGAAATGGAAAGGCGACTACCCGGCTCTGGCCGAAGCGGGAACGAAAATTGACCAAGTCAGTCATGCCTTTTAAGGTGAGGTAAATACTTTGTACCAGCGGAATCTGTTCAATCCGCCGCTCCACCCTCTCGAACAGACCGCGAGCGATCATATGATCACCGATGACTCCGACAAGAATGAGCAGGAGCACCAAGAGCAGCAGACCCAGACCAGGAACAGGATAGACCAGATATCGTCCCACTACACTATCAAGAGCAGTAAAGAGGGTCGAGAGGATCAGCAGTGTGGCCCAGGCCGGCACAATGAGAATGAGCCCAGCCACACAGGTTTTCCAGAAGGCTTTCACCATATTCCGTTCCTGGCCACCGGTTGTCGGTAGTGTAGCAGAGTTTGCCATCGCGGGAGAGGTCTTGAGACTTCACCGTACTTGGTGGCATGATGGAGAACAATATATGTGACAATCGTGGGAAGGATAGACTTCATGAATATCAACCCGGATCTGCTGGCGATCCTCTGTTGCCCCGAGACGAAACAAAAAGTGACGGTCGCAGAAGACGCCGTCATCATCGCGCTAAATACCTCAGTCACTCGAGGTGGATTGAAAAACAAAGGCAATCGACCAGTCACCGAGCCGTTTGAGGCAGGGCTAGTCCGTGAGGACGGAACGCTCCTATACCCCATCCGAGACAATATTCCCGTGATGCTGATTGAAGAGGGAATCCCTCTGACGCAGATTCAGTGACAGTCCCTCCATTGGAACTGTGCCTTCCGGATTCAGGCTCTGCCCGATCATCACGATACCGACAACGCCCCCTCATGTGCGACCAGCGAACGTCGGTCCTTTCCTGCGGCTTGATGTTCAAGAGCTGCTCCCATTCTGCCTGAGAAATCCACGTTATGCCAGACTTTGGCTCTCTGGATCCTCAGCTGTCTACGAGGGCTCTTGCACATGACCAGTTCCGTGAACTGCGGCTACTGGCTTTGTAACGCGAACCTTGTTCAGGCTGCGGCAAGATTATGGAGCGACAATGTGAACGGGTTTTTCAGGGTCTGGTCTTTGACCCCGGTGGAGGTCCATTGCAGAGATATTCTGAGAAGTTTTTCCGGGAAGGGGAGGACGAGAAGCAGGCGCTCTCTGGTTGGTGTAGCCACTCGACACCGGGGACAATAGAGGAGCGAGGCATTCAAGGACCCAAATTGATCCTGCTGGCCTGCCGGCGAGGGACGAGTCCGACTTCGTTGAGCCAGGGCTCAACCGGGGGCCCAGGGGCACCCCTGGCTTACGTGGCGCTTGAAACATAGCTCTATTCTATCAGATCTGCTGCAGGGTCAAGTCATTACTAGTTTCATTCCCGCCACTGCCGGCGGCTGAAGAGGACGCGTCGACAAGATACCAGAAACGGTAGTGAAGTAACGAACGGGGCCCCCAGTCAACATCGCTGCTAGCATGCCCCGTTTAGAAGGAACGTGTGGCTTAGGCAGGAGTTTTGGCGGACTCACTCAGTCGCAGTAATCAGGCTCGAAAGGTAGTCTGCGACAAAATTGAGAGCCTCTTCACGCCCATCAGCCCGGCGGCCTTTCTCGCCTTTGAACTGATAACTCATGTTCCAGGTCGGAATCACCTCACCCAGTGTTTAGCAGGGAGGAGATGCGCGTTCGATTCCGATTTTTTAACGTCTTGCAGCGATCAAGGACCCGATTGAGACCCTCAATACGTCCCGCGTAGTGCTCCTGTTCCGCCGTATCGATTCGTGCCATGGCAGTGGCAAAGGTTTGTGCTTCGTAGATCAGGCTCAGGAAAGCTGGTGACCGCACGTTGTAGGGATGGATTCATAACACTCCTTTTCCAGTAGATGAAGGGGATTACACATTACATTAGGAGGACAACAAGGAGATTTTTTCTCCTGCTTGTGTCTATTGCGACTCTTTTAAGCGTGCTTCCTGTTCATTCCCCTCTCTCAGCTCGTGGCTGTGTTTCCTGTATGAAGGGGTCTTTGTCGCCACGAACGGGAGGTGGAGCCCACTGCTTGACAGCTATGGCTTCCTGCCTAGATGGAGAAGGGACTTTGTGCACACGACATGCGTCTACCAAGTTCGGCGATCGGGTGAGGGTCGGATGCGGAGGCAGCTGACTGGTTTTAGCTTTAGGGGTAAAGAGTAGGGATTTAAATTTCATGAAACCATAATAGAGAGGTGCAAAATCCTTGAGGCACTCCGGGCTGGTTCTTCAGCTTCTTTAGAAAAACACCGTGAGCTGAGGATCCAGCTGCTCGAGAAGTTGACTGCTTCACCCACGGTATAGCTTCCGGATGGAACATCAGGAGATAGTGAACGAAGCGTTCAACGAATTGCTGGGCGATGTACTCGCTGGTGAGATATCCATCGGGAAGCTGACCCGTCGCGAGGAAGTCTTTGAAAGGGAATAGGTTGAGCCGCAAATGGATCGTCTCCTGCTGGTCGACTGTCACGCTGAAATGCACTCCGCGAGTGAAGGCACGACGAATGAAACTCAGAGAAAAAACTTTACTGGAGGTTCTGCATGTCGTCAAGTGTGCAGAAGATTCAGGAAGGCTGGGTCTTGAAAGACTGATCCGGCAAGGGGAATCAGGCTCTACTTCTAGCGGTGAGATGGCCGTATGAGTGAGGTGGACCGGTCATTTCATTTCATTTGATAGGATTGCCCTTCCTCGGTTTTCATCGGCAGAAGAGAGTCCTCGAGAGAAAAAGGGTGGAGCCCCTATTCATAACCCCACCCCTCCTCCTACCCCTCCTCTGGTGCTTCCCGTTACAACCAGGTCACCCGTTCGGCCGGCCGGACGAGATCGGCTCTTCCACTTTAGAATCCGGGCCACTTCCTTCCCGGATGATTGAAGCCCAGGACCGTGTCGTTATACATCTCAAATCGCTTCCCGCTGCAATCTGGGTCAAACACTTTCGGCCCAGGAATCACATCGTAGCGGAACACGATCTGCTGGCCTGGCTCTCCAACGGGAGCACCGCTAACAGCTCGCGGCTGGGCACCAGGTACTTTCCATCATCGTCCACGCCAGGACCAAACATCTGGCGGGCACAGCCACGCGGCGAATGCCTGAGGCGAAGTGATAGTGGTTCGTTCTCGTCCCCACTTGCGGCAGAGAGCGGCAACGCGACCTGTTCGACCCGGATCGCGTAGTACAGGGGATGCCAACGATCCTCGGCCCACAGGCCATCCTCGCCTGATCGCATCAACCTCATCCGGATCTTTCCGACACAGGCCGCCATACAACGGGTTCTCATCGGCTCCCCACCGTGGTCAAGGGATCTTTTCCTTTGATCTGGGATAGCAGGCAATACACTTTTCGCTGACCCGGGTCGTCCCACGATACATTGGTTTTTTGTAGGGACACTGTTCTACGCACTTCTTGTACCCACGGCAGCGATTCTGGTCAATGAGGACGATCCCGTCTTCCGGACGCTTAATAGATGGCCTTCTTTGGGCACGCAGCCAGCCAGGGTAGGTGCAATGATTACAGATGCGTTGCAGATAGAAGAAGGCTAGCCCCATGACTCCGGCAAGCTGCTGCCGGTCATTTTCCAGGGTTCCGTCCTGGTGAATCTCTGGCTCTGTTACACCTTCCACCAGCGCATGCATGGATAGGTGGCGGGGGTGTCTTTGCATAGATATTCAAATCGCCATTCTTGGTCGGTTGAGGTAATCCGATTGCTGCTTTACCGACTTTCTGCGCCTGCGCTCGAAAATTGTCATCCCTTCAAACACCCCGTACGGGGCATGGTGCTTCCGTCCACGCGGACGTTCCAGACTTGTCCACCGGGATTCACCTGCTCGATCAACTGCGTAATCTTGACGTCGTAGAACTGGCAGTAGCCCGCCATAGGGCTTGGTCTCCACATTATTCCACCACATGTACTCTTGCCCCTTCGAGAAGAGCCAGGTCGACTTATCCGCCATACTACAGGTCTGGGCAATGCCAAACAGCGGTTGATATTAAACACAAAGGCGAACTGCCACTTGGGATGCCGCTCCTCGTAGGGATACAACATCTTTCGTCCCAGCTGCCAGTTATATACTTCAGGCATAGTCTCCTCCGTAATTCATCATAGGCTATTGTCGAACTTCGTCGGCCCTTGCTTCTTGTGGCAAGGGCCGACCGTCAGGTCAATAGCATTTAGACCTTGATCTTGATGTGCTCGCCTTTCAGCCACTTAATCATGAACTCGTTCTCTTGGCCCGGGGTAAATCCGGTACGCACCGGCTCCCAGGGACCGCGTGCCCCGATCCCGCCGTCTTCCGCTTTGGTAATACGGATGAGACACTCCTTTGGCACCGTGTTGATCGCGTGGTGATCCACTTGATAGCCCCACTTAAATTTCCAGGCGATTGCGTGTTTGCCAGGAAGTGAGTCGGTTTGGTGCATCGGCATGAGCCAGTTTCTTGTAAATGACTGTTGAGCACCGTATCGGAAGTTCGACTGATACCCAGTGTCGATGGCAATGGCACGTCCATCCGGTCTGGTCTCATGACCTTTCACGGACTTGGCCGTCGCCACATACGGAGCATGCTTGGCCATCGTCACGTGATACGGATAGGCCGGGTTGTACTTTGCCCGGATCATGAGTCGAGCGACTTTGTAGTAGGGATCGCTTGGCTTCCAACCACGATACGGACGATCCACCGGGTTACCGTCAACGTAGACATAGTCACCGTCGTTGATCCCACGGTCTTTCGCCGCCTGCGGGTTGATGTGGATCTGGTGTTCACCGACTCCAGGCGTCCGCTTATCCATCCGGTACGGATCGCCGAAGTTCGACTCGTAAATCTGTACCCAGTCGTTCACCGACCATTGGCTGTGGACGCGGTGACGGGTCTTCGGGGTCACGCAGTAGAACTGGTAGCCCTTTTCCCATAAGGGGTTTGAGTGCCGGACGATTTCATGCCATGACAACTTGATGTTTCGAACCGTCTTGTCATCATGGTGTTGCGCCGTGATCGGAATACCATAGTCGTCCGGACGGCAATAGGGATTCGTCGTGAAGATGGCATTCGGCAGATACGGTGTTGCTTCCGGCCCTTCACGATGGGAGATAAAGTTTTCTCCGTACTCGATCGCTTCCGGCTCGATCCGGTAATTCTCGTACCGACCGCTGCGGGTCCACATTGGCTTGGACTCGTTGGTCTCCTCCCAGAACGGATGCCGTGGGTAGGTACGGACCATAACCATCCATCCCTTTTCCGACTTCAGCATCACGTCGGCTGAATAGCCGTAGAAGGTGCTGGACGCATCGAGCATGCGCTGCGCATAGACGTCCACGCGGTTCGCGTAGACCATCGCAAAGTAGTCCTTCATGCGCTTGTCGCCGGTCATCTCTGAGAGCTTCGCCGCCACACCTGCAAATGTGTCAAGGTCGTTACGGGTGTCATACAACGGTCTGATTCCACCCTTCCAGATCTGGACCCATGGGTTGGAGACCGTGATCGTCATTTCCGGATAGGTGAATTCCATCCAGGAGTTGCAAGCAAACGCGATGTCATTGTGATTCACGTCGGACGTCATTTCGATGTCCTGCGTGATCAGACATTCCAGGTTAGGGTCGACGTTTCGCACCATGTCGTAGTGGTGCTTGGCGTTGTTGAGCACGTTGACATTGACGACCCAGCGGAATTTGCTGGGGGTCGGCATGTGCGTCTTCCCCGTGAAGACCTTGCGGCCATACTTCGGAGTATTGACGATCAAGGCCGTATCACCATGATTCCAATACCCAACCTCTTCCCCGTAATAGTAGGACTTGGTCTTGATTTCTTTCCCGTGAGCATTCGGATCCAGCGTGATATTGAACGGATCTTCGCCGGTATGGACCGACAAACCGGCTCCAGACCATGGAGTGGCCGTCCAGCATCCAGCTTTATAGTTACCGGCCCAGGTATGTTGCCCGGTGCCGAACTTTCCTACGTTGCCCGTGATGATGAGCACCATGGCTGCTGCACGGCCGTTGGGCGTCATATGGAAGTAGTGCGTGACACCTTCGCCGTTGTGAATCGCGGCCGGCTTGATTGTGCCCGAGTCGCGTGCCCAGCGGACGATCAGGTCCTTTGGCGTGCGGCAGATCTGGTGGGTGGTATCCAAGTCATAGTCCTGGAAGTGGACTAGATACATTTGCCAGACCGGCATCGCGTCAATTTCACGACCGTTCAGCAGCTTGACTCGATAGGTCCCGTTCAGCGCCGCATCGATTCCGCTATTGATATAGTGCCATCCAACCTGCTCGCGATGGAGCGGGACAGCCTGCTTCTTATTCAAATCCCACACCATCATCCCGCCGAGCCGTTCGACATCTTGCGGCTTCAGCGCTTGAATACGGCCAGAGTAGCTCTTTGAGAAGTCCGGGAACTTGTAATCCGGAACCACATCGCGAGGATCCAGGTACTGCAGCGTATCCGTACGAACCAGGATCGGCGCATCAGTGAACTGCTTCAAGAAGTCCACATCATGCATATTCTCATCGATAATAATTTTCATGGCCCCCAAGAACAAGGCGCCGTCCGACTCCGGCCGCAGAGGCATCCAGTAGTCAGCGCGGTAGGCAGTGGGGTTGTATTCCGGGGTGATAACAACGACGCGGGCACCACGCTCAATACACTCCAGCTTCCAGTGCGCCTCAGGCATCTTGTTTTCAACGAAGTTCTTCCCCCAGCTGGTGTTCAGCTTGGAAAAACGCATGTCCGAGAGGTCGATATCCGACCCCTGCACGCCCGACCAGAACGGCTGTGACGGGTTCTGATCTCCATGCCAGGTGTAGTTCGACCAGTAGCGCCCACCCTGCGCTTGCTCCGGACTAACCTTCCGAATCCAGGTGTCCAACAGCGCATTGATACCGCCGTTCATACGGGTGTTACCCATTTTACCGATGATGCCGAGAACCGGCATACCCGCACGATGCTTAAAGCAGCGCGTACCGGCGCCCTTCATCATTTCAATCATCTCTGGCGCATATCCCTGCTCGCGCAACCGCCTTGCGCCAGCCTCACCCGAGTAGCGCGTCGCGATGATGATCATGGCTTTTGCGGCATAGGTGAATGCGGTATCCCAGGATACGCGAAGCATGTCGTCTAAAAACCGACTATCGAATTTGTATTTGCGCTTGGTTTCAGGCGTCAGCTCTGGCGATCCATCATCCATCCACTGCTTCCAACCCTTCCGCATGAGTGGTCCCTTGAGGCGATAAGGACCGTATACGCGACGATGGAATGTAAAGCCCTTCAAGCACATGCGCGGATTGTGCGCAAAGGTCCCACGGTTCCCATAGAGATCTTCGTAGGTTTGATGGTCGTAGTTCTGCTCCACACGCATGACCACGCCGTTTCGGACGAAGGCCCGAACGCGGCAAGCATGGGTATCATTGGGAGAACAGACCCACGTAAAGGATGAATCGTAGCGATATTGATCGTGGTAGACACGCTCCCAGGATCGGTCCGGATAATCACCCAATGGATTCCCGACCTCGATCACCGGTTGGAGCGCCGTCAATGCCAGGACCTTGTCCGCCACGGCTGCGGCAGCAACCGTACCGACAGAGACCTTTAGAAATTGTCGACGTGACAAGAACATTGTGAATACCTCCTCACATGATGTGA
>JAMXAU010000066.1 GCA_024281365.1 Nitrospira sp.
AGAGAAACAACGCCACCCCCGTAATCAAGGTCGTGACGTGTGAGTCGATAATGGTGAGCAAGGCCTTGTCGTACCCCGCATCGATGGCCGACCGCACCGCCTTCCCACTTCGAAGCTCTTCCCGAATACGCTCAAAGATCAGGACATTCGAGTCGACCCCCATCCCAATCGTCAACACGATGCCGGCGATCCCCGGAAGAGTCAACGTCGCCGTTAAGGCGGACAACGCCCCCATCAGACAGATGAGATTCAAGGCTAACGCAAAATCTGCAATGAGCCCGGACAGACGGTAATATACAATCATGAACACGACGACCATGACCCCAGCAATCAAGGTCGCCCTGACTCCCTTATCGATAGAGTCCTGCCCCAACGACGGCCCCACCGTCAGATCTTGAACGATCTTCAACGGTGCCGGGAGGGCGCCGGCCCTCAACACGATGGCCAGATCGTTGGCCTCCTGGGTGGTGAACGTCCCCGTAATTTGCGCCCGCCCTCCGGCAATCCGTTCTTGGATGACCGGCGCGGAATAGATGGTGTTATCCAACACCACGGCCATGCGCTTTTTGACATGTTCCGCGGTGATGCGCTCGAACTCTTGCCCACCCTTGGAATCGAAGGTGATCGACACGTACGGATCGTTGAATTGGCCGATGGCCACCCGCGCATCGCTCAGGACATCGCCGGTCAACATCACGCGTTTCTTGACCACGTAGGGGGCGCGAAATTCAACCCCCGTGTCCTTGTCAACCACCCGCTCGAACAAGATCTGATCGCCTTCAGGCAGTTTGCTCTCAAACTGCTGCAGCACCTCAGCCTCTTTGTCCTTCGTCACATGCCCCGGCAAGTCCAGCCGGATGTCTTCATCCAACATTTTGAATTCGAGCAACGCGGTTTCCTTGATCAAATCCTTGGCGCGCTTGGGATCCTTGACGCCCGGGAGCTGGACGACGATCTGCTTCAAGCCCTGCCGCTGTACGATCGGTTCCGCGACCCCGAATTGATCGATTCGGTTTCGGATCGTTTCCAATGCTTGATTGATCGCCGAATCCTTGATGCGCTTGGTCTCCGCCTCGCGCAACACCCATACAACCGTCGCCGCCGATTCCGCCGATTCGTTTTCGACGAAGCTCGGAAAGCTATCGACCAGCTTTTGGGTGGACGCCTTGGCCTCGGCATTTGGGACTTGAATTGTAATGTGTTCATGTCCGACCCGCTTGACCGAGTCGACGACGATCTTCTTCTCCGTCAGGAGGTCTTGCAACGCCGTGACCGATCGATCCACCGCGATTTCCACGGCACGATCCTCATCCACCTCCAGTACCATATGGATGCCGCCCTGCAGATCCAACCCCAAGGTAATGCCCTTGTTCGGCAGAACCGCCTTCAACCAGCTCGGCATGGCTTGATAGAGCGGCGGGTAGGAAGGAAGAAATGAGACGAACGATCCCACCAACACCAGTGCCAACAACCATAAGCGCCCACCTACTTTTTTCATCTCGCCCCCAACCCCTTATCCTGTTTGGCCAACGCAGCGCTATTCTTTATCTTTATCTTTATCTTCATCTTCCGTACGCAGTCGGGAAATATTCTCCCGCTGCATCTTGATCTTGGTATTGTCGGCGATTTGCAGCGTGACGGTATCTTTCCCAAGATTGGTGATGGTTCCCCAAATGCCTGAGGTGGTCACCACCTTGTCGCCCTTTTTGACGGCGTCCAACAAC
This sequence comes from Nitrospira sp., assembly GCA_024281365.1. Classification (GTDB taxonomy): domain Bacteria; phylum Nitrospirota; class Nitrospiria; order Nitrospirales; family Nitrospiraceae; genus Nitrospira_D. The sequence goes on from JAMXAU010000066.1 coordinate 1,725, forward strand.
GCCTGTTGCTGTTTTTGCTTCTGTTGCTGCGGCCGAATGAGGAGAAAGTAAAAAATCACGAAGATGAGCAGAAAGGGAATCAACGACAGAATCCCTCCTGCTCCGCCACCCGCAGCTGCCCCGCCTCCGCCTGTTCCTTCCGCCCATGCTAGTGATTCCATCAACATCGCACATCTTCCCTTCTATGTCTGATAACTATTTTCGCATTCTCGGTGAGAGTTCGACTCACCTTCCCCTGAGCACTCTCTTGCGCTCGATTGATCACGCTGACGATAAAAGGCCTCGCGGAAGGCCGGGAACCTCTTCTCCCGCATGGATGCTCGAATACCACTCATCAACTCGGAAAAATACCAAAGATTGTGGATCGTGTTGAGTCGAGCCCCCAACATCTCTTTGACCATGAAGAGGTGATGCAGATACGCCCGAGAATACCGGGCACACACCGGGCACCCACAATCGGGATCAATCGGCCGTTCATCATCCGCGTATTTCGCCTGCTTAATCACAACCCGCCCTGACCTGGTAAAGAGCGACCCCGTTCTCCCGTGGCGCGACGGAACGACGCAGTCAAAGAGATCGACCCCTCGAGCAACGCCCTCGACTAAGTCTTCCGGAAGTCCCACCCCCATCAGGTATCGAGGTTTCGACTCCGGCAACTCCGGAACCGTGACATCGAGCATCTTGTACATATCCGCCTTACTCTCACCGACGGACAATCCACCGATGGCGTAGCCCTCGAACCCCAACGTCACCAGATCCCGGGCCGATGTGACGCGTACGTCAGCCTCCAATCCACCCTGAACGATCCCGAACAACGCCTGGTCCGTCCGACGACGCGCCGCTTGACAGCGCTCTGCCCAGAGCTTGGTCCGGCGCACTCCCTCCTGCACAACCTCTCGGCCTGCAGGAAGCGCCACGCACTGATCAAGCACCATAATAATGTCGGCCCCTAACGCCTCCTCAATCTCGATCGCCTTCTCCGGTGTGATGACATGCGTCGAACCGTCGATATGCGATTGAAATGTGACGCCATCATCCGTGATCGCGCACAATTTCGCCAAACTGAAGATCTGAAATCCTCCGCTGTCCGTGAGGATGGCTCCGGACCAGCCGGTAAAGGCATGGAGCCCGCCCATCTCTGCGACGATCTTGTGCCCAGGACGCAGGTACAGATGGTACGCATTATTGAGCATCAAGCCAAACCCTAACTCCTGCAGATCCTTCGGTTCAAGCCCCTTCACCGGCCCCAAGGATCCTACCGGCATGAACGCCGGAGTCTCAATCGTGGCATGGCCTGTCGTCAACTGACCGATGCGACCGTTGCTATGTGGGTCGGGGTAGTGAATGTGGTATTGCATCATCGTTCGTGGAGGGTGGTGAACTACATCTGTTCAGGAGCCGACAGCCCCAACACGTCTAGCCCATTGTGAATCACCTGCTGGACCGCTGCCATCAAGACCAGCCGTGCGGCCGTGCGGCTGGGTGTGAGCACTTCCGTCGCCACCGATGCATCGGCATCTGGCTCACCAGCCGGAGGGAGAATCCGGTGCTTGTTATAGAATGTGTGCAGGAGCGCCGCCAACTGCTGAAGGTAATACGTCACCCGATGCGGCTCGAAGGCTAGCGCGCTCGCCTGAAGCACCTCGGGATACGCAGCCAACTTCTTGATCAGGCCCAACTCGTCCGGATCCGTAAGCACCGTGAGATCCACGTCACTCGCGAATGGACGGACAATGCCTCGTTCAGAAGCGACACGCCAGAGGCTGCAAATTCTCGCATGCGCGTACTGCACATAGTACACCGGGTTGTCGCTGGAACGCTGCTTGGCCAACTCCAAATCAAACTCCAAGTGGGTCTTGGAATCCCGCATGAGAAAATAAAACTTCGCCGCATCAGCCCCAACTTCATCAATCACTTCCCGCATGGTAATGAACTCACCGGTCCGCTTGGACATCTTCACTTCGACGCCGTCCCGGAGCAGCTTCACCAGCTGAACCAACACGACCTGGAGACGATCTTTTGGATGTCCGTAGGCCTGCATGACGGCCTGCATGCGTGGAACATACCCGTGGTGGTCGGCACCGAACACATTGATCAGGAGATCATAGCCACGCCGCAGCTTGTCATAGTGGTAGGCGATATCGGAGGCCAGGTACGTATACTCACCATCCTGTTTCTTGACAACACGGTCCTTTTCATCGCCGTACAGGGACGCCCGAAACCACCATGCACCCTCTTGGTGGAACACCAAGCTCCCTGGCTTTCAATTCATCCAAAGCCTGTTCAATGGCTTTGGATTCCAGAAGGGACGCTTCGCTGAACCAGGATTGGATCTCGATGCCGAACGACCGAAGGTCCTCACGGATAAGTCCCAGCAGTATTTCATACGCCAGCGACCGACAGCGAGCTTCAAGATCGGCAGGATTCAGCTTTTCAGCAACACTGTCGAGCTGGGCCTTGATCTGCTGGGCCACCGCTGTAATGTACGAACCATGATAGCCGTCTTCTGGAAATGCGATAGTCCGTCCGGACAATTCTTGGTACCGAGCATAGACGGATGCGCCCAGCAATTTCATTTGTCGTCCGGCGTCGTTGATATAATACTCGCCCACGGCATCGTACCCGATCGCATTCAATAACCGGACGACGGCCTGTCCAACCGCAGCTCCTCTACCGTGGCCGACATGCAACGGACCAGTCGGATTGGCGCTCACATACTCAACCAACACTCGACGTCCGGCCCCAATATCTGTCCGGCCATATGACCGGCCCTGCGCCGCGATCTCTCGAACAACTTCCTGCCAAAGAGCCGGCTTGACGGTGAGATTCAAAAACCCCGGCCTCATGATTTCCACACGATCAAACAATCGGTCTCGCTCAGGGAGGTTGTCTACAATGATCTGCGCAATATCATGAGGCGCCTTCTGCTCAGAAGCCGCCAGAGACATCGCCACGGTTGAGGCCAGGTCTCCCCATTCCGGTCGCTTGGGGGCATCCAAACTCAGCGTCGGCCAGACCGCCGTCCGTAGCTGCCCTTTTTGCTTTGCCCCATTGAGAGCCGTGAGCAGAGCGGTGGCGACCTTTCCTTGCACGATACCTGGCGACAAAATAATTCCCTCAGCCGTGACTAACACACGGAAATCAACGGAGCACTCTAGCATTATGAGATAGCGAGAGACAAGGCGGTTTACTTTGAATTCCGAGGGGTTCCGGCCAATACTATGTTAATCCAGCCGCTTCGAGCGATGTGAAAATCTGATCCGTCGGCACACCCAAACAAGGCTTTTCATGACATTCTCGCACATCATCCCATGATGGACAGAGACAGGATGGCCCTTGCACAATCGTCACGTGATCCCCAAGAGGTCTCCACCGAGCTGGGTCGGTTGGTCCAAAGACGGCAACAGTGCGGACACCGAGGAGAGCAGCCAGATGGGTCACACCCGAGTCATGACCGAGATAGAATCCCGCTTTCACCAGAATTCCGGCAAGCGCCGTGAGTTCAAGATTTTGAAGAATTGGAGGTCTTGGCCTGATGACCTTCAGTAGGTGCTCAACCGCATGCTGATCAGCCGGTCCCTCGATGACAACCGGGAACAGGCCCTTTTGACCAAGCCCTTGAATGATATCCGCAATGGTGATTGGATGGAGACACTTCTGCGCGCTGCCGCTTCCAGGATGCACCAGCACAAATGGCCGTCCCCTCGGAATCCCGATACGCTCAAGACAGGCCGTGCCCGCTTCCACAATACCTGGAGAGACTTGGACAAACCTCTCTGACAACCCATCACCGGCGGATTCTTCCACTATTTCAAGAAAACGATCGCTTTGATGCTTCGCGCGTAAGACAGGAGAGGATGGAGATTGGATCCATACTTGTCCAATATGGAATTCCCGGAAAGTGGCGCGAAGCGCGTCCTCGTTGTCATCCATCCAGGCAACTGCAGCATCACATCGATTCAACCACGTCTTGAGCTCACCCGGTAGTGGAGCGCCCCTTGAAAAGAGCCCGGCCCCACCTGGTCCGTCCCACGACATCCAGTGATTGACGATGCCACACGTGACAAGCAATCGACCGATAGAACCCTGGGCAATCAGCAGAATCTCTCGCCCGTTGTACCGAGCTCCGAGTCGCCGGATTGCCGGCACGGCCAACAGGACATCTCCCAAAGCGCCTGGATGCACAATGACCAACGACCGTGTCATGCGCGTTCCGGGGGGGCACCGCCTCGGTCTTCCCTTCGATCAGCGCAGAGGGAGCGAGCAAGCTCAAGATCGGACGGTGTATTGACATTCAGAAACGATCGCCCCTCGGGATCAATTTTGCGAATCTCATCCTCCGTGATCAGACGCACACGGAGTGCAGGAGTTGCAAGCAGCCTTTGTAGCTTGAGATCACCGCTTCGAACGAGCGCCTCCACAACCGACAAACAGTTTCGGCTGTAGACCGCATGAGTCGGTTGAGGTCGACCGTTCCAATAGCCAAGAACAATATCCACTTCGTCTTTTACGTCAACCATATACCGTATGAGATCTGCATGGATAAAGGGCATGTCACAGGCAGAGAGAAAGACATACGGCGTTGTAGCCTGATGCAGACCGGTATACATCCCCCCTAGACTTCCACACGAGGGAATCAGATCACGAAGGACCGGGACAGGAGTTTCGAGAGGCTCACTATCCTGAGCAATAACGATACAGACACGTTCAAAAATCAGAGAAAGGATGTTGCAACTCCTTTCCAGGAGGGTCTGCTCCCCCACAGTAAGAAATCGCTTGTCAGCTCCCATCCGTCTACTCTTTCCACCTGCCAGAAGAACCCCTGTGACATCGGAGATCATGAATCCATCACCGTCCAAAATAAAAAAGGGGGTGGGTTACCCCACCCCCTTCAAGCTGACAACCCCGACTTGGGTATCAAATGAAACTACAGTGTCTTTCCTTTTTTCTTATTTGAACGGCGGGTCAGGACCCACCCCTCAAGGAGAACCACACCGACAGCAATAACAACCGGATAAATGTACGTTTCCTGTGGGACCGGTGGATTCATGAAGGTGTAGTAGAAGGCCGACACGGCCATCTTCCGTCCTGCATCACCATTATGACCATCCCAGGCAAAGAACACGGTCGGGATATACTGGCCCACCTCAAAGAAGGTATCCTCATCGTAATCCTGATCCTTCTTATTTCCCACTGGCCGCTGAATCATGACGTACCACCGGCCATTCTTCCACTCCGCCTTCAGAAGCTTCATGGCCTCTTCGTAATTATCACGCTCTTCAAAGTCCTTATCCCAGCCCGTCCCTTTGAAGGCACGAAGAGATCCATCTGCTTCCCACTTCACGATGTCCACAGGGAATTGTTCGTTCGTGCCGAACAAGTACCGCGGCTTGATCGGAGCCGGGAGTTCTTTCCACTTGACGGCGGTTTCAATGGCAATGGCATCATTGTAGACCGCATAATTATTCTGCTGAGCTGCGATGGATCCCTCTTCTCCGGTCTTGGGATCCTGTTCTTTGATATCGATATTGACTTGCGTAGGAGCCCACGGGAGCTTCCCCTCTGCCACGCTCTTCGTCCGGTCATCCCACTCAAGCAGATAGACAATGTGCTTATCGTTGTAGAGCGATCGCACCCAAATATCATCGAGCCGATTCACAAAGTTCCTCGGCTTGTGGGTAATCTGTCCACCCATCGCCACATATCGCTTTGGAGCCTTTTTCCATGCTTCATGCTCAAGATCAGTCGGGATTTCCCCTTCGACCATATCTGATGGAATGACGAAATTGATTTTTGGTTTATCAGTCAGAGGATCAATGGGTAATGGGTTACCCAATGGATCTCTCTCACAGAGAGAGTTGACAAAATTGGCAATATCCCAACGTTCGTCTACGCTGGTGTTGTCTGCAAATGAAGGCATCGGTGTCCCGTTGACACCTGTTGAGAAGGTTCGAAAAATATTGCTCACATTGTACGGGTCCTGACGGCTGCCACGGAAATTCCAGCACTTATGCCAATTGGCCGGCTGAATGGAGAAGCCCCAGTCGTCCTTCAGGTTGAAGGCGTTTCCATCCCCCCGACCCTCCATCCCATGACATTCCACGCACTTTTTCTCGACGATTAACTCACCACCGCGCTTCTTACTTTCGTCGGTAGCAGGCTTTGGCTTCAAATCAGCCAACTGCAGCACAGTTTGGCTCTCAGACTGCTTATCGGTGAATTTCCGATCTTTGACGAGTTGGGTCGTCACAAAAGAAAGGACTTGTTGCCGCTGCTCCTCGCTCAAGATACCTTCCCACGGGGGCATCGCAGAACCGGGGAGACCGTGCGTCACAGTTTCAAAGAGATCGTTTTGACCTGGAATCGGCTTCTTGGCATCAAACAACGGCAACTCGCCGCTGGCCGTATGCCGAATTTTAAAAGTACCCTGGTTGAAGTTGCGCGGGCGAGGCCAGAGACGATCGGCACCAGGTCCATCACCGGCTCCATCTACCCCGTGACACCATACGCACTTTGTAAAATAAACTCGCTTCCCTGCTTCAATCATTTCTGCCGAAGGTTCAGCCGCAAGCTCGCCCTTTTTGAAGCCCTCAGGAAGTCCTTGCGCTGAAACCGACGAATATCCCGCAGTAGACACTAACACCACTCCGAAGGCTGCAGCCGCGATGATCCCGGCCTTCTGAGTCATACTGTCCATCATGTTTGGCCTCATAATCCCAAGTCCGTGGATAGTAGCCGGTGTGCCAATATTCAAACAAAACGACTTTCCAAATTTCATCCACGGTCAAGTGTTGTTCCCATGGGGGCATGACTGAAGCCCAAGGAAATCCTTCATTGGGCAAGCCGATACCGCCCTTCGACACACGCCAGAAGATAAAGGTTTCTTGCAGCTGTGCGATCGTACCCGGATCGGTAAAGTTTGCTGGAATTGGATTGAAAGCAAAGGCGTGAAGCCCTCGACCATTCAGGTTATCACCGTGGCAGAAATGGCAATTTTGGAAGAAAATCTCTCCACCCTCTCTGACGTACTTCAGATAACCTTGGTTTTTTTCATCCCAGGGATTGGCATTTGGTTTCATCAAACGGCCCATTCCCTGCTCCACAATATTGGCATTCGAAAACTCTTGATCGTACTTCCCTTCCGGGTTGACCCGATAGGGGTTCTGGGAAGTCTGGAGCGTATACGTCTTCCCGTGCACCTTCGTGCTGGCAGGAGGCGCAGGATGAACCGTCCGAAGCTCGATAGGCTCTTCAGACTTCGGCATCATAGCATTGAAGGAAAATCCCCCAATAAGAATTGGAATAAGCACGAGGTACACATATCTGAGCAGCCTGTTCATTCCTGTCTGTGCATCAAGGACGTTCATGATCGGCTGCTTAAACTTCTTCCAATCCTCTTCATTGGCAGACACCCACATAAACACGGTGACGAGTCCCACCGTTCCATACATCGCGCGCACGCTGAAAGGAATTGGCGGATAGACGCGATATTTGAGATAGACCATCAGAAATATCCAGAAGCCGATCCCTTGCCAAAACCTTGGGAGAGCCATGCCCATTGCATTCATCATATAGCTCAACCCGGTAAAGCCGATCACATAGCATGCCACTTCGAGCAACAGCTGGATCGGCATATACCCTTCGACTAATCGCACAGTAGTGGATGGAACAACATCAAATATCATTCCACCCAATAGAAGCAGCCCCGCTACTCCTATCAAGGCACCAAGAGACATCAATGCTTTCATCGGCAAACTCCCTTTACTCTCCGCATGACAGATAACCGGATCCTAGGAAACCTTTGGTGGCGGTGCTCCGGTTTTCACTTGCGACAAGTAGTCAACGATTTTCTTCAATGCTCCTGCGCTCAATTTTTGGCCAAAGATAGCCGGCATGGTCTTGTCCGGGAATGGCTTCACAACATAGGCGCTCGGATCAACGATGGACTCCATAATATATTCAGCAGCTGATTTTGCCGTTCCCTTGTAGGCTGGATCCTTAATACGTTGCGGGGCGGTTGTCCCCTCTTCGAGCTTCGGACCAATTGTCCCCATGGCACCAGGAATGCCAGGGATGGTATGGCAGGACACACACTGAGCCTTGGCAAAAATTTGATCAACTGGCTCTGAACCATCCGCCAGCAGCGACGTGGCCCCTGCGGGCTTGTCGTCTGCCTGCTTGGGTCGATCTGCCTCAGGAACGAACTTCTCATACGACTTCACAATTTCATCGAATGAAGGAGGCTCGACTCCCTCTCGGGCATACATCCATGTGTCAACCGCTGCAAGCTCTGCGAGACTGAGAGATATCGGTGGCTTATGGATCGACGGCATCGGGCTTTCTTTATCGTTCGTACCCTTTACCCCATAGCCAGCAACGACATAGCAACTGGGACAGGCGTGTGATTCTGCGATATATTCCTGCACAGTTTCAGCAGTGCCCGAACCAGGGAATGCTTCCTTGACGGAATACTCACGCTTAGACGGGTTACCCTTAGAATACTTGGGGTCTTCCAGTCGTTCTTTGCGAGTCGGCAAGCCCAACAAGTTCGGTGCCCGCTCACCGAGCATCCCAGCATGGAAGGCATGGCAAAGCGGACATTGCCCCTTACCGATCGCGCCTTGCTCTTTATTCTTTCCGACGCCGCCAAAGATAATTTCCTCACCCTTGTCAGCCAGCTGCTGAGTGGACATGGTTTCCCACGTAACCTTCTCCTCTACCGGCGGAAAGCCGCCTTCCACTTGGGGAAGCCAGTTCCCATAACCGGATAGAAACGCAGCCACGAAGAACATCATGCCACCGATCTTCAGGAGGGCGCTCAGGTTGGTGAAGTACAGCGCCATAATAAAGGTGGTCACCGTGATCATCACCAATGAGACCGGAAGCAACCGGCTTTCGCCATAGAAGTTCGTCTTATAGTTGGCGATCGCCATAAAGAGAAGGAAGCAGGAGATAATCCCAATAAACGTCTTAAATACTGCGCGCTTCTTCGCAGCAGGGTCGCTGATGCTTACTTGAAAATAAACCAGCAGACCCGCAAGGATGGCCAGGGCCATCCAACCCATCGACAGTGCTTCTGCAATCAAATTACCCAAGATCGTGACCTCCTACAGCTACAACACCGGTGAGAACATGTCCCCACCCGTCCGTTGAGCCGACTATCAAAGAAGACACAGGTTAATGACTGGGCGCCGGCTGCGGAACACTACCAGGGATTCCGGCTTTGGACTCAACCGGAACCTTTTTCGCCGTTAAGCTACCCAACCAGAAAACAAAGAGAATCGTAATCCAGAAAAACAACACATTGGCCGAAATCATATTGGCGGCAAATCCTACCGTGTGGGTGTAGGCCCAAGGAGAATTGTCGCGCATGATCTCATTGACATGCCAAAAGAGCCTGACTGATGAGCGAATATAACCCATCAATCCCATCATCCAGGTAAACGCGGTCGCCAACATAATAAGAGCGTATTGCGAGCGAGCGGAAATTTTCCCCCACTCGATCGGCCCCATTTGCTTGGCCCCCTTCATCATGAAGCTGTTCAGCGCAAACATGAAGAAGAGGCAAGACAGGGTCGTCGCCACCTGAGGAACAGAGAGACCCACCCGAACGTTTGCCGGAATATAATATCCGTACACCGCGAGGAAAATAATATTGAAATAGGCGCAGCCAAAGAACACACCCATAAAGATGTTCCCGAACTTCGCCCACGATACAGTTGAGACTTTATTGCCTCGCATATACCAGACAAAGCTCAACACCGTGGTTGTAATAATGACGTTAATGCCCCCGTTTTTGGCAGACATAACTCCATAGTTACCTAACACTGGGTGCTGCTGACCTCCCATAGCTTTCAGCTCCGCCGGAGTCATCACCATCGTGTGCGGAGTAATGAAAACCATATAGCCGCAGGCGAGCAAGAAGACCAG
>JAMXAU010000067.1 GCA_024281365.1 Nitrospira sp.
AGGATGACCTGGCATGACCATCGCGATTATCGGCGGCGGACCGGCCGGTCTCATGGCGGCCGAAGCGGCCGTTTCAACGGGCGCGCAGGTCGAGCTGTATGACTCGATGCCGTCTGTAGGGCGAAAGTTTCTGCTGGCGGGAAAAGGCGGCCTGAACCTGACGCATTCGGAGCCGATAGAATCCTTCCTGTCTCGCTATGGTGCGCGCCGGGCGTTCATCGAGCCGGCGATCCGATCATTTCCTCCTTCGGCGCTGCAGGCCTGGGCCGGTGAACTGGGCGTGAGGACGTTTGTCGGGACATCAGGACGGATCTTTCCGGTCGATCTGAAAGCGGCGCCGCTCTTGCGCCTATGGCTTCGCCGGCTCAGACTGAATGGTGTGCGGTTTCATGTCCGACATCGATGGTGCGGCTGGGATGAGCAGGGGCGGCTTCGCTTTCTCACAGTAGAAGGAATATCTCTTGTGCAAGCGGATGCAACGGTGTTGGCGCTGGGCGGAGGCAGTTGGCCTCAACTTGGTTCAGATGCTGGATGGGTGAAAATTCTGTCCGAACGGCAGGTGCCGATCGTACCGTTACAACCAGCCAATTGTGGTTTTGATATTCGGTGGAGCGAGCACTTTCGTGCGAAGTTTGCCGGACATCCCGTCAAGACAGTCGCACTTGTGGTAAAGGGCAGGGATGGAACGACAATCCGCCGCATGGGAGAGTTCGTCATTACCGTGAACGGTGTGGAAGGTGGCATCGTATATATGGTTTCAGCTTCTGTGCGAGATATGATTGCTATTGGTGGTATGGCAACTGTCTGGCTCGATCTCGCTCCTGATCGAACAGTGAAGCAGCTTGAGCACGATCTTTCTCGGCCGCGTGGTAAACGGACGGTGGCCACGCATCTCAAACGGTACGCCGGTATCACAGGAGTGAAAGCTGGTCTTCTGCGTGAAGTTGCCCCGAACGATGTGTTCACCGATCCTGCTCGCTTGGCGGCTGTGATTAAGTCCCTTCCGCTCACACTCGTGGCTCCTCGGCCGATCGAGGAAGCCATCAGTACGGCTGGCGGCCTCTCATTCGAGGCTCTTGATGACAACTTGATGGTGCGTTCCCTGCCGGGCGTGTTTTGTGCCGGAGAAATGTTGGATTGGGAGGCACCCACGGGAGGCTATCTGCTCACGGCTTGTCTTGCAACCGGCCGTCTTGCCGGAGGCAAGGCCGCACAATGGAGCAAGACTGACGCGATGGGATAAACGTACGGATACCGGTCTCAAGAACGTACAGGGGATTGTCTTAGGTGAAGAGCCAGTTCCAGAATGTAGTGAGCCAGCTCAGGATCATGCCGATCCATGAGTTGTCTATCTCAGGGGGGTCCGCATTTATCGACGGTGCCGGTACCGATGATGTGGAAGACGACAGACTCGGTGAGGAAGGCGTTGGTTCCGTGAGTTGAGTCATGACGGGTTCCAGCGTCGGCGACGCTGATGGCGTGAGTGGTTCAGCTGTCATGGTTGAGGTAGTGCCGGGCTCGTCCTCACCCGCAGCCACCGGCAGAGGGGCTTGGGCATCTTCCCTCTCCTGTCTATACTTCGCGGCCGCATTCTGCAACGATGCACTCTCATGACGAAGGTCTGCGATCTTGCGCGCAAGGCTCCAACTTTGGTTCATCAACGCCGCAACTTGTCCCTTGAGCGATGTGAGCATCGCCTCCGCTCGTTGTCTCATGGCCGGCAACTGCTCTTCTTCACGCTGGACGGCCGCGCGTAATTCAGCGGTCGTCGCGTCTTCATGCCGATTCGCGGCCTGTAGTCCTGCAATTTGCTGATTGAGCTCCTTTACCTCGTCTCGAACCGATTCAAGTGCTCGCGTGTGTTCGTGTGTTTCGGCCTTGATTCGTTCGTAGGCGCTCCGACTCACGCAGCCAACCTCCGTGAAGAGCGCTCCCGCAAGCACGCACGCAGTGATCCCTTGAAGCACTGCTGAGACTGTGACGGTAGGGGTTGTCATAGGCCTTGCCTCATGGGTTAGTCTGACCAGAAGCACTCGTGCCGGGGCGGTTGGGTCGATGGGGAGTTTGGCGTCGTGTCGCAATAAGCGATGAATTTTGCACGATGGCAAGGATGTACACAGATTGGGGGTGTATGTCAACCAACGCGGTACTCGGCAGAATGGCTGCTTGGACAACCTGGGTCCGCTTTGCGTACCATGTGGCTATCATGGCATCTGAGCAGCCTCTGTCAGTCAGACTCCCACCGGAGTGTGAAGGTCCCTTACTCGAGCGGTTCCTCAAGGCGGAGGCGATGGCCCTGTGGACGGTGCGGTCCGCCCGACAGCAGAACGTACCAGCAAACGTCTACAGCTTTCTCAGAAAACATGAGGAAGATGAGCAGAAGCATCTGGCCCAGTTTGAGTCGTTGATCGGTCGTCAACCTCGTGAACGTGATCGCCTTCCCTCTGTCCCGCGACAATGGCCGGCGTTAGCGGTCCAGATCTACGGGTATGAGTCATTGGGGTTGGAATTCGCTCGTCTCCTGTTGATGCTGCGACCGGATCTCGCGTCAATTCTTGAAGACGAGGTCGTTCACGTCGGTTTTTTCGAACGGGAGGTTCGACGCATTCTCCGTAGAGATTCCAATGCCGCTGAACAGGCCTGCGCATCGGCACGGGCTTGGTGGCGGAGACTGCCGAGAACCGTCGGCCGCTACTTGGAAGCGGACGTGCTTGATCCCTTTCGGCAACAGCTGACGGTGCATATTCTGGACGCGATCGAACGGAGATTCGTGGAGACGGGGTTGTTGAAAATGGAGCTGCGCTGATGGAGATGATTACGTCTGTTCGACGAGGAGGCCGGTCACAGCTCCCATGTGACGATATTTCTGCTCTCGTTGCGCGACGAGTTGATCGACCGGCAGGTCAAGCAGCTCAAATAGTTGGTTGGTGAGCGTCTTCCCGACGAGATCGTAGATCGCCCCGGGCTCGCGGTGAGCACCTCCTAGGGGTTCGGGCACGATCGTGTCGATCACGCCAAGGTCCAGCAGGTCCTGCGCAGTCATTTTCAGTGCTGAGGCGGCTGTCTGAACTTTTTCCGGGCTGTCCCATAGAATGGCGGCACATCCCTCCGGGGAAATCACGGAATAGACCGAATGTTCCAGCATCAGGACACGGTCCGCAACGCCGAGCGCCAAGGCTCCTCCGCTTCCACCTTCACCGATGACGACCGAAATGATCGGGACGGTCAACCGAGACATGACGAACAAGTTCCGCGCAATGGCTTCAGCTTGTCCACGCTCTTCGGCGCCGATCCCAGGGTAGGCCCCCGGCGTGTCGATAAAGGTCAGAATCGGGCGGTTGAACTTTTCCGCGAGTTTCATGAGCCGGAGGGCTTTTCGGTATCCTTCAGGATTGGGCATCCCGAAATTTCGTTGCATGCGTTCTTTAAGGGTCTTGCCTTTTTGATGGCCGATCATCATCACCGGTCGGTCATTAAACCGGGCAAACCCGCCGACGATAGCTCGGTCATCCCCGTAGACTCGGTCGCCATGAAGCTCAAGAAAGTCTCGCGTCAGCTCACGAATATAGTCGAGTGTGCTGGGTCGTTGAGGATGACGAGCGAGCTGCGTTCTCTGCCAGGGACTCAGGTTCTTATACAGCTCGTGTTCGGTCTGCGCCAGCTTGGCCCGAAGTTTTCGGATATCGTTCTGGGAGCTGGCTTTACCCCCGGTTGCCGCAGCAGAGAGCTTCTCGATTTTCTCTTCAATTTCGCGGAGAGGCTTTTCAAATTCGAGGTAGTCTCGCATGGACGTCGATCAATTCCTTGCAGCGATTGTGGACCGGTCGTGGTTGAGTCCCCCTAGTATTGGTTCCTACGATAGCAAAGAAAGGGCCCCTTTGCCTAGTACTTCCTCGACATCCGACACAAAATGGTCGCTGGGGCAGACGGTCAGGTTGGGGAGGGGATTGGTCTCCGCCTCCAGACGTGCCTCCGTCCGAAACAGCATGGAGACGGTGGTGTTGCCCGGATGCCGGCGGAAGACATCGGCCAAGCGAGGTAATTGCTCCCGCACGTCCGGGTGATCCGTGAGCCGAATGCGGATCCGTTTGATGGATTGAGCTTGAACCTCAGCTAATGGTTCAATTTTGCTTCCACGAAGCTTGGTTCCCTTATCGCCGCGATCAATCGTCCCGGTAATCCGCACGATGTGTTCGGGTGTCATCATCTCACCGGCCGTCTTAAACAAGTCCGGGAACACGATGACTTCCGTAGTTCCTTGCAGATCTTCAATCGTGAGATAGGCCATACGATCGCCTTTCTTCGTCAGCATGGATTTGACGGTGGCGATGACCCCGCAGATCTTGACCTCACTCCCATCGGCACAATCTTTCAATCCCGTCGTCGTCGTGGTGGACAAGGCGCCCAGCATTGCTTCGTACCGCGTCAATGGGTGGGCGGAAATATAGAAACCGGTGAGTTCGCGTTCGTATTTCAATCGTTGAGCTTGATCCCATTCTGCGACCGACGGCAATGGCGGGATCGGTAAAGGAGCGGACATCCCGCGCCCATTCATCTCCTCGCCGAAGATACTGATCTGACCACATTCACGCTCGCGCTGAGCCGCGGCTCCTTCCTCCACCGCTTGGTCCAGTACGGCCATGAGTTGTGACCGCCTGGCGCCGGTGGAATCAAAGGCACCGGCTTTGATCAGGCCCTCCAACATCCGCTTGTTGACTTTGTGGAGATCAACTCGTCGGCAGAAGTCGAAGAAGGAGCTGAAGGATCCCGTCTGAGTCCGCACGTCCAGAACGGATTCCACGGCGCCTTCACCGACATTCTTAATGGCGGCCAACCCGAATCGAATGGCTCCCTCGGCGACGGCAAAATGCTTTTGGCTGGCATTGACATCGGGGCCTAATACTTTGATCCCCAAATCTCGACATTCCGTAAAATAGCCGACCAATTTGTCTTGATTGCCCATATCGGTCGTCATGAGGGCCGCCATGAATTCGGTTGGATAGTGCGTTTTGAGATACGCCGTCTGGTAACACACGACGGCATAGGCCGCCGCATGCGATTTGTTGAACCCGTATCCGGCGAATTTTTGAATCAACTCGTACAGCTTCTCGGCTTTTTTCTCATGGATCTTGTTCTCTTTCGCGCCGTCGAGGAATTTGACGCGTAATTTTTCCATTTCCTCGGGCTTCTTCTTCCCCATCGCACGGCGCAGGATATCGGCTTGTCCCAATGAAAAGCCGGCAACCTTGTTGGCAATCGCCATCACTTGCTCTTGATAGACGATGACCCCATAGGTGTCCTTGAGGATCGGTTCCAATTCAGGAACCTCATAGGTAATCGTCACCTTCCCCTGTTTTCGCTTGATGAAGTCGGGAATAAGATCCATGGGCCCCGGTCGATAGAGCGCGATAATGGCGATGATGTCTTCAAACCGGTCGGGCTTCAGTCCTGTGAGCAAATCCCGCATCCCGGAGCTTTCCAGCTGGAATAAGCCGGTGGTTTTTCCAGAACTCAACAGCGCAAACGTGGACGGGTCATCAAACGAGACCTGATCAATGACAAGTGGCGGTGCGTCGGGATGCGTGTCATTGATCAGGGTTTCGGCCCGCCGGATCATCGTGAGGGTTTTGAGTCCAAGGAAATCGAATTTCACGAGCCCGATTTTCTCGACATCTCCCATTGAATACTGAGTCACCACTTCGTCGTTGGCCCCCTTATAGAGCGGCACATGGTCGGTGAGGGGGCCTTCGGAGATGACAATGCCGGCCGCATGTGTCGAGGCGTGACGCGCAAGGCCTTCGAGTGACTGCGCATTGGCCATCAGTTCCTTGACCTTGGGGTCCGTGTCGACCAGCTCACGTAAGCGAGGTTCGATCTCCAGGGCTTGCTGGAGAGAGATGTTTAACTGGTTGGGAATGAGCTTGGCGACCTTGTCCGCGTCTGCGTACGACATCTCCAGCACACGCCCGACATCGCGGATAGCAGCTTTCGCTCCGAGCGTCCCGAAGGTAATGATCTGAGCCACATGGTCGGTGCCGTACTTGTCTACGACATAATTGATGACCTCCCCGCGACGATCCATGCAGAAGTCCATATCGATATCAGGCAGCGAGACACGCTCGGGATTCAAGAAACGCTCGAATAAGAGGGTGTACACCAATGGATCAAGATCCGTAATCCGAAGCGCATAGGCCACAAGACTTCCGGCTGCAGAACCCCGCCCTGGTCCTACCGGAATGCCGCGCGATCGGGCAAATCGAATGATATCCCACACAATGAGGAAGTAGCCGGCAAACCCCATCGAACAGATGACCATGAGTTCTTCACGAAGGCGTTGGTCGTAGACCGCCGAGGCAATGCGACTAGGGCGCTCCTTGAGCCGTGCTTGGAGGCCCGTCAGCGCGAGATGCTCGAGATAGGACTCACGGTCCTTGAATCCGTCCGGAATTCGGTATTGCGGGAGGTAGGTCTTGTTTAAAGGAAGGTCGAGCGCACAATGATCCGCGATGCGGCAGGTATTCATCACCGCGCCTGGAAATTCCGCGAATGCCGGAGCGATTTCTTCGGTGGATTTCACATACAGCTGGTCCGTGTCAAACTTCATCCGGTGTGGATCGCTGACCGTCTTCCCTGTTTGCAGGCAGAGCATGAGCTCATGGGGACGCGCGTCTTCCTTGTTCAGGTAATGACAATCGTTGGTCCCGGCCATCGGGATCCCGAGTTTCTTATGGATTTCCACGAGGCCGGCATTTGCGATGCGCTGATGGTCGAGTCCGTTCGCCTGTACTTCCAGGTAGAAATGGTCCTTCCCGAAGATCTCCTGAAATTCTCCCGCCACCGCCATGGCGCCATCCATATCGCTCTGGCCGATGAGATAGGGAATTTCACCGCTCAAGCAACCAGAGAGGGCGATGATGCCATCGTGATGGAGCTTGAGTAGCTCCTTATCAATGCGGGGCTTATAATAGAATCCTTCTAGATATCCTTTACTCACCAGCTTGATGAGGTTCTGATAGCCTGCGAGATTTCTTGCCAGCAGAATCAGATGATAATAATCGTTATGTGCAAGCCCGCTATCTTTCTTCGCATGTCGGCTGCCTAGCGCCATATAGGCTTCGCAGCCGATAATCGGCTTGACTCCCACTTCTTTTGCCTTGCGATAAAACTCAACGGCTCCGAACATGTTGCCATGATCGGTCATCGCGACAGCCGGCTGGTTGAACGACTTGATTTGGCGCACCAGCGGATCAATCTGATTGGCGCCGTCGAGCAGGCTGAATTGTGTGTGAAGATGAAGATGAACGAAAGAAGATGCCACGAACGGTAAACCTCGTTACGCGATTGTAGTCAGGGTGAACCGAGGAGTCAACGGCGGTTCGTGGTTGTGAGGCGGAGCCCACACTGCTCACGAGGGCTTCGCTAACAGCCGCCGATACGTGACGACGGTATTCGTTATTCGTTCCTTCGATCGTGAGTTTCAGCTTTCAGGTTCCAAAGTTCGTATTGTGCAGACACCAAGAACCTGAAACCTGAAAGATGAAATTGTTGGCCGGAACGCTTCACAAGGTGCATTGTCCAAGCGTGTGTGTTAGAGCCGTTCTTTGTACTTGTCGTAATGTTGTTTCTTCGCTCCTGCGATCCAATTTTCCCGTTTAATCCGTTCGGGATCGGTCGCGAGTTTCTTGGCGATTTTCTCTACATCCTCAGGCTTCCATCTGGCGATTTGGACAAACGTCCGGGTACCGAGCTTTTGCAGGGTTTCGGCAAAGACTGGGCCGATACCCTGGATTTTTTTGAGGTCATCGCTCTGCCTGGGCTTGCTGCCTTTGGAAGGACTGCCGGAACCGGGAGTCTCGGTCCCATTGGGGCGGAGCTGGGGAGTGGGTGCCGTTGTCGGAGCAGGTGGCGTCGTGCGCCGGGTCGCACGCAATTCGCGCAGGCGTTTTTGGAGGCGCTCGATCTGCTCGTCTTTTTCTGGAATGCTCTGAACCTCAGTCTGGAGAGCCTGGCGTTCGGTGCGGAGGCTCTGTAGCTCATGCTGGAGAGTGGCAAGCTGTTCGTCTCGTTCCTGTACCCGTTGCTCATCGAGCTGATGTTGGGCCTGCAGGTCTTCGTGGATCCGGTTCTGTTCGAGGAGCTTCGCAGTCTCGCGTTCAAGGGTCTGGACAGTCTGCGCGTGAGTGCGTTCCCATTCACGCAATGTGGCCTCTCTTTCCCGCAGGAGGTGGGTCACCGGCACCAGTTCGTTGATGCGTCGGTCGCGTTCCGTCAGGGCCCCTTCCAGCTGCTGGATGGTGCCGCGATGGGCGGCTTCGCGATCACTCAGTTCAACTTCCAGTTGGTGGACACGGTCTTGTAGCGTCTCGAACTGCTTCACCTGGGCGCGGAGCCGATCTCGATCGGCCAAGCCCTCGTTGAGTTGGGCGATCTCTTCACGGAGGATGCGGATTTCTTCTTTCAGAACTTCGCGGGCCTGTTCAGCGCTTTGAGAGGCTTGGTGGGCAGCTCGAAGGTCCTCGGCTTGGGTTTCCGCATGAGTATCGAACTCACTGATCTGCCGGTCACGGTCGGCGAGGGCCTGTTCGAGTTGCTGGATGGTGCTGCGATGAGCGGCTTCGCGATCGCTGAGCTCGATTTCCAGTTGGTGGATGCGATCTTGGGCCGTTTCAAGTTGCTTCACCTGGGTGCGGAGCCGATCCCGATCAGCCAGGCCCTCGTTGAGTTGGGCAATATGGTCTCGGAGGACCCGGATCTCTTCCTTTAAGACTTCGCGAGCCTGCTCGGCAGCCTGACGGGACTGCTGCGCACCGCGGAGTTCATCCATCTGTGCGGCGACGCTTGCATCAAACTCACCGATCCGCCGGTCGCGGTCGGCGAGGGCCTGTTCGAGTTGCTGGATGGTGCTCCGATGGGCGGCTTCGCGATCACTCAGTTCAACTTCCAGTTGGTGGACACGGTCTTGTAGCGTCTCGAACTGCTTCACCTGGGCGCGGAGCCGATCTCGATCAGCCAAGCTCTCGTTGAGTTGGGCAATATGGTCTCTCAGGGCACTCACTTCCCGTTCCATCACCTCGCGGGCCTGCTCGGCGGTCTGGCAGGTTTGCTGGGCAGCTCGAAGGTCTTCGGCTTGAGTCTGAGCCTGGGTATCGAACTCGCCGATCCTCCGGTCACGGTCGGCGAGGGCCTGTTCGAGTTGCTGGATGGTGCTGCGATGAGCGGCTTCGCGATCGCTGAGCTCGATTTCCAGTTGGTGGATGCGATCTTGGGCCGTTTCAAGTTGCTTCACCTGGGTGCGGAGCCGATCCCGATCAGCCAGGCCTTCGTTGAGTTGCGCAATATGCTCGCGCAGGACTCCCACTTCACGTTCCATGACGTCCCGGGCCTGTTCGGCGTTTCGACAGATCTGTTGAGCCTCTCTGAGTTCATGAGTCTGCGTTGCAAGAATCGACTCTATTTCGCTGACGCGTCGGCGAGCCGCGGCCCCCTCTCCTTCCGAGGTCGTCAGTTGTTTTGATCGGGTTGTGAGTTCTGCCTCGAGGGCTTTGAGCCGCTCATTGCGTGCGATCAGCTCACGTTGAACGGAGGAATGCAGTGTCTCGGACGACATGACCTTCTGCTCAAGAATCTGTACGGCTGAAGTTTTGACCTTTAAATCGTGCGCCATGGCCTCCAGGGCCTGCTCTTTGGTCCGTAACAGACCTGTGGCGTCATGAGAGGGCTTCTCTGGCGAGCGTGTAGGAATTTTCCGCAACCACCAGCCGACTCCAAACCCGAGTCCGGCCGCAATGAGCAGACATCCGATCATCTGGCTAATCAGTGTCATCATAGGTCACGTGGTCCTTATCATGAGCAACTCGATCCGTTGATTCTGCGGGAGCCCAGGTTGATATTTTCTATTTGAGAGAGGACGCGTTGATCCATAGCCGATCGTGGTAAACGGGTTAGTGAGTCCATGGTCGGTCAAGTATTGCTTGACGGCGTCGGCGCGCTGTCGGCTCAACCGTAAATTATGCTCGGCTGCACCACCGATATCGGTATGGCTTGCGATCTCAATCGGTGCGGTCGGAACTTTTCGAAGGAGGCCGACAATGTGATCCAGGACCGCCTGACCTTTGGCCGTGATCGTGGCGCTGTCTGGTTCAAACTCGATCGAAGATTTTGCAAGGACTTGATTCAGTGACAACTGGAGGGCGGTGAGTGAAACGGACGCAGGTGATGAGGCGGTTGCCTGTGCAACCATGACGCGGTCTTCGACTCTTAATCCCGCTCGTACCGCCGGAGCCATCACCTGGAGGATGTCGGCTTTTTCGCGAGGACTCGTGACCTGACCGGTCACAACCAGGGAGTGTCCATCAATGATAATGGAGCCACGTTCGACCATCCATCCCAGGATGGGTAGGAGTTGTGGAATGGTGTCGACCCATGCCGCTGTACCGACGTGTGTGTCGACGGTGAATTGGTCAGTCACACGAATCCCTTTTTTTGCATACAGGGTTTGAGCTTGCTCAAGAATCGCAACCTTACTCCGCTGACTGGGTAATGAGCCGCGAAGTATCAAGGTGTTTTGTTCGAAGCTGACATACAGCGAAGCTGGCGTGAGCGCTACGGCCCGTGGTTGTGAAGAGAGATGTCGGGGGATGCACACCACAGCGAGCAGCATCAGTGCCGCGATACCGCCGGCAAGAACTCTTGCACGCCTCATGAACTCGGCGCGCTGTACAGGGTTCGGGTCACTGATGTGCGGGTCTTGACGGTACCACATGCCACGACTATGTACTAGGTGAGCGGTGTTCAGTCAAGCAGGTCAACGACAGGGGGACCGGTGCCATGTGTAATTCAGGTTCCAGCCTGTCTCTGTGGAGATGCAAGCATGGACATGATTCAAGCCGAGTCTGAGGTCAACCGCCAAATCTTACTTGGAGATTCGGTAAGCGAATTGTATGGCTGTATGACTGGGTTGGCAGACGAACCGTCTCGGAGTCGATGCCGACCAATTTTTATCGTCAACGAGGGTTACAGCCGTTCCTTGTACTTTTCGTAGTGCTGCTTCTTTGCTCCCGCGACCCAGTTCTCACGCTTGATCCGCTCGGGATCAGTCTCAAGCTTCTTGGCGATCTTTTCGATGTCCTCCGGCTTCCATCGCGCAATTTGGATAAATGTCCGGGTGCCCAGTTTCTGGAGCTGGTTGGCATGGGCCGTCCCAATCCCGTCGATTTTTTTCAGATCGTCCGCCTGGATGGGCTTACCGGCTCTAGGTTGTTGTCCGACGGACGTATTTTGCCCGGTTCCATTCTGGCGCGGTGAGGGGACGGGCTTGCTGACTTTGGGCTGTGGGGAGTTTGGCCCAGCTCCCTTCTGGTGATGCGGCTGCGGTGGAACGGCGACTGATGAGGGGGTTGCCTTCAGTGCTGCGCGCAGTTCTTTGAGTTTCTTTTGCAGGCGATCGATCTGTTCAGCTTTTTCCGGAATGCTCTGCACTTCCTTACGGAGGGCTTGTCGTTCCGCTTGCAGTCCTTTCAGCTCTCGCTGGAGGTTGGCGATCTGGGCGTCACGTTCTTGCAGGTGTTGTTCATCGAGTTGATGCTGTGCCTGGAGTTGGTCCTGAGCAGCACAGGATTCGTGGAGCTTGGCGGCCTCAGCTTCAAGGTCCTGCATCGCGCGCGCGTGGGTCCGCTCCCATTCTTTGATCGTGGCCTCTTTCTCGTGCAGGAGGTGAGCGGCCGGCACTAGTTCGTCGATGCGGTGGTCGCGATCGGCCAGGGCCCGTTCCAGTTGCTGGATGGTGCCGCGATGGGCGGCTTCCCGATCGCTCAGTTCCACTTCGAGTTGATGCACGCGCTCTTGGGTTGTATCCAGTGTTTTCAGCCTAGCTCGGAGTCGTTCCCGGTGGGCCAGGCCCTCGTTGAGTTGGGCGATCTGTTCGCGGAGGATGCGGATTTCCTCCTTCATGACCTCCCGGGCCTGCTCGGCAGTCCGACAGGCCTCCAAGGCATCCCGGACTTCGTCTGCCTGCGCGGCCGCCAGCGAATCGAATTCTCCGATGCGACGGTCTCGTTCGGCGAGGGCCTGTTCGAGTTGCTGGATGGTGCCGCGATGAGCGGCTTCCCGATCGCTCAGTTCCACTTCCAGCTGATGCACGCGGTCTTGTGCCGATTCCAACTTCTCCATGCGGACTCGGAGTTGATCCCGGTCGGCCAACCCCTCATTGAGCTGGGCAATCTGTTCACGGAGGACTCGGATCTCTTCGTTGAGCACTTCCCGGGCCTGCTCAGCCGTCTGACAGGCTTGCTGCGCACCGCGGAGTTCATCCATCTGGACAGCGGCGCTCGCATCAAATGCACTAATTCGGTGATCTCGCGCTGCGAGGGCCTGTTCGAGTTGCTGGATGGTGCTGCGATGAGCGGCTTCCCGATCGCTCAGTTCCACTTCCAGCTGATGTACCCGATCTTGGGTCGCCTCGAGTTTCTTGACCTGGGCGCGCAGGCGGTCTTGGTGGGCCAGGCCTTC
>JAMXAU010000068.1 GCA_024281365.1 Nitrospira sp.
GGCAATCAGTTAGAACGGGGAGGGGGGCGTTTATGAGACAGGTGTTGGCGAGTATGGCGGTGTTCTGCCTCTTCATCGCTTCGGGAGCTGCCGTGTATGCAGCCGGAGCCGGGGATCAGGAATTTTCCAAGGGAGAGAACCTATTGAAAAACAAACAGTATGCAGAGGCACGTACGGTGTTAGAGACCGGTATTCAGAAGGATCCGTCCAACATTCAGGCACATTTCAACCTCGCCGAAGCCTGCCGGGCCCTAGAGGCTTGGATCTGTGCGGAGGAACATTACGAGACGGCACTGGATCTGGATGCCAAGTCCGGGCGAACAACATCTTATTTGCCCAAGACCAAAGCGAAGGTCTGGCGGTTACGAGAGGAAACAACGGCTTGGAGGCTCCTGAACGAAGCGAAAGCGTTGGTGGCTGCTGGAAAGATGAAGCAAGCCCAGGAGACGCTCGAAAGCGCGCATGAAATGGGCCTGACCACTGAACAGCAGGTCCTTCACCAACAGCTCCAGGCCAAACTTCCGCGGTCTCTGTCCGGGGCGAAGAAACAAATCTCTGCCGGGGCGTCCGGGGGAATGGGAGAGGCTGAAAATCTCGATCTGCAGATGGTGCTGGTGCCGGCGGGTACGTTCACTCGGGGTAGCACTCTTGGAGATGATGAAAAGCCGGTGCGGCAGATCTATCTCAATGCGTTCCGGATCGACAAGTATGAGGTGACGGTCGGCCAATACGCTAGGTATTTGGAAGCCACGGAAATGGAAGAGCCTCCGGACTGGAGTGTCATGAATCAACCACAACATCTGCGGCGTCCGGTCGTCAATGTCAGTTGGGAGGATGCGGTCAATTACTGCAAATGGGCCGGCAAGCGTCTGCCGACTGAAGCGGAATGGGAAAAGGCCGCAAGGGGAATCGATGGACGGATCTATCCCTGGGGAAATGAAGCCCCGACCAGACTCCACGCCAATTATGGGCGAAAGGATTGGGATGACCATCTGGCTTTGTCTCCGGTCGGATCGTTCGAGGCAGGGAAGAGCCCTTACGGGATCTACGACATGGCCGGGAATGCGTGGGAGTGGGTGTTTGACTGGTATGGGCTCGATTCATATAAGAAAAGTCCGGAGAAGAATCCCATCGGCCCGGCAAAGGGTGATGAGAAGGTCGTACGCGGAGGGTCCTGGTTGTATGTGGCTGACTTTCTGCGGTCCGCCCATCGGTTCAATGCGCAACCGATGAACCGGCAGTTCGGCTATGGGTTCCGCTGCGCAAAAACGCCGTAACCGTTCGGCGGGAGAGTTCGTGGCACTCGATCAAATCGGACGAGAATCGGCTCAGCGATATTTTGCGAAGCAAATGAGATCAAGATGGTCGTAGTGATCGGGGAGAATTGTTTCGGCCTTGTACCCGAGGTTCAGAAAGAACTGAATATTGCGGGCTGTTCGTAACATTGTGCAGGCGTAGAGCTTATGAGCATCGGTCACGACCCGTTCGATCTCGCGTATCAGGGCTTTGCCGACTCCTTGGTGCTGGTGGCTGGGATTCACAGAGAGCAGGCGGATGACGCACACGCCGGCCACCGTCCAGAACCGTACGGAGCCGACGATTGTCCCGTCTTCGACTGCCACGAAGACCTGTTTCTCCCGAGCGTCCGCTTTGAGGCTCTCCAGGGTTTCCGTCGTCCAGCCGCTCACGGTATGGACCGAGGCATATTCGCCGAAGGCGGACTGTTGCACCTGGAGGATTGCGTGAAAATCTGCTTCGGTCGCTGGTCGAATGTGCACCACGGCGTGGCCTCTGGCTAGGGAACAAGATTCGATGTTCATAACGGAATGAAATAGGATTCGCAAGAGTGCTTGGTCGGTCACTATACATCTACAGCATGAGGCAGTAGGCCGAGCTGTACCATGCTGTCGAGATTCATATCATCATGGGAGGTTCTATGCTCAAGGAAGTAGCGGGAGACATTTTACAATCAAAGGCCGAAATGGTGGCGCACGGTGTGGCACCGAACGACGGGTTCGCGAACGGTTTGGCGTTGTCCCTGAGGCAACAGTGGCCTGCCATGTATAAGGATTTCAGGCATTATTGCCAAACATTTACGCCCAAGACCGGTGAATTGTGGGCCTGGGCTGGCGCCGGTGGTGCGCGGATTGTGAGCCTATTTACCCAAGAACCGGCCCCCAGCCATGGGTCTAATCCAGGAAAGGCGACAATCGAAAACGTCAATCATTGTCTCAAAGCCCTCTCGAAGCTGGTGGAAAGTGAGAAGGTCAAGAGCCTCGCTTTACCTCGTCTTGCGACAGGAGTGGGCGGGCTTGATTGGAAGGACGTCAAACCGTTGCTTGAGAAACATCTCGGCCATCTGTCCATCCCGGTCTATGTGTACGCGACCTATCAACCGAGTGTGCAGGCAAAGGAGGGATGATGGTGTCTCGGCCAGGTGAGGCCTTCTGACTCTGCAGGCTTTAGGCGTGGAGAGAACTCCCATGGCATTGATTGCTCCAGAGCTGTATGACAGGTTGGTCGCTCTGCGACGAGAGCTCCATCAGTATCCTGAGCTAAGTTGGCAGGAAGCTCGAACGGCCGCAGTCATCAGCAGGTTTCTTCACGACTGTGGCATTCATCACCGCACGAACATCGCGGGCCATGGGGTCGTCGCCGACATGCCGGGAAAAACCGGTGTGCCCTGCGTCGTGCTGCGAGCCGACACGGACGCACTCCCCATTCAAGAAGAGACCGGTCTCGAGTTCGCGTCGGTCCATAAGGGCGTCATGCATGCGTGTGGACATGACGGGCACACCACCATGTTGCTCGGCGCAGCGGCGCTCCTTTCCCAGGAGAACGACTTGCCGGCTCCGGTTCGGCTGATTTTCCAGCCGGCTGAAGAACAAGGGACTGGTGCGATCGCTATGATTAAGGAAGGCGCGCTTGACGGAGCCGGCCTGATCTTTGGTGGGCATCTGGATCGGCATTACCGCCCAGGCACCATCGTGGTGAGTGAGGGACCGGTCAATGCGTCGTCGGATAACTTTGCGATTGAGATCATCGGGCAGGGGGCACATGGCGCAAGGCCACACGAAAGCATCGATGCCGTGGTGGTGGGGAGCCTCATGATCATGGCGTTGCAGACGATCGTCTCACGTGAGGTCGATCCGGCCCGCCCCTCGGTTGTTTCGGTCGGCCAATTTCATGCAGGGACTGCACCGAACGTGATCGCGGGACAGGCCAAGTTGGAAGGGACGGTGAGGGCGCAAGATCCGGCTGTCCGCCGGCAGTTGCTCAACTCCGTGCGTCGTATCGCCGAATCGATCGCCCAATTACACGGGGCGAAGATCCATGTCATGGTGACTGAAGGCACACCACCTCTCGTCAACGATGCGGTGATGGCGGTCCTCGCGCGGCGCGCCGCAATCGAGACAGTGGGGGAGAAAAATGTGTTGCCGCTGAAGACGGCGAATATGGGGGCGGAAGATTTCAGCTATTACCTGGAAAAGATTCCAGGTGCCTACGTCAGATTCGGCAGCCAAGTTCCTGGTCGTGAAGGTTATCCAGCCCATTCCAGCAAGTTCGACTTCGATGAAGAGGCGCTGGCTGTAGGGGCAACCTATTATCGGGCCATCGCCAGAATCGCGGGCCAGCAGCTTCGTCAGCACCGGGCATCCTCCTGATCCGCTGTAAAGGGGCGCGCATGATCAGAGTCCGAGAGGCCCGCGAAGAAGATGTCGGCCAGATCCGCGAGATCTTTCTCGCAGTCTACGGCACCGATTATCCGCATCGAGAACTCTACGACGAGCTCTGGCTGAAGCGTTCGGTCTTTACGGACGACGCGTTGATTCTCGTGGCCGAAGACACAGAGTCGGGACGTGTTGTCGGCACCGCGTCCGTCTTGTTCGATTTCGGAGCGCATTCCGATCTGGTCGGAGAGTTCGGCCGCCTTGCCGTGCACCCCGATTATCGCCGGATGCAGGTGGGAAAGCTGCTCATGGACAAGAGGCTTGAGGCCATCAGGAATCGGCTCCATGTCGGGCTCGTTGTTGCACGCACCGTGCATCCCTATGCTCAGCGCATCAGTCTGGCCCAAGGATTCATCGCCACGGGCTTTCTGCCGCTCAAGCACTTTTTCCGTCACCGTGAGAGCTTCGCGCTGCTTGCCCGGTATTTCGGCGATGCTCTCGCCTTACGCCGCAACAACCCGCGCATCATCCCGGAAGTCTACGCCTTGGCCAATCTTGTGATGAGCCAACCACCGCTCACACCGGATTTCATCGTGGACGAAGACTCTGCCTCGTATCCGTCCGGTGGTGATTACCGACTGGAACAGTTGCAAGCCGAGGGCTATCCGGCTCTGCTACGTATTGAACGAGGCCGAGTAAGGAATCGTGAAATCTTTGGGCCCATGCGATTGGACTACGGTTTCTTCAAGTTGCAAGCCCGCCAGACCAACTACTTTCTGGCTCGCTCCGGGACTCAGGTCGTCGGAGCAGTCGGCTATACCATGGACTCGGTTGAGCACACCGTACGAGTGTTCGAACTCATTGCGTTGGCTGATGATGTGGTGCGCTTTCTCCTGGGCGAACTTGAGCGGAAGTGTCGGGAGGAGATGGGCATCGAGTACATTGAAATCGATGTCAGTGCCTATGCGCCGCGCATGCAGCGAACGTTGCTGGAGCTGAATTTTCTTCCGGTCGCCTATGTGCCGGCCATGGTGTTTTATCAGGTCGAACGGCTCGACATCGTGAAAATGGTGCGGCTGAACAAACTACAAGACTTGGGGCCACTTGGTCTGACCGAGCCCGTTCAAGCCGTGGCCGATGCCGTGATGCGCGGATTTTCGACATGCGTCATCGCGCCTCGTATGGCTCGGGCGATCAAAGAAGTCCCGTTGTTTCATGGAATGAATACCGAACAGGCAACCAGGTTGGCCGGAGTGTGCACGGTGAAAAACATGCGAAGCGGTGAGCGACTCTTTGCCGAGCGTGATCCAACCGAC
Organism: Nitrospira sp.; assembly: GCA_024281365.1. Classification (GTDB taxonomy): domain Bacteria; phylum Nitrospirota; class Nitrospiria; order Nitrospirales; family Nitrospiraceae; genus Nitrospira_D. Next base: position 4,988 of record JAMXAU010000068.1, read on the forward strand.
CGGCTCTACGTGGTGCTTCAGGGGCAGGTTGCCATCAGCGGCGGACCGTCTCAGGCCATCATCGGTACCATTCACACCGGGGAGACCTGCGGCGAAGTCTCTCTGCTGTCGGCCAGACCTCACTCTGCCACGGCGATGGCAGTGAGTGAGATCGAGGTCGCTGAACTCCCTCGACGAGATCTGGAGGACCTCATTCGACGTCGTCCCGATATCGGCGTGATTATCTACCGCAACTTAGCCGTTGGACTTGGAGACAAGCTTCTGCGCTCCGGCGAATGGAAGCGGGACCAGGAGCGAAGTGAAGCCGAGAGCGTATTGCCCTAGTTTCGCAGTTGCGTTGAGGGTGAGGACACATCCGGTGGAGGGATGTCCGTCAGGCAGCCTCATTCCCATATTGACGGAGTTTGGATCCGCCCGATCCCTTTCGCCGAGGAAGGACTTGCTGATTCCGGTGAATGACCTCGTCGACGATCATTCCACAGTTGACACAACGCCAGGCATGAACCTCCGAGGACGAACCGGTTTGTACGACGACGCTATCGTCATAGACTGCGAACCCGTTGCATCGTTGGCAATTCATCATTTACCTCCGATCGTGTTTTGAGCTCTATCCGTGGATCTGCTTGTGGAATTCCAGGAGCCGTAGCATGATTCGCCTGCCGCACACGTGTCGTTTGCAGCATGGCGATCCCGTCTTGGAGGCCCAGCGAGTATCGCTCACGAATTTCCGGAGAACAGAGCCGATAGTCTTCGCTGTGGTCTCGACTCATCACGGCATCTCGAAGCCCATCCGCTTCGGCTTGCCAGCTATCTGCTTCTGGCTCGCTACCAGCTTGTCTCGATCGTCGTCGACACCATTCAATTCGCGCAGTGATAGGGGGTATCGGCTGTCCCATGTGTTTGGCCTTCAGAGTGCAAGTCCTTCGTCTCAAGGCGATGGAGCAAATTAGGTGCCATGAGAGGCATAGACGGAGAGGCGGGTTGGATCACCTTCGAGGAATGGGTGGATTTGTACGTAAATATAACAAGTTGCGTCTGCGAGAGCTGTTCAAGCGGCTAGGCCTGAAGGATCCAGCGGAAGCCGTTCCAAGTGAAGGGGGTGAAGGCAAATGACTCTAGTAGTTCACACACCTCCGCAGAAAGCCACAGCTGTCAAGCTGTGGCGGAAAGCGCAGTGGGTGTCCTCCGAAGCCTTGGCGAAGGAGGACACGCTTCGGCGGGTTCCGCCGAAGACACAAAAGGGACCACGGCTGTTAAGCCGTGGGGCTCCACTGTAGCACGAGGAGTCGCTTCGAAACGGTCCGGCCTTTCTTCGAGAGGCTACAAACGAACAAACATGCTCTGCAAGAGATGGAACATCGCTGTTCATGGAGCGCTGAACGAAACATGGGTCATGGGTTTGACAGGGTGACTCCTGTTCCTGAAAGATGTGAAGATGTTTTTATTGAGCAAGGGCGTATTCCTTCATGGGTTGATCAGTAATCGGGTATAGTCGTCATCAGGGAGTCCTGACAACGATTGTCAGGGAACGAACAACCTCATCATGAGACAAGGAGTTGAGATGGGTGAGCATGGGGGCGGGTTGGTGAAGGAGTTTATGCATCGCTACTTGGAGGTCGTCTCACCGAAGGCGACGGTGACGGCTGTCGCTGAACGAATGAGCGTCAAGCGGATCGGCTGTCTATTGGTCGAGTCGGATGATCCCACCCGAGGGCCGATTGGCATTCTGACGGAGACAGATCTCGTGCGGAAAGTTCTGGCCGCGGGATTAGACCCCATGGTGACGATGGCGAATCAGGTGATGGTCAGTCCAATTGTGACGATCACGGGGGACCGCACCATGTTGGATGCCAGTCACGTGATGGAAACCAATCATATCCGTCACCTCTGCGTGGCGGAGGCTGGAGAAATTGTCGGGATCGTCTCCGTGCGGGACCTGGTTCGATCGTTCGTGGATGCGGAGAGCGGCCCAGTCAGCGATCTTGATCAGGTCTATCGCCCGTTAAGCATCCTGATGGCAACCACACTTGCGACGATTCCGAGCGACGCGGCTCTTCTCACTGCGGCTCAGTTGATGCGCGAGAAGCGGCTTGGGTCCTTGTTGACCATGGAGGCGGGCGAGATCGTCGGCATTGTGACCGAGTGCGATCTGGTCCGGAAAGGACTTGCGGTCAATCGTGCAGGAGCGCATACGCACATCAGCGCTGTGATGAGCTCGCCTCTGCTCAGCATTGATGTCAATCGCACGGTCCGTGACGCCAGTAAGGCGATGGCCGAACAGGGTGTGCGACACTTGACCGTGACGGAAAGCGGAAAGATCGTCGGGGTGCTTTCCGTGCGGGATCTCGTGAAAATGGTCTCCGTTCGAGATCGTCCCCGGTTTCTCAGTAAGCCGTCGTAGGCAAGAGGAGCTCATCCCAACAGCATCGCGGCCAGTCGGGGGAGCCAGGGGAGCATCAGCACACCGAGGCACATGGAAAGGGCAACGATCGAGGCCACCAGTTCCTCATCGAGCTGCGCTTCAGCCGCAATGATCAGCGTGCTGACCGCCGAGGGCATCGCGGCGATCAAGAGCACGACCGCTCGTTCCACTCCGGTCAGCCCTAATACCCACACGGCGATCGATCCGAGCAGTAGCCCGCCGCCGATCCTCGCTGCCACACCCACTGTAGCCAGACGCGCTGTTCGCCGGATCGTGGAGAAACTGATTGAGAGACCGAGCACCAGACTGGCAAGTGGCGTCGTCGTGAAGTGCAATGGCTTGAGTAGCTCAATGAGCCAGAGTGGGAGATGTTGCCCTGACAATTTGATGGTAAGGATGCACGCCAGGGCCCATAACGGCGGTGATGACAGGAGACGGATTGCATCTGATCTACGGGTGGCAGTCTCAGCGCTGTGCCACACCGCGAGACCATAGAGAACGGTCAGGGTCAGCGTCGTTTGGCCGAGGTCGAAGAGCACGGCGTATGTCAGACCCTCTTCACCGAATGTGGCCAGTGTGACGGGAAAGGCAAAATAGACGGAATTGATGGAGCTTGTGACCAAGACGAACCCACCTTGCGTCTCACGTGGAAGCGAAAGGAGGCGGGCCAGCCGCCAGGAACAGAAGATCATCGGGAGGGTAATAAGGCAGGCAGCCAGAGGGAGTTTCCACGCTGTCGAAGTCAGGGCGACAGGATCAAGCGAGACGAGAATCGTCGCCGGTAGACTGACCGAGAACACAAACGTGGCCAACCGTTCAGCATGCACCTTGGTTAGGATGCCACGGGATCGGAGCAAGATTCCGACGACAAACATGATGATGAAGACGTGAAGAGACAGAGGCATAGCGGTCGACGAACGAGCAGACCATGATGCCGTGCTCTCTACGAGAGATGCAACGTCTACTTGGGTAGGTATTTCTGAAAGCTTGATTCTTCAGCGCTTTAGACTTAGAAGAAGGGAATAGAAGAGGGACCAGGATCAGAGTAGAGACCCGGGCACCGCGGTCAGGCGAATGTGATGGTCCCCTTGTTCCATCGATATACCGGATATGGCAAGCAAACCAGATCGTTCCGTACGTCTTTCTAAAGCCACGATCGAGGCCCTGTGGCAGGGTAATGTGGTCGGGGCGATCAACCTCGTGCGAAAAGAGCGGGGTATCGGGATGGCCGAGGCGAAGGAGCTGGTCGTCAGCTATATCGGCACACAGCCGGCTCTCAAGAAGAAGATCGATCAGGTGCTCGCCACGGCCAAACGGAGATTCATCGGATGGATAGCGGGAGTGTTGGTCGTAGCGGCCGTCATCGCATATGTCATGATGCAGGCGCAGTAAAGTCAGTGATCATGCACAACGATGATAGCCCGCTATCTGGTCCTCGCAAATCTCCACCAACTCGTTTGGGCCTTCCGATGTTCGTTGGTTGTTCCGAGCCAGTAAAGATGAGTGGCAGCCTTCTTCAGTCAAGTGGCTAACAGGGAATTATAGTGATACGAAGGTTGGCCTCGGTAGGCGACACGTGGTCTGTGGGTGGGTTCTCGCTTCTTTAGGCAAGACGGTCATATGCAATTGGAAGCATCAGGATGAACGATCAAGACACACAACGAGCGGTGGAGATTCTCAATCGCATTATGGAGCATGAATTAGCGGGAGTGGTACGCTATACATTACTCGCTTATGATCTACGGCTATAACCGCATTCCCTATCGTGTCGTGGCTGAAAAACAATGCCGACGAGAGCCTTGCCCATGCGCATAAAGCCGGGGAACTGGTCACCTTACTCGGCGGCCATCCGTCGCTGAAGATTGGAACGCTTCTGGAAACCGAGCAGCATGACGTGGGAGATATTCTGCGGGAAAGCTTGGAGCACGAAGGCCGCGGTCGACGCCTATTACGGAGTTCTGAAAATCTCCGAAGGAAAATCCGTCCTACTGGAAGAGTTTGCGCGAGAGATGATCGTCGATGAGGAGCTGCACCTTGACGAGGTCAACAAGATGTTGCGTAAGTCAGGCGATGTCCAGCCGTTTCGCTCCTAATCCTTCAACGATGGGGAAAGACAACGTGCCAATAACATGAGTTACAGCATCGCATGGCAGGTGATGTGGTTCGCTGATGGAGGTGCCGATGCGCCGATATGGTAAGGTGAATGTACCGATTGGTCTTGATACTGATATTTATGCTCGCTTATTGGGGGTGGAGACGGTATGGGCAAAGGTGCAGGTACTGCAGGAGACATGCTGCTCGTAGAAGGCAAGGGTTAGTGGGCACAACACGGCGTGCTGCATCATCCGGTGGTGAAGGGGTTTGTTCTGCATTTGAACAGGGCGGAGTCGGCTTACAACAAGAAGAACTCGATCGGCTAATGCAATTTTATGCGCACTGTTACGACTACCACGGGTTGAAACTGGCTGATGTGCGACGAATCTGGAGCGAAGTGTTCGAGCATTACAAGGCTCTCAAGTCGCTCCATTTGTTTTCCGACATCTGAGGTACTGAACGTGGATGGGAAACTACAGTCAGAGGTGATTGCCGCGGGGGGCTTGTACGGGACCGATGAGCAAGCGGAAAGCGAGATGACCATCGACAGCTGGTTTCGCGAGGTCCACTATTTGGTTAAAGACGGGGAGAACTGGCGATTCTTTTGGCAATGCCGGCGACGTGCCAAACTGCACCGTTGAGTCAGGCTCCGCACCACCCGCTGTTCTAACGGATGCTAAAAAAGTCCGCAGCGGCGTTCCCCGCCTTGCCGAAACGGCTTCGCGAGGCAGGTCGCATCGCTCGCCTCGCAACGTCGGCGAAGCGGGCTCGAGGACTCAACGCTAGAGACCACTGGAGGCAAAGTACCCCAACTCCGCTCGCATGTGATTGAAGCGGCGGTCGGCGCTGAAGCTTGGCATGTACCTCCTCGCCTCTTCGCTCACTGCGGCCATGCTCGGTGAAATGCGCGTCTTGGCGCGCAGGGGGTGGGCGAGTGGAGCTCGGAGGTCTTTTTGAGTATCCTGAGTTCTTGCGACGTGGTTGCCGCATGAAACATTCCGCTATGCGAGAGACTGCGTCTGTCGCAGACGAACGATGATGGTGGGCGTGACAGCAAAAAAACAGGAGAGCCGCGTAGTAGGCAGCGCCTGACACAGGATCTCGGTTAGGAACACCTCGGCTGCCGAGCGTGCACGTAGCCATCTCCTACGGCCAGATCGGCTACCAAGACAAAGCCCAGGGCAATGAAGCCAACACGGTGCGGAAAACTGCCGAGCATCGACTTGTGACAAGGGACTCCCATCTGGCTGCGGCGACAATGACGCCGACGTCAACGGCATTTCGAGCAGCTAGCAACTCTCTCGCCGAGCAGCGGAACGACGAGAAGGACTCGTCCGATTCCCGACGGAACCCTGCTCCGAACGCCAAGAGAAAGTAGAAAGCCGCTGCGTGCAGAATCTGCATGGGCCAGTTAGCCTTCTACCTTCCTGGTGAATGCGATGACCGAGGATTCGGAAACCAATAATTTCGAAGAATGTGATTACTGTCAATAAACCACCTCGGTTTCATGCGCCAGAAATCTGTCCGCCGGTGAGTTGTGGAGCATCCCTCGTTGAATCCGGCACATAAAATCCGCATGCATCTCGGACAAAGACCACCCAATGCCAACACTCTTTCCCCTTCACACGATGCCACTTGATGGCTAAGAGTGCTCGATTCGGCAGTGCATCCCAGGAGATAAACGGCGTTGGTTTCGAAGAGGCACGAAGCCGATAGTGTATCAGGAGTCGACATACATACGTTGTCCGACCACAATCGGCTATCCGTGGCCGGAGTGCCCTGCAATTGTGGCAACTTGTTGGGCCGCTGTGTAGCTCACACCGACAAGCGCGGCGACACTCGCGATCCCACAGCCAGTACTTTCCAGCTGAATCACCGGCTTCGTCATAAGATCAGTTTCAACTTCCGTCCGCCCGAGATGGTGAACCCGTTTCGTTCATAGAAGCTCAGCGTCCGATCGAACTGCGGTAAAGGTGGTGTAGTCACTTCGAGGCGTTTCCACCTGCGTTGATGACCGATCGCCTTGGCTTCAACCAGCAATGCTGATCCGATCCCCTGCCAGCGGTACGCTGACCGGACATAGAATTCCGGATCGTCCATACGCCTTCGGTATACAGGGCATAGCTTTCATACAAAGCCAGGATCCCAACCGGCTTGGAGTCTAGTGTCGCGTCAGAACGGTATAAAGGTCTTTCTTTATCCACGCACGAGCGCGATCAACCGTGTCGGCATGATCAAACCCAAAGACTGTCGTTCACCGCCGCCATGATGCCATGCAAGAGTTCCCACCATTGTGGCGATGGCCTCGCATCATGGGTGTCTGCACGAGCGATGTGAAGCATCATGCTCAAGGGTATAAGGCTACTGCGTACGTTTGGACTCGTCAACGATGAAACCTTGATGCACAGTTCAAGCTCGCCCTGTGCTCGCAGTTCTTATTCTTGTACTCAATCATTTCTCTCCTATGAGTTTCGCCGTGCTGTGTTCATTGAGATGTTGCGAATTGCAGCAGAAGTCCTGGTGTCCCCGTTGCTGGCTTTCACGCTGAAGCTGTTTCCCTACTTCCCACCACTTCTTGAGGACCGCGCAATCGCTGACTATCACCATGAAATTCATACCGTGCTCTACGAGCTGCAGCGTGGTGCGCAGGTCTCACGTAGCCGATGGATCTCGCTCCAGGCCATGACGGAATAGAGCCTCGGCTCACTTTTTTCTCTCACTGCATCAACCGAATAGAGTCACCCGATGGGCCGGATTGAAATCCGGCCTTATTCACGGACAAATCGGCCATCAATAGGCCGATCATGCGCAGCACTGTTTCATTTCGATACCGTTGAGACTATTCAAGGGCCTGATCTTATTCCTGTCGTGCTTCGGATCTGCTATCTAGACTTGTGTGCGTACACCGAAGAGAGTAGCTTGTGTTGCCGGTGCAACATCTAGCTATCATCCATGGTGTGAGTCTCTTCTCCACATATAGGCAGCTGCCACTCCATGGAGCCGACGTTCACTACTAAGGCCTACGGGACGGATTCAGTGGAGTGCTCGGCAACCCGGTGTCGGTGAAGCGGCTCGATGATTTTCAGCTAGCCGTTCAGTTCGTACCTCGGAGTTTACCAATGCTGAAACCACCGATGACTGACTGGAATCCTCTGCACGCTGCGAATTGAGAACGGAGGCTACCTATCCCTGGTCTGGAAGGGATGGCTGAGGAATTGACACTCAGCATCGACCTGTAAACTGAGGAATACACCAGGTTGACAGGCTTTCTCACAGATACCGATACGTCACGCGTTGGAGGGAAATCACATCCCTATTCAGAGGAAATTTCATTGTGAGCGGACGTCTGCATGACGACGTATTTGGCTCCGGCTGGAGACCGGCCATTGCGCAAGTCGCTTTCCTGGTGAGCCGCATGGCCCATTCAAACGGATGTGGGATGTCTGATCTTGGAAGTCTCATTTCCGAATCGTGTGGATGAGAGTAATGGCAGCTAGCCGGGGGACTCTCAGTTTGACCCATGATTCCTTATTGGAGGAAGTTGCCGTATGATCGATGCGGGCCGTTTCTACGAAATGCAAGCACTGAAGTATCTTGACGATCGAGATCAATCCCGTGTCGGAGTCGAGCTCGTTGAGCGTTGGGCACGATCGCTCCCGTTTGGGACTCCCGTCGTCGAAATCGCCTGCGGCGGAGGGTATCCCATTACGCAGGTCCTCGTGGAGGCTGGGCTCGCCGTATGGGCGATCGATACCTCACCCACATTACTGAGACAATTTCGATTGCGTTTCCCCACAATTCCCACGCAATGCGCGTCGGCTCTGGAGAGTAACTATTTTGGGCGGACATTCGAGGCGGTGCTCTCGATTGGTCTCGTGTCTTTTCTTCGGGAGGACGAGCAGTTGGCCCTCCTTCATCGGATCTCGGAGATTCTCGAGCCACGAGGGCGGTTTCTCTTCACGGCGCCTGTCGAAACCGGAACCTGGCAGGATGTCACAACCGGTCTCGAATGCTGGTCACTCGGTCGAATCGCGTACACGCGGGCTCTCCAACACCTAGGCTTTCGTATGATCCGTACGCATGTCGACGAAGGCGAGAACAACTACTATGAAGCCGAAAAGATCGGTGGCCCGGTGTGGTGAGACGCGGCCCCTAACGGCGCGTGAGAGTTCCACGCAAGTCCGGGAGACAGTTGGCATGGCATCCCGCATACTGCCTCCGCAGCGATAAAGGATGCCCTTGCGCGGGGCTCCGAAAGCTTTTTAACTGTTCACAGCCGCACGGTAACGGCTTTGACCTCGGTGTAGAGTTCCAGCGCGTCGTGTCCCATTTCTCGTCCCCAGCCTGATTGTTTGTAGCCGCCGAAGGGCAAGGCGGCGTCGAGGATGTTGTAACAGTTGATCCACACCGTGCCGGCTCGCAGTTCCGCCGCGATGCGGTGGGCCTTACCGATATCGCGGGTCCACACCGCCGCTGCTAGTCCGTAGATGGAGTTATTCGCTGCCGGTAAGACCTCCTCGACATCCGTGAAGGGCATCGCGCAGACCACCGGACCGAAGATTTCCTCCTGCATGACCTTCATGTCTTGTTTGGTATCGACGAGAACGGTCGGCTCGACAAAGTAGCCCTTGTCGCCGAGTTTGCGTCCGCCCACCACCGCCTTCGCACCTTGGGAAAACCCGGATTCCAGATAGCTGAGCACGCGCCGCTGTTGTTCATCCGAGACGAGTGGCCCCATTTGAGTCGTGGGATCCATTCCTGGTCCGACCTTAATCTTCTTCGCGTCTGCTGCCACTCCTTCGACGACTTTGTCGAAGATGCTTTTTTCGATGAACAAGCGGGAGCCTGCACAACAACATTGGCCATGGTTGAAAAAAATCGCGCTGGATACTCCTGGGATGCTGGCCTCGACATCGGCGTCCTTGCAGACGATATTCGGTGACTTCCCTCCTAACTCTAACGACACTTTTTTTAGATTTCCGACCGCTGCGCCGAGGATGAGCTTGCCTACCTCTGTGGAGCCGGTGAAGGCCACTTTGTCGACATCCGGGTGAGCGGCCAGTGCTGCGCCCGCGGTTTCGCCGAACCCAGGGACGATGTTCACGACGCCGTCCGGGAAGCCTGCTTCACAAATCAGTTCGCCCAGCCGCAAGGCAGAGAGCGGCGTCTGCTCGGCCGGTTTCAAGACCACGGTGCAACCGGCGGCCAGGGCCGGTCCGAGTTTCCACGCTGCCATGAGCAGCGGAAAATTCCAGGGGATGACCTGAGCCACGACACCCACCGGCTCGCGGAGGGTGTAGGCCAGGTACTGAGCTCCCGGAGTGTAGGGGACTGAGATCGGAATCGTATTGCCTTCGATCTTGGTCGCCCAACCGGCCATGTAGCGGAACAGATCGATGGCCAAGGGGACATCTGCTACTCTGGCCACGCCGACTGGTTTCCCATTGTCCAGTGACTCGAGTTGGGCGAATTCTTCGGCATGGGCTTCAATCAAGTCGGCCAGTTTCCAGATCAGCCGTCCACGTTCAGAGGCGGTGAGCTTCCGCCAGGGACCGTTCTCGAAAGCTGTTCTCGCTGCCGTGACGGCTTGGTTCACATCGGCACGATCGCCTTCGGCGACGTGGGCAAGCCTGTCGC
>JAMXAU010000069.1 GCA_024281365.1 Nitrospira sp.
AAATGGCCCCGTTCGATCGCAGGCTGAAGATACCGACGACTCACTTCATGCCGAATTTCCGGAGTGACCGCCGGCAACATTTGGCGCCCCAAGGTCATCGCCGCCTGGCGCTCCTGCACCGCCACCAACACCATCAGCCCATGCTCCTGCTGTGTCGAACCGATTTGCCACTTTGCGTACAGGGCATCCGCATATTCCTTCGCCGAAGGATACGGCTTGATACTCGGGACCGTCACGATCACCATCTCGACGCCGCTCTTCTTTTCAAGATCGGTGCAGACGGATCGGATACGGTCCTTCCACTCCCGTTCGACGACTTGCGCGTGATCGCTGACATAACCGATTGGGCTCGGAAGCGGAACCCGCTCCTTCGATCGATCATAGAGTGCGGCATGAGCGAGCGGTGTGACAAGCCCGACGAGCACGCTCGACCACGCAATCCCAAGCCATGCTGCCTTCGACAGTGACCTGATCATGTGATCCGAGCCTCTGCGGCTGTGACCAGTCGAGTCAGGCCTTCGAGGTAACGATCCATGAGTCGCGGAGTTTCCTTCTGGCCCGGAGAAATCTGCCCCCGTTTGAGAAGCAGGGCATCGCGGAGACCAGTCAAATCCACCGCGAGAGCAACCTCAAGATCGTTCAACAGCGGCTCCGCGTGGGCGAGAACCGGTCGGTCGAGCAACCGCTGCACGCCACGCAGGGCCGGAAGGAGCGCGGTGATCGAGAGTGCCAAGAGAATGGTGATGGCCTCTTCCGTGCTTCGGCCTTCCACCAAGCGCTGCCGGAGCCGAAGCAGATTTCCACGCAAGGCCTGAAGCACTTCAGCGGCCAAGTAACGAGTATCGATCTTGAGCCCCACGAAGGGATCTTGCCCCCACAGCAACCGCCGGCAATCATGGATGTCTTGATACTCCAGCGGGAACGCCATGGAGGAGGATTGGATGTCGTCGACCGTTAAGAACAAGGGCACGACCACTTGGTCCTTACTCCAGCGTTTGTGAAGACCGTCATACCGTTTCAATGTTGCCAGGTCATAGGACGACATCACCAAGAGGAGATTGAGATTGGAGCGCCCCGGGAGAAACTCCCCTCGCACCGCGCTGCCATAGAGGATGATGCCTTCCAGTTCAGATCCATAGACCTTGGTCACATCCTTCACATAGCTGCGTAGGAGCTTTTGCGTCTCCTCCGGCAATCCATCGATGGTCCAATCAACCGACTGCATGTCTTTACCGGATGCCTCCTGCTGCCATATCACGGGCCGAAGGATCCGGCAGAAATCCGGCCGCCATCAGGCGGTCCAGCATGCCGAACGGAGGATCCTTGCGAAACCCCGCAGTCGTGGACAACACCCGATAGCGAAGGCGCGCATTGCGGTCCAGGGTGCTGAAGACACGATCCCGAAGAAAGCCGATGAGTGGATTGGCCGTATTCCAAAAGAGCACCTGCTCATCAGCCAGCTTTTGCAGCATCGCAACGTGAGGTCGTCGTGAATCTTCATAGCGCTTGAGCGTAGCGGCAGCATAGTCGTTCGTCGCGAGACATTCCGGTAACAGGTCGGCCAACGTCATCGCATCGACCATCGCCTGCATACGGCCCTGCGAGGCATGCGGATTCATGGCATGCGCGGCATCTCCGATCAAGACCGCTCCATCGGCAACCCATGTGGGCGTACGAACCCGCCCGGTCGGTAAAAAGGCCGTTTGCTTCCAATCGATCAAGGTCCGAAATATCGGCTCACTCGATGGATCGATCGCGATCCACGCATTCTGCAGAGTGGAGAGGCCTTGCGCTTTGACCTGGTCATACGAACCGGTCTTGATCATGTAGAACGCATAGATCTTATCTCCGGCGGCAGGAAACAAACCAAGAATCGTTCGCTTGCCTACGAAATATTTCGCCTCACTCATGGGAATTGCCGCGTCCAACAGCGCGATCAAGTACCCCTGCGGGTAGAGGTAGAGATCAGCCGGAATCTGCAACGCCTCGCGGACTTTCGAGAAGGCTCCATCGGCCCCCACCACCACCTTCGCCTTGATCGTCCGCTCCTGGTCTCCCTGCTTGGCAGTCAAGCCAACCACACGTTCCTTTTCACGAAGTAAGCCGGTAAAGGTCGCTCGATACCGTAAGGAGACCGAGGGTTCTCGCTCGACTGCGTCCACAATGGCATGGTGCGCCACATTCGGCAGGGTCACCACCGCCCGATTATACGGAGGCGGCAAGTCGCGATAGTCAATGGTGCAAAGCCGTTGACCACCCACCCGGCAGAAATGAAACTGATGCACCGTCCGCGTGGAAGATCCCGGCAGCTTAGTCAGCAGTCCCAAACGATCGAGTACTTGTTGCCCGTTCGGCTGGAGAATTTCTCCTCGTAATCCCTTCGGCGGGCCCGGTGCCTGCTCCAAGACGATTGTCTTGATCCCCTTCTGCGCCAGGGCAAGGGCCAGCACAGCTCCGCCGCCCCCGGCTCCCACAACCGCAATGTCGGTTTCTTCGACCATAGTTCCTCAGCGCCGCAGATACGGAGCCACCTTACCGCCAACGTTCCTGCTATTTCCACTCCCGGAATCGTTCCTGGTCTTTCCACAAAGAAAGAAACTTTTCCCGGGCCTTCACGGTGATGGTATGGTCTCTGATAATGTCCAGGCGTTCGTCGTTGTACTGATTGCCACTTGTCGTCTGATTCATCGAACCGCTCGTATTGACCTCATCATCGACCACGACCTGCTTCAGATGCATGAGGCTGTCGTGTTGATTGGTCTTGATTGGGATCCCGGCCTCACGCAACGCAGAGAGAGCCGCCCGTTGTTTCGGATCGTTGAGACGTTCTCGATCCGTCAGGATCCGAACGTCAACACCTCGTCTTGTCGCCTCCACCAATGCCTTTACCGAAAGCGGCGATGTGAACCCATAACTCGCGACAAAGATATATCGTTTGGCACGATCGTAGACCCGCACAAGATGTTCAAGTGGGCGATCCTCAGGGCCATACCAGACCTCGATTGATCCAGCTGAAACCGTTCCACCTGGCCCAAGCAGAACAGTAGCCAATAGCCAGATCGTGACCAGCCGGCAACACCACGTGAGTGAAGGGAACGGTGACCGCCGAATCATTCCAGATCAAAGAGGTCGCGGAAGTGATCGTCCGATGACTCCCAGGCCTGTGGGGCTTGGACCTGAAGCCATTGTCGAAGAAACTGTTTTTGATCCGGCGTGAGCAATTGCTTGATCTGATGGGAGCGCCCTTGAAGCGGCTGTAGAAGACTGATGTGTTTCTTCACATCCAGCATCGCGGTTCGCACATAGAGGCTCGTATAGGCCGACGGCTGCTCTTCGGTCCCGTCACCCTGCACCCATACCGAGAGAAACTTGTCCAGCACGAGACCGGCGCTGTCCAGTGCCGGTTCCGTATCGTGGAACAGCTCGTTCTCAGACTCGGCGAGTGGCGTTGACTCTGCGGCACGAAACAGAAAATTCTTTTTCCACATCCCGGCATTCCCTAATCCTCGGCATAGTGGCGATGAGGCGGATCTAAAGTCAAGCAATCCTCTCAGTGAGAATCTCCTCCTGCTCACCGGCCAGGCAGCAGGCGGTGAATCCTTTGGCTGGTTCCGGTCTCTCATAGGCATGACGCAGCCTTGACAAGCAGCGCCTGCCTTTGTTATTTTCGAAATTCTTTAATCTCTAAGCCAACTTGGGAGAATCCGTGCAGGTCAAAATCAATGGAAAACCTGAAGAAGTCACGGGCGGAACCGTCCTCGATTTACTCAAGACCAAGAACATCGAACCGCAGATGGTCGCCGTCGAGGTGAACGACAAAGTCCTGGATCGTGACCATCTGGCCACGACTCACCTGAATGAAGGGGACCATGTCGAGTTCCTCTTCTACATGGGAGGCGGTCGGTGAGCACGACCTTACACCACGATATTACGGCACTGATCGGCAAAACTCCGCTCGTGCGATTGAACCGTTTGTCAAAAGAGGGTTCCGCCACGATCTACGGGAAAGTCGAATTTTTCAATCCCGGAGGCAGCGTCAAGGACCGGATCTGCCTCAACATGATCAATGAGGCGGAGCGGCAAGGGAAACTCAAACCCGGCGGAACCATCGTGGAACCGACCAGCGGCAACACCGGGATCGGACTGGCCCTCGTCGCAGCGGTGCGCGGATACAAGTTGATCCTTGTCATGCCGGAAAGTATGAGTATGGAGCGGGCCAGCTTGTTGTCGTCGTATGGCGCACAGCTTGTCCTGACACCGGCCTGGGAAGGAATGAAAGGGTCGATCAAGGAAGCGGAAAGCATCTTGGCCCAGAATCCGTCGTATTTCATGCCGGATCAATTCTCGAACCCGGCCAACCCGGCGATGCACAAAATGACAACGGCGGTGGAGATCTGGGACGCACTTGAAGGAAAGATCGACGCGTTCGTAGCCGCAGTCGGTACGGGCGGGACCATTACCGGATGCGGCGAATTCTTGAAAGAAAAGAACCCACAGGTCAAAGTCATTGCCGTGGAACCAGCGACGTCACCAGTGTTGTCCGGCGGCGATCCGGGACCGCATAAGATTCAAGGGATCGGAGCCGGCTTTGTTCCCAAGGTCCTCAACCGAAAGATTCTCGACCGCGTGGTCACCGTCACGGATGACGAGGCCTATCAGACCGCCAAACAGCTCTCGAAAAAAGAAGGCCTGCTGGTGGGCATCTCGGCCGGCGCCAATGTCTTCGCGGCGCAGAAAATCGCCGATGAACTGGGATCCGGGAAAAACGTCGTCACCATCCTGTGTGACACCGGCGAACGCTATATCAGCATTGAGAAATATTTTAATATCTAGCGAAATGTAAAAAGTAAGAAGTGAGAAGTTCTCAGGTGTAAGGGGTCTTCCATTTCATCTTTTACTTTTCACTTTTAACTGAACGTCATGGAATTCACCGAAGAACAGATCAACCGCTACAGCCGGCACATCCTGTTGCCCGAAGTCGGCGGCAAGGGACAGAAGAAGATTGCCAAGTCTCGCATTCTGCTCGTCGGTGCCGGTGGGCTCGGTTCTCCAGCGGCGTTGTATTTGGCTGCCGCAGGCGTCGGGACGATCGGACTGATCGACAGCGATGTCGTGGACCTCACCAACTTGCAACGCCAGGTGCTGCACCATACTCCCGACGTAGGACGCCCCAAGGTACTTTCGGGAAAAGAAAAAATCCAGGCATTGAACCCTGATGTGAACGTCTCGATGTATGAGGAACGCCTCACCGCCGGCAACGCGCTCAAGATCTTCAACGACTACGATGTCATCATCGACGGCGTCGACAACTTTCCTGCGAAGTTTCTGATCAACGATGCCTCCTTCTTCGCGAACAAACCATTGGTGCATGGCGGCATTCTCCGATTCGACGGACGTGTCACGACCATCATCCCGAAGAAGTCAGCCTGCTATCGCTGCGTGTTCAAAGCGCCTCCGCCGCCGGGTCTTGTCGCCTCCTGCCAGGAAGCCGGCGTGATTGGTGTCTTGGCGGGCATTATCGGGACAATCCAGGCCACGGAAGCCTTGAAGCTGGTCCTCGGCATTGGACGGCCGTTGACCGACCGTATGCTGGACTTCGATGCCAAGAAGACGCAGTTCCGAGAAATCAAAGTCCGCCGCAATCCGAATTGTGCTCTTTGCGGAGAACATCCGACGATTACCGAGCTGTTTGACGATGGGGATCCTTATGCGGGATGTGCCGTGCGTCCCTCTGCATAAGATTTGAGAAGGTGGTACCACGATGAGCAAGATGAAAGCGCTACCTGTTACCGGTCGAAGGTACCAACTTCGTGGGTCCGCATGCGGGATTCACCCCATTGGTCCGGGCGAAGAACCTCGGTGCGTATCTCGGCATCGACGAGCTCTACATTAAAAACGACACCGTCAATCATCCGACCCTGTCATTTAAAGATCGGGTCGTGGCCGTTGCCCTGACGAGGGCGCGTGAGCTCGGCTTTGAAACCGTGGCCTGTGCCTCGACCGGCAACTTAGCCAACTCCGTGTCGGCCCATGCGGCCTCCGCGAATCTGCATTGTTACGTCTTCATTCCCGGCGATCTGGAAGCCGCCAAAGTGCTCGGTAACCTGATCTATAAGCCGCACGTTGTGGAAGTAGAAGGGAACTACGATGATGTGAACCGGCTATGCAGTGAGATCGCAGGCGAACATGGCTGGGCGTTCGTGAACATCAATATCCGTCCCTATTATGCCGAAGGCTCCAAGACGCTGGCCTTTGAAACGGTCGAGCAATTGGGCTGGAAAACCCCCGACCAAGTTGTGATCCCGATGGCCTCAGGCTCGCTCCTTACCAAGATCTGGAAGGGCCTTCATGAAATGAAGTATGTCGGATTGATCGACGAAGTACGCACCAAGATCAACGGGGCCCAGGCCGAAGGCTGTTCACCGATTTCGACAGCCTTTAAGGCCGGACGCGACTTTTTCAAGCCGGTCAAACCAAAGACGATCGCCAAATCGCTCGCGATCGGCAACCCGGCGGACGGCTATTACGCGCTTAAGGCTACAGCTGAGAGCAAAGGGGCCATGGACATGGTGACGGATGAGGAAGTAGTGGAAGGCATCCAACTGCTGGCCCAAACCGAAGGCATCTTCGCGGAAACAGCCGGTGGGGTCACGATCGGCGTGCTCAAGAAGCTGGTCAAGCAAGGGATCATCAAGAAAAACGAGGTGACGGTCGCCTATATTACGGGCAATGGGTTAAAGACGCAGGAAGCGGTGATCGATGCCGTCGGTCGGCCGACCCGCATTCAACCCAGTCTCGTCGCCTTTGAGAAAAACTTCAAACTCGGCAAAAATGGTGGTGGTGATTCATGATTAAAGTCCGTATTCCAACTCCGCTGAGACCGTTGACCAAGAACCAAGGGGAGGTCGACGTCGCAGCCGGTTCGATCACCGATCTGGTCAATTCGCTGGAATCCTCCTATCCCGGCATCAAAGCTCGCCTCTGCGACGACAGCGGAGAGCTGCGCCGGTTCGTCAACATCTACGTCAACGAGGAAGACATCCGTTTCCTCAAAGGCAAAGATACCGCCTTGAAAACCGGCGACGAAGTCTCGATCGTGCCGGCGATCGCGGGAGGGTAATCATGGCGCATTTGCGGTTCCATATTCGCTTTCCTGAAGAGGGGATTCGACAGCCGATCATCTATCAGATTGGCCGCGAGTACAACGTCGTCACCGACGTCAGACGAGCCGATGTACGCGACACGACGGGCTGGGCGGATGTCGAATTTACAGGTGACACAGCAGAGATCGAGCGCGCACTCGAAGGCCTGCGCAAGAAAGGCTGCAGCGTCGATCCGATTGAATTGAATGTCGTTGAATAAAGACTAGTAAACCGTGAGAAGTAAGAAGTAAAAGGTAACGTTCAGATTTCGATGCAACCTTTCACTTTTCACTTCTTACCTTTAACAGACTAAGCATGCAACTCTCTGAATCAGAAATTCAACGGTACAGCCGACACATCATCCTTCAGGATGTGGGTGGCAAGGGCCAACTGAAGCTGAAGCGGGCCAAGGTCTTGTTGATCGGTGCCGGTGGTTTGGGATCGCCGGCTGGTCTCTATCTCGCTGCGGCCGGTGTCGGCACGATCGGCTTGGTCGATGGCGATGTGGTTGACCTGTCAAACCTCCAACGACAGATCATGCACTCGACTGCCACACTTGGAAAACCGAAGGTCGAGTCCGGCAAGCAGACGCTCTCGGCCATCAATCCGGAAATTACCGTCAACGCGTATCACCAGCTGGTCGATGCCGACAATATCATCCCGCTTGTCTCGCAATACGATATCGTGCTCGATGGCTCGGATAATTTCACGACTCGCTTCTTGGTCAACGACGCCTGCTTCTTCGCGAAGAAAACGCTGATCTCCGCCAGCATGTTCCGGTTCGAAGGTCAGCTCACGGCGATCAAGCCGCATCAAGGCTATCCCTGCTACCGCTGCCTCTATCCCGAGCCACCTCCGGCTGGGCTGGTCCCGAATTGCCAAGAAGCCGGTGTCCTGGGCGTCTTAGCCGGTACGATGGGCATCCTCCAGGCCTCGGAAGCGATCAAGGAAATTCTCGGGATCGGCGAAACCATCGCGGACAAGCTTGTGATCTACGACGCGCTCGATATGAAATTCCGCAAAGTCAGTCGCCCCAAAGATCCGGCCTGTCCTCTCTGCGGCCCAAATCCAAAAATTAAGGATCTCAGTCTGGACTACACGGTCAGCTGCACCATTTAGCAAGATGCTGAAAACGTCTGCCAGCTTCGTTCTCGTGTCGCTCCGACCCTCAACGTACCTCCGAATGTACGCCTCGGCCCCTCGCTCACTGCGGCCTCGCTGGACAACTGTTTTGACCATCTTTCGGATTCATCCCATGTCGAGTCCTGGCTATATTGGCTCCTTCAGGTTCAATTAATCGTGACAGACCTCGTCATTCCCAAAGCAATCCTTGATGACATCATCGCCCATGCGAAGGAACTGACTCCGTACGAATGTTGCGGACTCCTGGCTGGAAATAACGGCGTGGTCAGCCGTCTCTATCGCATCAAGAACATCGTCGCGATGGAGGGCGCACAAAACCTCTCGTCGTTCGATTCAGCAAAAGCGGCGCATTTGGAGCGCCTCTCTCCTGAAGAGCGAGCAGAGATTGCCTTCGTGATGGACATGCAGGACTTCTCAACCGCGAAAAAAGATATGCGCAACAACGGACTCGATCTCCAAGTGGTATATCACTCACACCCACACGATCCAGCCCGTCCCTCTGTCACCGACATCAAGATTGCCACCGACTACGAAGAAATTTGGCCTAAGATCAATCTCCCTCTCCCCTCTTACCTCATTGTCTCGCTCATGAGCGCAGAACCGGATGTGAAGACCTACTGGATCAAATCCGGTCACGTCACACCCGCTGAAATCATCATCAACTGAGCAAAATTTTTCAGTTTCACATCTCTCTCCGAATATACTAATGTTCCTCCAGTAGGCTGTTGATAAAGGCCTCCAGCTGCGTTCTCTCGTCGCTCAGAGGCTCAACGTACGAGACAGAGTACGATTCGCCTCTTCACTCGCTGCGGCCTTGCTGGACGGCCTTTCTGAACAGCCTCCGGAGCATCCAAATCTGGTCCGCCACCATATGCACTGATTCTTTTGTGGAGGCACCGTCGGGTTTATCAACATACAGCTAGCGTTTAGACGAGGAGCATCGCTCATGAAACTATTGAAACAGTCCCTCTCGTTGTTCGTGCTGCTGCTCATGTTATGGGCTATCCCGGCCCTTGCCGAAGACCGTAGTTTTTATAGCCCCGTGATTTACATCTATACACAAGTCAGATCCTCATCTCAACCAAGTCACGGTGTCTCAGATTGAAGTCCGCACGCGCGAACCACATATGGAGAGCTTCCCAATTTCCGGCCTCGTGGATTTCGTGGTGGAGATGCGCGGTTAGGAACTGCCCTGAATCAAAACCTGGAAAGTCAAATCCGGCGAATTCCCCACCTGCATGTACTTTAATGGGAAGGAATGTAAGGAGCGGTAAATTTCTCCTACTCTACGAAGGCTCGCCCATCTATCATGATTTCGGCCACTTGATTGTAACCAATCGCTGGGTCGTTTGAGCGCAACAGGCGAATGAACTCAATTTCCTTTGCTGTGACTTCTTCACGGCAGGCTGTGAGCAATTCCCAGAGCATCCCTTTCCGAACCGTGAATCTCGTCGTTGCTCCAAGGAGAAGTCCTTTTGCGAGGCTTGCCCCGTCGGCGCTACCGAAGTAATTCACGCTGCCGGTTCGGTCTTGCCCAACATATATTTTCCCGTTGGCAGGCGACCCCGGTACAGAGTTGGCATAAGCCCAAAACGTGTGGACGGGTGGTCGAGGCTGTCCTGACGCGCATGCGCTGCATGTGTACTGTTAGTCATTATTGCCATTCGCCATCCCTGCTTCACGACCACGCTTCACCATAACCCATCTGCTCCCCGCCATATTGTTCATGAGAGGGCGATTGATGTCGGTGCAGCCGCAGCAGATGGTGTCGAAGAGCGTATCCGCGTCGGCGACGAAATTCTTTTCGTCCGTGAGCTTGTCCGCAATGACCTGGGCGTAACAGATGTCGCAGAGCATCATCAAGCCACGCGACACTCCGACTCGTTTTCGTTCCTGTACCCTGTAGCCACTGGGCCATACCATCCTTTCCTAAGAGCCATAAAGAAATCTTCGGCTTCGAGGTCAATCCCCAACTCCTTAAGATTGGTGCAAACAATCGAAGAACATCACTGATGCGCTTGAGACAGAGACGAACGACATGGGAAGACGCCTTCAGGTGCGGGTAATCCCTCAACCATTGGTGAGCCTGCCATCATGCCCGAGAGTGATGTTATGTATGGTACTCATTCCCTTCGGACGAATGTCGTGCACTGTGTGATGGGACCACCGATACCAATGGCCGATGAGTCGTTGCCAGTTCACACTACCACACACAACAAGAGCTGCTTCGGCACCTCGAACACTTAATGAAGCTCGAAAACACCCAGTTGGAACGACCTATAGACCAGCAATTCCGTCTGGGCTCATTCGGCAATCGGATCAAGTTCCAGCTCTGCAGGGTACTGAACACATGAAGCTTACCACATGACCAGCCTCCGGTATTGCGCCGTGTGGAACCGGAGCCACACCTCTCCTCCCCGCTCTACATGGCATGGAACAATCCACGATGTTTGAATGCCAGCCTCACATTTCACTTGAGAAAAGTTGCGGTCGTCCTCTGTGCCCGTCATCTCCCTGCTGCTTGGAATGGGTATATCTCCGACCGCAACACAAATGACCTCATGAATCGCGAAGTTCGGGTCGCGCAAACGCATCAAGTGCGGAAATGATTTATCGCCGACCGTACCAGATGAAGATATAGAAGATAAACAGCGTACTGACCGCTTGAGTGGCGACAATCAATTCTTGCAATCTTCTTGCAAGCGTCACAGCATCGCCTGAGTGCTGCGCTGCCTCACGGCGCTCACGTCGGATGATCAAACACAGCAACAACACCTGCAGGTTTTGAGTCGTCTGATCGATCTGAGAATGAGACAACTCGCCACCACCATCGACTTACGAAATGCCGCAGGCTTGGACCGGACCAGCAGCGAGTGCAGCAGCGTGCCGAGAAGAGACCATGGACCAGATCCTCACCTTGCTGCATGCGATGAGGGAACAGGAGCAAGTCAGCGAATCACCTGGGCTCGAGGCAGGCCGACGGAGCGGCATCGTTCACCCATGCGTTCATTATCGGCGGAACGTTTGGAACCATTGTTCTGGCTCTCGCGGGGGGATGGATGATCTTTTACGATCTCTCAAAGCGCCGCCAAGCTGAACAGGCTGTGATGAAGGGCCAAGCCCGGCAAGCTTTGATTTTGCGCGGTCTCCCCATCGTGCTGTACTCTGCGAAAGGTTCTGGGGACTATGGAGCCTTGTGGGTGAGTGAGAACATCGAGCGGGTGACAGGGTTTCCTGCACAACGCTTTCTGGATGACTCAACGCTCTGGGCATCGCGGCTTCATCCTCACGATCAAGACAAGACTCTCAGGAAGTTCAACGCCCTGTCCGAAACCGATGCACTGGCGACGGAGTACCGTTGGCAGAGACAAGACGGCGAGTATCGCTGGTTCCGTGACCAAGCGATGCTGGTCCGGCAGCCGGATGGAGGCCCACAGGAACTCATCGGTCTCTGGGCCGACGTCACGGGAGAACGGCAGGCCAACGAATTGATTCGCAGGCAAGCGGAGATCATCAATCAAATCCAAGAATCGGTGATCACGGTGGATCTGAATGGCTACGTCACGAGCTGGAATCATGGGGCAGAGCAATTACTTGGTTATGCGGCAACCGAAGCGCTCGGCAAACACATCTCCTTCGTGTACCCGGAAGAGGACCGCGAGTTCCTGGAACAGCGTGTGCTGGCTCCTGTCATAGCCAAGGGAACTCACCAGGTCGAAATTCGGAGACGCACCAAGTCCGGGACACTCCGGTTCGCGCAACTCTCGCTGACCTTGCTCCGAGATGATAGTGGTGATCCAATCAGCATCGTGGGCTATTCTATGGACATCACCGATCGGAAACGCGGAGAAGAGGCGCTGCTTGCCTCTCGCAACCAACTGGCTGCTCTCGCCGTGCGGTTGGAATCGGTGCGAGAAGAAGAACGAGGACGAATAGCACTGGAGGTGCATGATGTCCTGGGACAAGCCTTGACGGGTCTCAAACTGGATATCTCGTGGGTCTACAAACAGCTGGTTGAATCTCAGGGCCAGATCGAGCCATCGGCTGTCCTTTTAAGGTTAGCGACGTCGCTGAAACTCGTTGACGCAACCATTCACTCGGTGCGAGAGATCGCGACGACCTTACGACCAAGTGTGTTGGATCAACTCGGCCTGGAAGCGGCCATTGAATGGCAGGCCCAGGATTTTCATCACCGGACTGGGATTGCCTGTACGACCAGCATTTCACCGGATCACATTCATGTGGACACGGAGCAATCAACGGTGCTCTTCCGCATCCTCCAAGAGGTCTTGACGAACGTCGTGCGTCACGCCCATGCTACCGAGGTCGACATTAGACTGGAGGAAACTCGTGAACATGTGATGTTACACGTCAAGGATAACGGCAAAGGTATTACTGCTGCTGAGCAGTCTGGGATAGAAGCATTCGGCCTATTGGGGATGCGCCTTCGCGCCCAACAGCAGGGCGGGACGTTCGACATTCACGGCACCTCAGGAGAAGGCACAACGGTGACCGTGAAAATCCCACTTTCTCCCACACACGATGATTAACATTTTACTCGCAGACGACCATCCATACCTCCGTCGGGGCTTGCAACAGATCCTCATCGATGCGTTTCCCGGAGCCATGATCGGCGAGGCATCGAATGTTCCTGAGTTGTTGGAGCAGGCGCAGAAACTCCGGTGGGACGTGGTGGTGTTGGATCTCGCGATGCCAGGACGCGGCGGGTTGGAAGGGCTGCATGAACTGAAGCGACTTCTCCCCCACCTTCCCGTCATGGTCTTGAGCGTGCACCCAGAGGACCAGTTTGCCGTACGCGTATTGCGCGCCGGTGGGGCGGGCTATCTCACGAAGGAAAGCGCCCCGCAGGAACTCGTACAGGCCATTACGGTGATCTCGCGCGGGGGGAAATACATCACACCCAAGGCTGCTGAACTCCTGGCATCGCACCTTCATCAACACGGCGATCACGACCAACCGTTGCACAGCTCGTTGTCTGATCGGGAGGATCAGGTGTTCCGCTTGATTGCCGGGGGCAGTACGATCACGGAGATTGCCGACCAACTCTCCCTCAGCATCAAAACCATCAGCACCTACCGAACCCGGATTCTGGAGAAGCTGAATCTCAAGACCAATGCCGATCTGGCGCGCTACGCGGTTCAGCATCACCTGCTGAAATAATCACGATCGCGAGACTCTCCCTATCAGCCCAACATCTTTTCCCGCCCAAGCTGAAGTCCCATCACCTCTCAGCACTACCGAATGTCGTCTCTAT
>JAMXAU010000070.1 GCA_024281365.1 Nitrospira sp.
TTGTATGTGTAGAGGAAACGAGAGATTTCGAAGGAACTCCACATCGGACAATCCTGGTTGGGGCTGATCTCAAACAACGAAGTGGGAGCGCGATGATGTTTGACGGGTTTGAGTTTCCGGACGTGACGGTTTATGCGGTGGCCATTCTTGGCCTACTGGTCCTCTGGCAGTATTACCAACTGCAAATCCTGTCCGGGCGCATCCTGGCCGTGGATATCTTCGATCGCTCCGGCACTCGAATGTATATCTATGTTGCCCCTGATGACGATCATGTGTGCGACGTCTGTGAGGCCGCGCATGGTCGCGTGTTTTTGCCGTCTCACGTAGCGAAGAAGCACTTTTCTCCTCTCACCGGGGACTGTACTCGTCCGACTCCCTGCAATGGAGTCCTGCTTGGCTTGTACGGTGCGTGGCTGGAGGCCAGAGGCGTGTTGGAAAATCTTCGCAAGAACGTCAAGAAAGGCGGGATCCAACTCTCAGCCGAGGAAGTCCGCGCGTTGGTGAACGGGCAGTGGGAGCGTTGCATCAGCGCAGAAACCGATCGAGTGTCGGTCTATTTGATCGAGGCCATGGTGTCTGAACGAGGCAGTCCGGAGGTCTCGATCGAGGGCTATCGCTACGTGGTCAATGAAGCGAAGGAAGTCCGGCACCTCATGCTGCTTGTCCCCGCGTATCTCCGGCTCGTACAACTCTTACTTCGGGCAGGAGAGGAGGCAGAGGCGCTTGAGATCATCGAACAGTTCGAGCGTCGGTTCCCACGGTCGAAACGCGGATCGCATTTTCCGTTAGAGCCCCAGCGGGACTTCATGACAAGCAAGAAATCCCAATTGATGAAGAATCTTCCGCTCAAGATGGCGGCGTAGGGACAGGTGTGCTATGCCACATGCGTTCTTGATCGCCCCTGCCTCTCACCACTCCCCGCAGGTCGACGAACAGCGTTCAGTAGTGTGACTCTAAACTGGTCGGTGTTTTGTTCAGCACGGTCGCGGTGGCTTGTGAGAGCGCGGCGTCGTGGGCATGGTCCGGCGCGTAAATCCGAAACTGGACCAGTCGCGTGGGCAGCAGATCCAAACACTCTTCCAGCAGTTCGGTTGAAACCTGGCCTGTGCCGGGATCATAGACGTAGAGGGGATTGCCCCGTGAATCCTTCGGGTCTGGCCGCGGATCCAACAGGGCCATGTCCACTCGAAACGGATATCGCTTCAGCCGAGTCGGTAACTCCTTGATGATTTGCTGCTCAAAGTGGCGATGGCTGGGGAAGGCCATCCCGCGTTCCTGCCCCTTTTCTTTCAGGGTCGTACTGTAGGCCATCTTCCATTTGACGTCACGGTCGAGGATCCTCGTCCATTCCTGTCCCAAATGACGGCGGGTTTTGCTGCGACTCTGCACCCATCCTCGGACCTCTTCCAAGAGCGACCAATCGGTCAGAGTTTGGTAGCCGCCCATATTCTTTCGCGGATCGCGAGGACAGATGAGCTTCATCGTGTCTCCGAAAATATCGCGAAGGTGAATATCGATGGATCTGGTTGTGCGATGGAAATACACATTTGAATAGAGATACATCCGGGTGTTGAGGAACATCTGGAGCGCGGGGAGCCCGGTCTTATGAATGGTGAACCCCTTCTCCGTCACGATGGTGTAATGAATCAACCGTGTGAGATCGACCGGTCCCACCGCGACGCCGCACATATAAGAGTCCCGCAAGACGTAGTCCAAGTTGTCCCCGGTGTAGCTTCCGGAGATGACTGGTTGAAGCATATTCAGCCAGCGAGGGAGCCGGGAGTTGTCCTTGCCTTTTTCTTTGAGGATCAGATGGGCGATCTGGTCCGGGTTCAATTCTTCACCTTTGGCGAAGGGGCCGGAAGGACTCCGGCGGATCTTTTTAATCAAAGGGGCGAGATGGTCTCGGATGATAATTTGTCCCAATCGCTCATGGGTCAGGCCGAATCCATGGAGAAAATTGTCGTCGAAGAAATGGCAGAAGGGCCCGTGTCCGATGTCATGTACCAAAGCCGTGATGCGCAAGAGCTCCTCAATATAGTTGGCCGAGGGCACGTCTTTGACGGTGTTTTTCAGAAAGGGGTACAAGTGTCGAGCGAATCGTCCTGCCACATGCATGGTCCCTAAGGAATGGACGAATCTGGTGTGTTCGGCGGACGGATAGACCCAACGGGCACTTTGCAACTGATAGATGTACCGCAGTCGTTGGATCCAGGGGGAATCGATCAGGTCCTTCTCGGTATGTTCGTGCGGGTCGGGGTTGGCAAATGGAACGGTAAAGGTGACGTACTTGTGAATCGGATCGGCGATGAGTGCGGAGCCATCGTAGGGGGCATCAGGACGGTCAACGGGTTCCATAGTTGGCGAATATCTTAGCCCACCCGGTCAGAGGGCGGCAATGGTTTGGCCAGATCGGATGCCGACTCAGGCCGGTATTTCGTAATAAAGAAATACGCGGCGGGGTATGAGATCACGGTGCCGAGTATACTAAGGATGAATCCTCCCAGCACAAACGGACCGGCATAAGGGAGGACTTGGTCATAGATGCCGCCGAAGCTCAAGTCGTGCCAGTCGAAGGTCGGTGTATCGGTGCGTCCTAACAGGAACGCCCCGGTCCAATAGGTTGCGCCTAAGATCGGAATAATGGTCCAGGGGTTGTTGATCAGCGCCCCGGCCAACAATGCAACAAAGTTGAGACCGAATAGCCAGGTGCACAGCGCCACCATGGCCGTATGCAGGCCATACGCCGGTGAAAACGCAATAAAGACGCCTAAGGCGAAGGCCAAAGCTGTGCGGCGAGGAGACTCCCGTAGATGAAGGACTTGGCGTAAGAGTGCACGGAAGGATCGGCTGCGTTTCACCGGCTGGTTGCTGAGTTCGGACATCAGTGAAAATGCTCGTAGCTGGTGACCGGCAGCAGTTGCCTTTTCCCGCCGGATGACATCCGTATTCCAAATCGCTTCGAGCGAATCGTCCCGATGCAGGCCACGCGATAGCCGCGGGCGCGGGCCTGCTGTTCAATCGTACTGTGGGAGCCTGGAGCGGCGGTGAAGAGGAGTTCATAGTCCTCGCCCCCGCTCAGCGCGAGCTGAACCGGTGAGCGGCCAGCTGCTTTGCCGTAGGCCCGGCAGGCTGCCGAGATCGGAAGTTTCTCGAGTTCTACCTCTGCGCCTACCTGACTCGCGTCACAGAGATGACGAAGATCTCCCGATAGACCATCGGAGAGATCGATGGCGGAAGTGGCCAGCCGCTTCTGATTCAGCCACTGTCCTTCTGACACTCTCGCCGTTGGGTGCAGGTGGCGGTCGATCAGAAATCGTTGATGTGAGGCAGAGAGGGCTAGCCTGTTCTTGCGTGAGCGGTGAGCCCTGTGGAGCGGCATCAAGAGGCGAAGCCCTGCGAGAGAATCTCCGAGCGTACCGGTGACGTAGATCAGGTCATTGACTTGAGCTCCGTGACGAAAGAGAGCTCTTCGTGTGGGAGTGGTGCCGATGAGCGTGATGTTGAGAAAGAGCCCAGCCTCGGAGGCGGAGGTATCACCACCGATAAGTGCGACGCGATCACGTCGGCATGCGTTCATCAGGCCGCTGTAGAGTTTGAAGATGTGTGATGACGCCAGTGTCCTTGGGATGGCGAGCGAGATGAGCAAGTAGCGCGGGGTGGCCCCCATGGCGGCAAGATCGCTGAGGTTGGCCATGGCGGCCCGATATCCGATGGACTCTGGCGTTGCAGACTTGAAATTGAAATGGATGCCTTCCGCGAGCAGGTCTGTCGTGACATGCCACCAGGACCGTGAGGTGGGTTCAACGACCGCGGCATCGTCACCGATGCCCTGGATAAGGCCCGGCGCGCAGCGAGCGAACCGATGCGCGAGCCCTCGGATCAGAGGGAATTCTTGAATCACTGACTTGGCCTTGCGAGTGGCCACAAGGCGATCCTATGAACGTGCCGGGAGCCGCTCGGACGTCATCGTGGCCGGGAGCTCGTTCGACCGCCGCCCTTTGCCTGACCGTAAGGGACGGATCCGGGCTGGTGCCGGATGGCCTGGTTGTTTGTTTGAAGCCGGGGGCGTCTTCCCGCGTCGGCGGAGGGCGATCTTTATGACGTCATCCATGGTATCGACAAATGCCAGCTGGATGCCTTTCAGGAGGTGCTTGGGGATTTCTTCGAGATCCTTCTTGTTCCGGCGAGGCAGGATGACGGTCGTCAGCTTGGCTCGTTTGGCCGCCAGGATTTTTTCTTTCAACCCTCCGATTGGAAGGACCCGGCCTCGCAAGGTAATCTCTCCCGTCATGGCCAGATCCCGCCTCGTGGGAATACCCGAGAACGCCGAGGCAATCGCCGTGGCCATTGTGATACCGGCGGAAGGCCCATCCTTGGGAATCGCACCGGCGGGGACATGAATATGCAGATCTTGTCTGCTGAACATGCTGGGATCAATATTCAGGCTTTTCTCCCTCGAACGGACATAGCTGAGGGCCGCTTGGGCGGACTCTTTCATCACATCTCCGAGGTGTCCGGTAAGGGTCAACTGGCCTTTGCCTTTCATGACGGTCGCCTCGATGTACAACACATCGCCACCCGCCTCAGTCCAGGCCAGACCCGTGGCGACGCCGGTCTCGTCTTGTTCGAGCTCAGCTTCCGGAACGTACTTTGAGACGCCGAGATATTTATTCAGATTTGATGGATCGATGGAGAATCCCTGCCCCTTGCCTTCGGCCACTTTCTTGGCGACCTTGCGCATGACGTTTGCGATCTCGCGCTCGAGATTTCTGACTCCGGCTTCCCTGGTGTAGTGCGAGATGATTTGTCTGATGGCGGGTTCCGTGAGCTGCACGTGTTTGTTGGTGATGCCGTGTTCGTCGAGTTGGCGCGGAATTAAGTAGCGCTGGGCGATGCCGAGTTTCTCCTCCTCCGTGTATCCTGGGATTTCAATGACCTCCATCCGATCGCGCAGTGCAGGCAGAATCGGATCGATCAAATTGGCCGTAGTGATGAACATTACTTCGGTCAGGTCGAAGGGGACTCCGAGGTAGTGGTCGGTGAAGGCCGTGTTTTGTTCGGGGTCGAGCACTTCCAGTAAGGCGGCAGAAGGATCGCCTCGGAAATCCATTCCCACCTTATCCACCTCGTCCAGCATGAACACGGGATTGCTGGTTCCCGCCTGTTTCATGCCTTGGATCATACGGCCCGGCAATGCTCCGACGTAGGTCCGGCGATGGCCGCGGATTTCTGCCTCATCCCGCACACCGCCCAAGCTGATCCGCACAAATTCGCGACCCAGGGCTTTGGCAATCGATTTGCCCAACGAGGTTTTGCCAACTCCGGGCGGACCGACGAAGCACAAGATCGGTCCCTTCATTTTCTCTTTCAGTTTTCGAACTGCCAGATATTCCAGGATTCGTTCTTTGACCTTTTCAAGATCATAATGATCTTCGTTCAGCACCTTGGCCGCGGCTTTCAATTCAAGGTTGTCCTTCGACCGCTTCGACCAGGGTAACTCGACCATCCACTCCAGATAGGTACGGACGGTGGCGGACTCAGCGGTATCAGGATGCATTTTCTCGAGGCGTTTGAGCTGTTTTTCTGCTTCCTTCAGCACCTTCTCGGGCATCTTGGCGTCTTTGATACGTTTGCGGAATTCCGTGATCTCTTCCGCTCGTTCGTCCAGTTCACCCAACTCCTTCTGAATCGCCTTCAGCTGTTCCCGGAGAAAGTATTCGCGCTGTGTTTTGTCCATCTCGCCTTTGGCTTGCGCCTGGATCTTCTGCTGCATGGAGAGGACTTCAATTTCTTTTCCCAGAATATCGCTGACCTGGCGAAGTCGTTGAATCGGGTCGGCAATTTCTAAGGCGGCTTGGGTTATGTCGACTTTGAGGCCAAGATTGGAGGCGACCATGTCGGCTAAGCGCCCCGGTTCCTCGAGATTTTCGATGACGACCATGACATCGGGGATCAGGACTTTGCCTAGACTGACGATCCGCTCGATCTGTTCCTTCACGGTCCGCATCACGGCTTCGGCTTCCAGTGGTGTGGCCGCTGGTTTCGTGTCGGGAACTTTGTCGATTCGAACGGAGTAGTAGGGATCGGTTTGGATGTATTTATTGATCTTGGCTTTCGCGATGCCTTGGACCAAGATCTTGATGCGCTCATCCGGCAGTTTCAGCATCCGCATGATGATGCCGACGGTCCCAACGGTGTGGATGTCCTTGGGGGTTGGGTTCTCGACATCCAGCGCTTTTTGGGTGGCAAGGAAAATCATCCGGTTACCGGCCAAGGCTGCTTCGATCGCTTTGATCGACATGTCGCGTCCAACGAACAGGGGAAGGACCATATAGGGAAAGACGACAATGTCTCGGACCGGCAACAGCGGGAGCTGGCTGGGGACCTCAATGTTTTGGGGAGGCTGGATATCCTGCTCGTTTAGGTCGGTCATGTCTATGGGCCTGTTCTGTTTATCGACACATGGAACTTCGGTTCAATGGATCAGAAGGCGGTTGCTGCTATCGCATGTCGGAACGATCTGTTCCTTCATATTGTCGTACGGTACTTTCAGAAAGATGAGTCAATTGAGATTGCGCGATGCGCTGAGCGAACACTTCGTTTACCGTACGGTCTCGTGCAGAATCGGTGGTGCCGAGATCCTTGGGACAGCCTCCCAATCAGGGCCGACAGGATCATCCGCGACGATTATTCGATGTGGTGTGCGTTCTGGTCGAGAGGTAGTCGCGGAACTCTGCTCCCAATGCCGGGTTCTTTAAGGCAAACTCCACGGTGGCGATCAAAAAGCCCAGCTTGTCTCCAGCGTCGTGGCGCTGGCCCTCGACCTCGAGCGCATACATCGGAGATTTTTTTGCCAGTGTCTTGAGCGCATCGGTCAACTGAATTTCTCCGTTCTTTCCCGGGGCTGTTTTTCTCAGGATGGGAAAGATTTCCGGAGGAAGAACATAGCGGCCGATCACAGCAAGCGTGGACGGTGCATCGGCGGGAGACGGTTTTTCAACCAAATCCTCAACTCGGTGCAACCCGTGAGAGAGGCGTTTCGGCGTGACGATGCCATATCGACTGACATCCGCTTTCGGAACATCCTGAACTCCCAGGACTGCCCCGTGTCGTTTCTTATAGACGTGGATGAGTTGAGCGAGCCCCGGCACGTCGGCGTCGATGATTTCGTCCCCCAGAATCACGGCGAATGGCTCGTCTCCGATCAGGTGTTGGGCACACAAGACGGCATGTCCCAAACCCAATGCCTCTGACTGGCGGACATAGCAGAAATTCGCGAGATTAGAAATCTGTCGAATCTGATGGAGGACTTGGCTTTTCCCTGTTCCCTTTAAATTCTCTTCTAACTCGACGGAACGATCAAAGTGATCTTCGATGGCACGTTTGCCGCGCCCTGTGATCACGATGATATCTTCGATGCCTGAGGCGACCGCTTCTTCAACCGTATACTGAATGAGCGGCTTGTCGACCAGCGGCAACATCTCCTTGGGAGAGGCCTTGGTCGCAGGAAGGAAACGTGTGCCCAAACCAGCTGCAGGGATCACGGCTTTTCTGACTGCAAGGCGAGACATGTGAGGATAGTATGTGATGGATTGAGCGAAGTCAAGAAACAGACGAACTGATTGCAAGGCGTGTCAATTGAGTGGATAGACGATGCGGCTGCTTGTTGAGGTCTTTGTCTGAATGCTGTGACAGCTCAATTCCTAACCCATATGATCCATGGGCGTTGTCCCAGCCATTGCCGATAAGTTCCCGCGAGATTATTTCTCGCTCGTCATTCGCTCTTCGATGGAACTTAAGGTCCTGAGCCTACCGAACGGTGAAAGGTGAAGCGTTTCTCAATTTCGAATGCGCACGGTTTACGCTTCACGCATGATGCTTCACGGGAAAGGCTGCTCCGGAGCGTTCGGTCATGGTTGTCTGGCTCTAGCCGGTAGATTCAATCAGCCATTTGGATGCTGGTGGTTTGGTCGTCGAGCAACCGCGCGAGCTCAAGCCGTATGGGTCGGCAATTCGATGCGCGGGGTTCGATAGAGAAGGAGTGCGGGACACTGGTGAATTTCAAAATGAAGGTCGGATCGCTCCTTTACAATGTGTGGCGACCTCAATATAATCCGGAAGTTTTGCGAGCCTGTGTCTCGTCAAGAGGCGTACACGAGAGCTGTCTTGATCGATGGATCCGCTGGAAGTACGCTGCCAGCTGAGGGTTGGTTTATTCTCTGTGCGCGCTCGCAATCAGCTGGGTTTGCTACGTCTCGTGTGAGATCTCGTATGATGATATCGCCTCTACCGTCTACCTCCACCTTGCGCCAGAGGAATCCTCATTGGTGACCGGGCATGCCGTTTACAGATCCCGATCACTGATGGTTGTGGCACTGGTGGCTTCAGTCTTCTGGGGTGGGCTCGACAGTTATGGGCAGGGCGTCGAGCCGAAGGTGACCTCGATCGACATCCGGGGGGCCAAGCGGATTGAGGCCGCGGCGATTGTTGGTCGTCTCACGCTCAAGCCAGATGACCTGTATACATCGGAACATGTGCGTGGCCAGATTCGGATTCTGTACGACACCGGATTTTTCGAGGATGTGCAGGTGGAAACTGAGTCGGTTCCAGCCGGCATGGCGGTGACGTTTGTTGTGCGGGAAAAGCCCTTCATCAGTGAAGTCGTCTTTGACGGAAACGAGCACCTGAGTGACGAGAAGTTGAAAGAGAAAACGACTATCAAGAGCCAGACGTTTCTCGATCAACAACAGGTGAAAGAGAGTGCCGAGCGGCTGCGTCTTGCCTACCAGCAGGACGGATATTTCAGTGCGCAAGTGACTCCGGTGATTCAGGCGATTGATGACGATCGGATGCGCCTGATCTTTCACGTGACCGAAGGAGAGAAAGCACGGGTCAAAACGGTGGTGTTTGATGGGC
Organism: Nitrospira sp.; assembly: GCA_024281365.1. Lineage (GTDB taxonomy): Bacteria > Nitrospirota > Nitrospiria > Nitrospirales > Nitrospiraceae > Nitrospira_D. Next base: position 8,920 of record JAMXAU010000070.1, read on the forward strand.
TTACTGGAACCAGTAAGGCAGAGTTGCTCAATGTGATGGCGACCAGAGAGTGGATCCCGTGGTACGGCCTTTTCACGAAATTGAAACTCCCCTCTTTTTTCTCCGATGCCGGCCTGCTGAAACGTGAGGAGATGGACAACGATGTGGAGCGGATCAGGGAGGTGTTGCTCAATAAAGGATACTTCAATGCGCGAGTCGGTCAGCCATCGGTTGAACTGACTGAAGACAAAAAATGGTTCATCGTCAGCTATCCCGTCTCCGAGGGAGAACCGTTTACAGTCAGTGAAGTCGGGTTTCGAGGGTATACAGTGTTCGAGGACCCTGAGCTTCGTCAAGGGTTGAAAATCAAGGATGGAGAGATCTTTCAACGAGCTAAAATCCGGGATGAGATCACACGGCTGACGGATCTCTACGGCAGCAAGGGGTATTCCTTTGCCGAGGTGGTTCCCAGCGTCAATCCGAATAATGAGGAACGAACCGTCGCGATCATCTTCAGTCTGAAAGAAGGCGAGATGATGCGGATCCGACAGATCAATATCCACGGAAACGACAAAACGCGCGATAACGTCATTCGACGAGAAATACGAGTCGATGAGCAAGATGTGATCGACACCGCCTCGCTGAAACGCAGTTTTCAGCGTTTGAATAACCTGAATTTTTTCGAGACGGTCGAGATTCTGCCGAATCAGGTTGCGCCGGACAAGGTGGATTTGAATGTACGAGTGAAGGAAAAGCCGACCGGCATGTTCAGTCTTGGCGGAGGATTTAGCACCCTCGACCGGCTCGTGGCCATCGCCGACATTACGCAGGGGAATTTGGGTGGGTATGGGTATCTCGGTCGCATCCGGGGGCAGCTGGGGCAGCGCAGAAGTCTCGGGTCCATCACCTTCCGTAACCCCTATCTCTATGATTCGTTGACGTCGCTCCAGGTAGACGGGTATCGAAGTATGACGAATTATCTTTCCTATTTCGAAGAGCGAACGGGTGGAAATGTCACATTGGGGCGATGGCTATCCGAGTATGTGACGGGCAGTGTCAGCATCTTTGGCGAGCAAATCACATTCCGAGACCCTCAGCTCGGTGTCTGCCCGGATCTGGTGCCGATTGTCTGTCGCCAGTTGGGAACACAGTCGTCGACGGGATTTCGTTTTGCGCTCTTTCGGGATACGAGAGACTATTACCTTGACCCCCGGACTGGTTGGCGGATCGGCGGTGGGTTTGATATCGGGACGCCGCTGATGGGTGGGACCAATAATTTCATTAAGTACCATGTCGATGTGATCAAGGTCACTCCGCTCCCGTTCGATATGCGAGTGTCGCTACGGGCTCGCTACGGAGAGGTTCAAGCGATGGGTGGCTCGACGCGGATTCCACTCAGTGAGCGATTTTTTGTGGGCGGGATCAATACCATGCGCGGATTTGCGTTCGGACGAGCCGGTCCCGTCGTTCCGACGACTCGTGCGCCCTTTGGTGCGGCCAAGCAGTTGATTTTTAGCAGCGAGTTGATCTTCACGATTTCGGCGGAAGCCAAATTGAACGGTGTCATTTTTTTCGACTATGGCAAAGGGTTTGATGACGATGAGCCGTTGTCGATCAACTTGCGGCCCGCTGCGGGTCTTGAGGGCCGATGGATCTCTCCCTTCGGCCCCTTGCGCGTGGCCTATGGAATCAATCTCGACGCGAAAACCGGTGAGCGAGCCGGCGTGTTCGAGTTTACGATCGGAACCTTGTTCTAAAGGGAGTGTTGTTGTGACGGAGTTGAGTGTGCATGGGATGTGGTTGCGGCGCTTGGTCTGGCGGCTTGGTTGGCTGTCGGGAGTAATGGGTATTGTATTGTTTGTCGGGGGGTGCACAAGTCCGGGCCCCAAGCTTGAGAGTAAAATAGGGGTGATCAACGCCCAGCGCCTCCTGAACGAAACGAATGCGGGCAAGCGGGCGAAGGATATTCTGGCCTCCTTCTCCAAGAATCGACAGGCGTTGATGGAGTCAGAGGAGCGGGAGTTGCGGCGGATGGAGGAGGATTTTGCACGACAAGCGTCCATCCTGAGTCCCACGGCGAAACGGGAGCGGGAAGAACAATTTCGTCGACGCATGCAGGAGTATCAACAAAAGGCTGCGGAGTTGAATCGCGAAGTTCAAGAAAAGCAGAAGGATGTCCTGGAAGGGTTTCGTGACAAGGTCGAAGCGGTGGTCGCAAAGGTGTCAAAGGGGTTGGGGGTGCAGGTGGTTGTTGATAAGAGCAAGGGGGGGGCAACCATCTATCATGAAGACGGGTTGGATATTTCAAACCAAGTGATCGAAGCGTTCAACCGCGAATATCCATAGTGTCTGCGGGAGGTAGGTCATGATGAATCGTACCAAAATGATCGTGCTGGCTGTTCTGTGGTCTGCGGCTCAATGGGCGGCGCCCCTTTATGCGGGAGATCCGCTTAAGGTAGGGGTGATGGATCAACAACTCGTTTTTGAGCGAAGCAAGTCGGGGAAGGCGGCGTTGGAAGATATGGCGGGCTATGCCCAGACCAGACAGAAGATTATCAATTCTGATGAGCAGGA
>JAMXAU010000071.1 GCA_024281365.1 Nitrospira sp.
AACCGGCCTCGAAGCACGAGGCCTCGGCTGGGGACGATACAGAGGACTTCGACGAGGGGGAATGGGAAGAGCTAGGCGAGACGTCAGGCAGCCCTCACGAACAAGCGCAAGTCGTCATTGTAGACTGTGACCTGTCGCCGTCACAATTGAGCAATCTTGAGCGTGCGGTCGGCGTGCCGGTGCTTGATCGAACCGGCGTCATCATTGAAATTTTCAGTCGACATGCCCGGACCAGAGCGGCTCGGCTGCAGGTCGAGATCGCTCGGCTCAACTATCTGGCGCCACGCTTGCGTGAGACCGGTGGTGGAAGAGAGCGGCAAGGCGGAGGAATCGGGGGGAAAGGGGCAGGAGAAACGAGTCTGGAGCTCGATAAGCGCCGCATTCGTGATCGCCTGAAGGAGCTCAGGACCGAATTGGCGGCCATCGGAGACGAGCACCACACGCGCCGGGCAAGACGGGAGAAGGAATTGACCGTCGCACTCGTCGGCTACACCAATGCCGGAAAATCCTCATTGATGCGGGCGATGACGGGAAGCGATGTGCTCGTGGCCGACAAATTGTTCGCCACACTCGATACCACGATTCGGCCTCTGTCCCCTGAAACTCGTCCGAAAGTGCTCATGAGCGATACGGTGGGATTTATCAAAAAACTTCCACATGACCTCGTGGCGTCGTTCAAGTCCACGTTGGATGAAGCTGCCTGCGCCTCGCTGGTGCTGTTTGTCGTCGATGCCTCAGATCCCTCCTTCCGATCCCAACTAGAGGTCACGCGGAAGGTATTGGCCGAAGTGGGGGCCACGGACAGTCCCAGCCTCTTGGTGTTGAACAAACGAGATCGTCTCGGACCGGACGAGATCGCCTTGTTGCAGTCTGAATATCCGGAAGCTGTGTTCCTGTGCACGAGAAGCCGGGATGATCTGACCGTCTTGCGGGAGCGCATCATGGCGTACTTCGAGCGTGAGATGGTCGACGCGGAATTGCATGTTCCATTTACGGCCCAAAAGACCCTGGCCGACATCCGAGCTCGGATGCGGGTCTTGTCCGAACACTACGATGCCGATGGCTTGACGATCCGAGTGCGATCGACTCCTGAGCACCTGGCGGTCATCAAAGAGAAGCTGTCGCGATAAGTCTCGAATCGTGCCGTTGACCAGTCATTCCTCAATCGGGAGTGGACCTCAGCTGCGGCGCGCGGCAATCAGCATAAAATCACCAAGACTCTGGCGAGCTACGATGGTGATGCAAGGGCGGTACTGGACTATCTGACGTTGTCACCCTATTGCACAGGTAGGGTGGGTGTGATGGGGATCTGCATTGGAGGCCATCTGGCGTTTCGTGCGGCCATGCAGCCTGATGTGCTGGCCGCTGCATGTTTCTATGCGACAGACATTCATACGCAGAGCCTTGGCCAGGGACTCCGTGACGACAGCCTGAGACGGGTCGCCGAGCTGCGAGGTGAACTACAGATGATCTGGGGGCGACAGGACCCGCACATCCCTCGCGAGGGGCGGGCACTCATTTACAATACGCTGAGTGATGCTGCTGTGCCGTTTCAATGGCATGAGTTTAATGCCGCACATACATTCATGAGAGACGAGGGGCCTCGCTACGATCAAGCTGTTGCGCGCATCTGCTATGGTCTCGCAGTCGAGCTTTTCCACCGTCGATTAGGCGAAGCCGGGAAATAGGCTCTGGGCCTATCGCCGGAGAAACCCGATCCAGCGCCAGAGGTTCACCAAGCTCGCAAGGGATGCCGCCAGGTAAGTCAAAGCGGCGGCGGTGAGAATGCTACGAGCCCCTCGTTCATCGGCCGGTGACAGATAGTTGCCTTGTCTGAGCACGGGCAAGGCCCGTCTGAAGCTGGCGTCCCATTCAACCGGTAGCGTGACCAGGTGGACCAGCGTGGAGATCCCCATCGTCGCCATCCCGGCCATCAGAACGACGACACTTGCAACCGGAGTGCGTGCAACGGCCCCCGCGATGGGAATGGCCATCATGAGGACCGCCCCGATCTTTTCTGCCTTTTGTGCGATCTGGACCAACTTGGTACGTTCGGTCAGCGGCTGATACCCCTGGTGGTCCTGAATGGCATGCCCGACCTCATGGGCAGCGATCGTAATCGCCGTCAGGGATTTGCCATCGAAGATCGCAGGTGTCAGGCGGACCGTTTTGGTGACAGGATCATAGTGATCGCCGATTTGCGTCGGTTCCACGATGACGTGGTGGAGGTTGAATCGATTGAGCAGGTGCCTGGCTAATTCTCCTCCGGTCCCAGGAAAGTCTGGACGAGGTGTATTGTGTTTGGCAAAGACGCGCCTGGTCCAGAGTTGCGGCCCCACAGTGACCAGCGCCACGATGAGTAGAAGTAGGACAAGGCGTAGCATTTTCCCCGCTCCAACTCTGTTGTCCGCTGATCTATCCTTGACGTTTCTCGACCAAACCGGTTGAGATCAATCCGTCTTGCCACATAGGCTACCACAGATAGCGCCGAGAATCGGGGCTGAATTTTCAATGTAGCACAACGTACACTAGGTCACGGATGTTGAGTGAGACACGTGGTTGGCGGCATGGTGGCAGGATCTCTTTTCCTGCGGAGGCTCGACAGGATATGCTCCTGCAATTCGAAGATGAGGAACATGTGCAGACGACCATCTGCTAGCTTCTCACGCATCAGCCCCTTTCGCAACAGGCATCGGGCTCATCCTGATAGTCATTCCCCTATTGAATGAAAAAGATCTACTTCATTGTAAACAGCGGCGTACGTGAGAGATGAGTCTCACGTATGACGTCATTGTGGTCGGTAGTGGACCGGCTGGTTCTATCACGGCGTGGCGACTGGCACGGGCAGGTGTACAGGTTGCCGTACTCGAGAAAGCGGCGTTGCCACGGTATAAGACGTGCGGTGGTGGGATTGTTGGTCGTGCGATACAGGCCGTACCTATCGATGTGCGTCCTGTGATCGAACAGGATTGTCACACGGCACAACTCCATCTCTCCTCCACAGGCGTAAGCTTCACCACCCATCGACCTTCACCCATTGTCTCCATGACGATGCGCGATCAGTTTGATTACGCGCTACTGTCCGCTGCGCAAGCGGGTGGCGCTGTGGTGCACCAACGCTGCTCGTTCGAGGATGTCTCCTATCACGGCGACTGTGTCAAGGTCTCCACCAGCATGGGAGAGATGAAGGCCAGGTTTGTCCTAGCCGCCGACGGCGCGCTGAGCCGAGTGGCACGGAAAGTCGGAATGGCGGACGGACGGATTCTGGTGCCGGCTTTGGAGTATGAGATCACGATGCCTCAGGATCGGTTGGATCGATTTTACGGCGTGGCGCGATTTGATTTCGGCATTCTCCCTCATGGCTATGCCTGGGCTTTTCCAAAAAGACAACACCTCTCGATCGGTATCCTCTCGATGGTTGAACGGGAAGACCAGCTCAAGCGCACAATCTTAACGTATCTCGATCTACTGGGCTGTCGTGATGTGGCCCAGATTGAGCATCATGGGTTCGTCATTCCCATTCGGCCGCGAACAGGACCGTTTATGAAGCACCGCGTTCTGTTGGTCGGGGACGCGGCTGGATTTGCCGATCCTGTCACAGGAGAAGGCATTTCATTCGCCCTTCGCAGCGGCCAATCGGCTGCGCAGTCCTTGATTGAGGGCAATCTGGATGAACAGGCCGTTCACGCAACGTATACTCGCTCGCTTGCGGAGTCCCTCATGCCTGAACTGCGGGCCGGGCGTCTGTTTGCCCGATTGCTGTATGACTTTCCTCGCCTCCGTACATGGGCGTTTTTACGACAAGGACAGCGTCTCTGTGAAGCGGTGACGGATGTGATGGCGGGGACCAGAACCTATCGCGATTTGACATTGAGGCCGCAGACCCTGATCAGCCTTCTGACTCCTCCATGGATCAGGAAGGCAGGAGACCGATCCGCCTGAGGGAATGACGGTCAGGCCGGATAAGGGTGGGGTAGGCCTTTCGCCTTGACTCAGAGTGCGGTATTCTTCCGCGATAACACGTACGGGAGGAGAGATGACTCGCACGTCGTGCTGTTCTGTATCTGACCGTGGTAGAAACTGTTTCAGGCTTGTCGTCCTCTGCTTGGCGGGTGTGGGCTTTGGTACCTGGACCGGATGCAGCGAAACCTCGTTGACGGTGTCCCATGTTGATCCGGAGCCGTTCACGGTTTATCAGCAACTTGCTCGCCTAGAAGTTACCTCTGATCGCTTGTTCCACGTGATCGCCGCTCAGTCTGATGTGGTGGGGTACAGCCGTCTGCTTGAAGCCCAGTCGGGGCTGTCTACGCCATTGACCTTCACGCAAACTGATCGAATCGAACAATCCTTTGTCCACTCGCTCAAAGTCATGCTCGTCGATCTCGCTCCGACCAACTTCTGGGAGGATCATCTCGCGGAATATTATGGCACCAAACTGGCTGGCGCAGAGGCGCAGGTGCTGCTCGCAGGGTATGAAGATGAAATCCTTTCACCGTCGTCCAGGTTACAAGATCTTCGCGAGTCTTTCGTCAGAGACCGTCTACCGGAGCTGTTACCACTCGTTCGTGCGCGGTCCCAGATTTACCAGATTCCAAGTCAATCAATGGAACCGACGCTGTTGCCGGGTGACCATGTGATTGTCCACCAGGTGGCCTATCAGGCGGCGGAGCCCCAGCAGGGGGATGTCGTCGTCTACCGCTATCCGGACGAGAATGGAAAACGGTTTCTCCTTCGTGTGATCGGACTCCCCGGTGATCAGATTGCGATTCGTGAGCAGGTCGTATATGTGAATGGTGAAGCCTTGTCGGAACCCTATACGCGCCATTCCGACCGCTCGAGTATGGCCGGGCATGTCCGCGATCATCTCCCACCGATTACCGTTCCACTAGAGACGTATTTCCTTATGGGTGACAACCGGGAGGAAAGTTTAGATAGCCGTTTCTTGGGGCCGATCAGCAAGGAACATCTGCTGGGACGGGTGCTCTTTATCTACTGGTCGGTCGATCCCGACACACACGATCCACGATGGGAACGGCTCAATCAGCTAGTGCGCTGACCGAGAAGTGTGAGGCTCACGCTGATAGTCCTGCTCCGGTCGTACATGCCGAAGAAGTTGAAAATGGAGAGGCTGTGGCCTGCTCGGTCTTGATCAGACTGAGCAGGCACGGGAAGTTGGTTAGTGGAATCAGAAGCGTAAAGACAGGCCTGCTATTGCGTGATGCGTGTCGTACGTGGTTTTGAATATTTCTGTTGCCAGGGCAGGTGTCGTGTTCTGATACTCCAATTCAGTGGTGAAGTGGGTGAAGCGATATTGTGCGAATGCTCCTATCCGTTTCGTGAGCATGACGGTCACACCGGCGTCCACTTTGGCACCGACTGACGCGTCGGTGGAGCTTTGTCCGGTAGGCTGAACAAACGTATTTTGCCCTGCGTAGGTAATGAATACTGCCGGTCCGGCGGCAAGATATGGCTGCACACGTCCGTGAGGGAATTGGTCATCTCGAAGCAGCGGGAGTCGCAGGCGCAGTACATCGAACCCGATTCCCCATGCCGGTAAGCTCCAATGAGCGACTTGCGTCGTAGTTCCTCCACCACTGACCACCCCCACCTGTTGTCCTGGAGGCGTCTTAACATGGAAGAAAAGACGTCCAGCCCGAATCCAAGCCAATCCATTTTCTGCTTTTCCAGCCAATAGCCTCCCCGGCCTCCGGCCGTCCAACTGTTGTGTATGTCGAGGCCCTGATAGGTTGTCGTCGTCCCCAATGAACTGGTCACTGTCAGGTCTGTATTTGAGGTCCAAACCGCTCCCGCGTAGGCATCGGCGTACCATTCAGCTGATCCTTCTTTTGGAGAGATGAGAAGTCCTATCCATAGCACAAGACTCAGCACGACAATACTCATTCGATTGGCCATGACCTTACTCCCTCCGGTGAGTTAATCCGCTTGGCTACAATTACATACCGACTGCAGCTTCTTGGCCAGCAATATTCTATTTTCTGAACGTGATGTAGAGGAGGTCTGGCGCATGGTTGGGCGGGGAGGAGGGGTAATCGGGAGGAGAGTCTGGATAGCCGCTTCTTTGGAGCGATTGCGAAGGAGAATATTCTTCAATAGGTCCGATTGATCTACCAGTTGGCGGCCCCAAAGATGAGAGCTCCGCGCTGAACGCATCTCGATCAGCGGATGCAGTGATAGCGTCCTCACCTACCGCTCTGTAAGAGACCCCTCCGCTCGCCGGCTTGCCAGCTGCGATTCAACATGGTATGGGGTTGCTACAAGTCTCGGTTAGGTATTTCCGACGAGGCCTTACCGTCATGGCTCCTGATCTGGAGGCGCGTGTCATGATGTCATGATCGGTTCGTAGGCCTCAATCCTTAGCGGGGTGTGTTTGTGTTGGGAATCTGTGATCCGCTGCTCGCGGTCTGCTCGATGTTACTTGGTGGTGCAGCCTCCTACGTCATCCTCAGTATTGCCGAACGGATGCGTGCCCCCGATCAAGGGCACACCACGATTCGATGGTTGTTCATTGGAGCCGTCGCGGCCGGGCTTGAGATCTGGGCCATGCATTTCATCGGGAACCTTGCCTTTTGTCCCAGCATCTCGGCCACTGAAGACGCAGGCCTGGCCATACTCTCACTGCTGTCCGCAGGGGCAACCGGAGCCATTGCCGTCTATGTGATCAGCAGTCACGTCGAGGGGGGGATGCGGCTCGTCTCCGGGGGCATGCTGATGGGGGCCTGCATGAGTCTCACCCATGTGACCAGCACCATGGCCGTGCACCACCCGATCGATGCCCAAGCGATTCTGCTTCCATTTGTTTACTCGGTCATCGGAATCGTTGTCCTCAGTGTTGTCGTCACCGTGATCGCAGGATGGAATATCAGCTACGGTGGTTGGCGGGTGACGGAGAAGGCGACCGCCATGGGGTTTGCCCTTGCCGGAACGCATCTTATCGGGGTGATTCCGATGTACGGGGTAGAGGATGTTGCAACCCGTATGCACCCACCGGCCATCGACGTTGATCTTCTTGCTGTCGTCGCCGTGTCGCTTTCCACTCTCCTGGCCGTTATCGATCGGCAAGTGACGAAGGCCTCCAAGCTGGCTCGTGCGAGTCATGCTCGGCTGATCGAGGCGATCGAAAGTGTTCCGCAATGGTTTGCCTTGTTCGACGCGGACGACCGTCTGGTCATCTGCAATCGCAAGTATCGCGAGGTGATGTCCGGGAATGGAGCCCAGATCCAATCAGGCGACTTGTTCGAATCGATCGTCCGTCGGACTGCCGAACGCGGCGATATTCCAGCTGCAATGGGAAATGTCGAACCCTGGATGCGCTGGCGTCTTGATATGCATCGCGATCCGGTTTCACCGTACATTCAATATCGGTCCAGTGGAGAGTGGCTGCAAATCAATGAGCGGAAGACTGATGATGGCGGGATCGTCTTTATTGCCACCGACATTACGGCCTTGAAAAACGCCGAACAGGCGGCTGAGGATGCCAAGGCGCGGTTAGCGGATTCGTTGGCCTTGGTCGAGGCCGCGAAAACCCGTATGCAAGAAGAGTTGAATGTCGGCCGCGATATTCAACGGAGTATGCTCCCGCGCGTATTTCCCGCCTTCCCGGATCGAAAAGAATTGGAGCTCTATGCCGTGCTGGAACCGGCCTTGGAGATCGGCGGTGATCTCTACGATTTTTTTCTGGTCGATCAGCATCGGCTGTGTTTTGTTATCGGTGATGTTTCGGGCAACGGAGTTCCCGCTGCGCTGTTTATGGCCATGACCAAAATCATGGTGAAGACCAGAGCAGCCTCTGATCCCTCGCCCGCCAGTATCGTGACGCATGTGAACGATGCGCTCAGTGCCGAGAATGACAGCTGCATGTTCGTCACGCTCTATCTCGGCATCTTGAATCTCCGAGACGGCACGCTTGTGACAACCAATGCCGGCCATAATCCGCCCTTATTGAAGCGAAGGAATGGCGCGTTCGAATGGCTGACGGCTCAAGATGGGCCGTTGGTCGGTCCTATGGCAGGCATCGCCTTCAAGGAAAGCACCATCCAATTGGAGCCTGGGGATGAGCTCTTTCTCTACACCGATGGGGTCACCGAAGCCGACAACAGGAGGCGCGAACTGTTCGGCAAGGATCGGTTGAAAATGGTGCTGGAAAAATCACGGGCTCTTTCGGTGGTGGACCGTTTGGGGGAGGTGATGCTGGCCGTGAAAGCGTTTGCTGGTGACGCTCCACAGGCGGACGACATCACGATGCTGGGGCTGCGGTATCACGGCATGACTCCGTCTGATGTCGCGACTCTGGTCTTTCGACAGACGATGTCCAACCAGTTGGAGGCCATTCCAGTCCTACAGATCGCCTTTGAGGAGTATGTGGCACAATGGGAAGGAGCCAAGCCGTTGATCCCCACGCTCAATATGGCGCTGGATGACCTGCTGAACAATGTGGTGCAATATGCCTTTCCCAATGACCCGACGGAGCATCACATCGAAGTGGAGGGTGACGTGCAGGATGGGTATGTCATTCTAACCATTGCGGATGACGGCATTCCCTTCAACCCCTTAAGCGCTGCTCCTCCGGACCTTTCTCTCTTGCTGCATGAACGAGAAATCGGTGGGTTGGGGATCCATCTGGTCCGCTCCATGTTTGACGAGGTCACCTACCACCGCAACGTGGGACGCAATGTGCTGACGGTGAAGAAGAAGCTGGTCTCCAAGTCGTCTGTGCTCGGTAACCACGATGATCACAAGAAGAGCGGCGCAAGCGATGTCGAGAAGCAGCCACCGCTGCCTCACGAGCCGATGGACGTGGGGACCGATGTGGAATCGGTTCGACGCGGTGCCGTGATGATCGTGACGCCGAGAGACCGGTTTGATACGAACAGCGCACCGGAGGTTGAACGGATTTTGCTGGGTCACATCCAGGGTGGCGAACGGAAGATCGTGTTGGATCTCTCGAACATTTCCTACATTTCCTCGATTGGGTTGCGGGTGATCTTGAAAGCTGTCATGGTCATGACCGGAGCAGGCGGGAGACTCGTGCTCTCAGGGGGGAACGAGCAGGTTCGCACGGTATTGCAACTGAGTGGAGCGTTGATGATGAGCCTCCATGCCTCCACTTTGGAGGAGGCCCACTCAAAGGTCCAAGTGGCAGGGTAAGTCCGTTCGCGAGGTGTGTGTTGCTCGGTCGGTTGATATCGTACCGGTGGAACCAACGATTGATCGCTGCTATCATATGACAACTCGAAACCCAGTTCGGACCGTGTGCCCAACGTTTAATAAGTAAGGAGGGGATGATGGACCAAGGAACCCGACACACGTTGACCGTGACGTCCCGCGAAAGTGCGGGAATTACATTCGTGAAGGTACAGGGTAGCTTGTCTGCCACTACTGCTGAACAGGGGAACAAGGAGATCAAGAAGATTTTGGACCAAGGCGCGAAAAAGATCGTCCTGAACTTGGCCGATGTCGATTATATCAGCAGTGGAGGAATACGAGTCCTCATCCTGGCCTCAAAAGAGCTGAGCGCCGTTCAAGGGCAGATGAAGATCGCCGCGGCAAAGGGGATGGTCAAGGAAGCGCTCGAAGCCAGTGGATTTCATCTCCTGAACCGTGTGTACGGAAGCACGATTGAACTCTGTAACACGGAAGAAGAAGCTGCCGCAGGTTTTACGAGCTAGCTGTCTCTGTGCCGGACCATCTCGGATAAGAGCGTATGGGTGGATCCCTTGGTCGTGAGTTTCCTACAATACAAGCCAGCCTGATAGAGCCTCGTTCTTTGTCCCGTAGCGTCCTCTGGATCATTGTCCTGACCATGACAGGTTGTATGACCATGGCTAAAGTAACAAATCTGTTGGATGAATCCTGTCGAACCTCGTTTATTCACCGACTATCGACGATTTTGGTTCACCAGGGTGAACCGTCAGCGACTTCCGATGCGCTCGCAAATAAGGCTCTCTTTACGCTCACCACCTACGATCTCGGGCCCCGTCCGTTCGCCATCGCGGCACCGTCCGGTACGGATTACCGGTTTTTTGTCGATCGTAAAGGGACGGAGTGTGTGCTGATCCTGTATGGGCGTCAAAAGGGATTTGTCTCTTATACTAACAATCTCACCTACATTGCCACAGAACCGCTACCGGGCTGTGCCTGTGCTGACTCGTGACCTCATCCCTGTTGCCGGTTTGCTCTTTACAACCCCGCAGCATTGTCTTTTCTGCGTTTGATGAACAAGTTTTCATCTTGTCCTAATGTTTCCTTCATGTTCCGGGTTTATAAGAAATCAACAAGATGAGCCAAGCCTGCGGGCGCGTGGAGCGCTCAAGGTCGTGAGCTTGAGATGTTGGTGTCGGCCTATCGCATAAGGAGGATACGTGATGAAAGATGTGACGAAGGGACTGACCATATCTCGATCTGTTCTTGCCACTCCGTTTAACCAGGAGCATCCGCGGTTGTCACCGAACCATCTGTTGGAACTAGTGACTCGCTTGTGTCTGTTCAAAGCCGAGCGCTGGGGACGCCGAGCGCTCTTCTATGAGACACATCGCGACTATTTCCCACGCTTGTCCGCTAGTCGATTTGTGAGTCGATGTCGTGCATTGGAAGCGAGGTACCGAGCGTTGGCTCAGCTGATATTTCTCATCCCGGCGGATGAACGTCTGGTTCCGGTGCATGCGGTCGCTATGCGTCGAACATAGATGAACCCTCTATCGTCATGGCACATAAGCCGGCATCGCCTGTTTTCTTGGGCTTGAACCCTTCATGACATTCCCCGGGTGGAACAGCTGATCTGTTCCACCCGGGGAATCTATCTCCATACCATGGGAGATGGGGATCGTAAGTATCTTGGATGATTCCCATGCCCATCCGGTTTACCTCTGATAGGGGCATCGCATGGCCCGTGATGTGTTTATCTGCAACGTTTGGTGGTGAGAGGCCGACATATTGAACGCCCGCACAGATTCTGTATTGAGGTCATACCGCATCTTCTGCCAACGTGTCTTGCACTGACCGTCCTCTTCCACGTACCATCTGCTTCCAAAGTATGATTCCGATTTCCTCTGGACGACTCTCGGTCCATTTTCAGCATGAAAGGTGTCAGCAGCTGTATGAAACAGAACCAATCGTCAGCATCCACCGGCCCGAATGCCACGGGCTTCTCACCAGGGTTTGCCTCACTCGGGCTTGAAGCGCCGCTTCTCACGACACTGGAAACATTGGGCTATGAAGAACCGACTCCGATCCAACGGGAGGCCATTCCACCGCTGCTGGCAGGTCGAGATCTTCTAGGACAGGCGGCCACAGGAACCGGTAAGACCGCGGCCTTCGCATTACCAATGCTGCAGCGAATCGCGCATGCAGAGAAATCTCGTCCCTCGGCGCTTGTGCTCGTGCCGACCCGCGAATTGGCGATCCAAGTCGGGGAAGCGATGCAGCGGTACGGCAAGGAATTACGGATGAGTGTGTTGGCGGTGTATGGTGGACAGGCTATCGGTCCGCAGTTGCACGCACTCAAGCGGGGTGTCGATGTGGTCGTGGCCACACCTGGACGAGCTCTGGATCATATCCGCCGTGGCACGCTGAAGCTGCAAGCGGTGAAGATCGTCGTCTTGGACGAAGCAGATGAAATGCTCGACATGGGGTTTGCGGATGACCTGGACGCTATTCTGACAGGCACACCCAAGACCAAACAGACTGCCTTGTTCTCAGCGACGATGCCCCCACGGATTCGCTCAATTGCCCATCGGCATCTCCACAACCCCGTCGAGATTACGATTGCAAAAGAACCTATCAAATCCGGCACGGCTCCGCGCGTCCAGCAAGCGGCCTATATCGTCACGAGACCGCATCGAGGCGCCGCACTCACCCGCGTTATTGAGGTAGCCGGTGCAAAATCAGCATTGGTCTTCTGTCGAACCAGGCTGGAAGTTGATGAAGTGACGGCGATGCTCACGGGGCGTGGTCATCGTGCCGAGGCAATCCACGGTGGCATGAACCAGGGACAGCGCGATCGCGTCATGCAGGCGTTCAAGGCTGGGCAAACCGAATTATTAGTCGCGACCGATGTCGCGGCGCGCGGTCTGGATATTCCACAGGTCTCACATGTGATCAATTACGATCTCCCGTCCTCAGCTGAAGTGTACGTGCATCGGATCGGCCGGACCGGACGAGCCGGTCGGGAAGGCGTGGCCATCACGATCCTTGACCCTCGAGAACAACGGTTGCTGCGAACGATTGAGCAACACACGAAGGCTCAGGTCAGTGTGTTGCCGGTACCCAGCGTCGCCGATCTTCGCGCCAAACAATTGGAGCGGATCCACGCCACTATGGCAGAGGTCTTGCGCGATGGTAAGCTGGATGGGTTCACTCCTCTTGTCGATCGGCTGACCGCCTCCCATTCACCAGCCGATGTTGCGGCGGCTGCGATCAAACTGCTTGTGCGAGCCCAGGGTGGGGAGCGTCCTGAACAAGAGATTCCAGCGTTGCCTCCCCGGCAGGCTGAATTCGGCAGACCGGTCCGGCAGGCCGGTCGCTATGACGATCGGTCCCGGAGTCTACCCTCCCGACCCGATCGTCGGCCGACAGGGCCGCCACGTCATGGTGGCGGGCGGGAGACCGGCATGGCGCGGGTATACATCGGCGCTGGACGCGAGGCAGGCATCAGACCGGGCGATCTCGTAGGTGCAATCGCCAACGAGGTGAACGTCAACTCCAGCGTCATCGGCGCGATCGAAGTCGAAGAGCGGTTTTCTCTGGTCGATGTTCCGGAATCCCTCGCTCCCCGTATTATTCAACAGCTCAGCCGTGCACGGATCAAGGGGAGAAAAGTGTCCGTACGAATATTTCGCGACTGACGCAGCAGCAGAGTGAACGGGGCACGGGTGTCGATGCCGGATAAGAGAGTGGGCGATGACTAGCGCATGTTCTGTCAGATTTGCGTGACAAGGTACCGGTCATGTTTCGTTGTAACGAAGGTGCCGAGCCTGTTGAGGAGGGTGAATGATTGAAGCCCCCATGCTACCGGCCGGCGAACCTTTGCAGCTCTCTTGCTTCAACCGATTGACAGGGTAATGGAATCTACACCATCCGTCGATCCGGCCATGGAGGATCCTCCCCCCATAGTCCCTGCGACGACCGTGGTTCCTGAAATTACGGTTAAAGCCGTGGTGCTGTCGGTCGTCCTTGCGGCAATCTTGGCTGCGGCCAATGCCTACCTGGGGCTCTTTGCGGGGATGACGGTATCTGCCTCGATTCCAGCCGCTGTGGCCTCCATGGCCATACTCCGATTGTTTCGTCGGTCGAATATCCTTGAAAACAATATCGTTCA
>JAMXAU010000072.1 GCA_024281365.1 Nitrospira sp.
AAATGCAAGGCTTTCCCCGCCGCCATCCTGTTCCGCCTGATAGACCACACACTCTTTACACAGGAGCGCCGTTCGCTGGACGAGGAAGGTGAGTTTGGAATAGGTGATCAGATGCGTGGTGAGTTCTTCGAACAGCTGATGCGAGAATTTCTGAGCAACTGGGTTGGCGGAGCCGTACGTTCGATTCGACTTTGCGGTTTTGTCCAACAGCTTCAGGACACGCTTGATTGAGACGATCTCTGGATCTTCCGCGCCTCGTGCTGCAACGGCAGCCGCGAGCATCTCCTGCGCCGACGTGACGTTCGTGGACATAAGAGTAAGACCTACCGAGAGATCCGGTATTCGTCAAGGAAATCGCCATTCTTCGCGATGGTGCGCTGAAGAGAGGTAGTACGAGCGGCTTGTATGACATCGGAGGCCTCGGTAGAATTGACCTGCACAATGAGTCGATCACCTCTCATTATCTGTTTTGGGGATAGTCTGACGGCGGGGTTCCAGTCTCCGACAAGGGAGAACCCGAGCGGACGAGACACTCCGTATGGACAGTTTCTGCAGTCGCATCTGGGTGATGCCGTAGAGATTCGTGTCAGTGGGGTTTGTGGTGAGCTGACGGGAGAGATGGTTGGACGGTTTCGACGCGATGTCCTCGATCACCAGCCGAATTATGTACCAATTCTTGGCGGTACGAACGATCTCGGATGGAATGCCTCACTGCAAGATATCTTTGACAATCTCATCAGCATGTACGACCAGGTCTTGCGAATGGGGGGCTTGCCGATTCCCGTGACCATTCCCTCGATACGCGTCGAGGATGCGGCAGGAAGCCGAGAGGGACAAGAATGGGTCCAAGAGCATGTGGGGCGCCGACGTCGGTTGAACCAGCTGATTCGGGAGTATACCGATTCAAAGGGTATCGCCTACGTCGATTTGTTTGGTGCGACGGCAGAGTCTGAGAGTGGCCAACTGGCGGCGAACTACTCAAACGACGGCATTCATCTGACCACCGCGGGTTATCGGCTCTTTGCTGAACGAGTGGCACAGGTTCTGAAGCCGTTGTTAGCGGGACATGGGCAATCATGAGGTCGAAGCTCCAATCAGTGACCGATCGAGAGTTCGATCGGGTGGTGGAAGTGAGTCATGTGCCGGTGTTGGTGGAGTTTTGGAAACCAGGCTGCGGTCATTGCCAGGTTCTGATGAAAGAGCTGGAGCTGGTGCAAGCAGAATTGGCTGAGCGAGT
Organism: Nitrospira sp.; assembly: GCA_024281365.1. Lineage (GTDB taxonomy): Bacteria > Nitrospirota > Nitrospiria > Nitrospirales > Nitrospiraceae > Nitrospira_D. The sequence continues at coordinate 1,238 of JAMXAU010000072.1, forward strand.
CCTGATCCTCACCATGAACGTCGATGAAAATTTTCAGATTCCCGCCGAATTGGAAGTGTCTTCGCTTCCCGCGCTGGCGCTCTACAAGAACAGCGAGTTTGTGAGCTTCATCGGAGGGCTTGGGAAGAAAGAAGCAATACGTACGAAGATTGAATCCACTTTGTCCGGGTGATTCTGATGTTCGGCGCGCTTCTTACAGCACCCGCCAGGTCCGGCCGTCGTTTTGGATCAACCGATCGGCTTCGACCGGCCCCCAGGTGCCGGCTTGGTATTCAGGGAGCCAGCGCTGTCCTGATTTTTCCCACGCTTCGAGGATCTGGGTGATCCAAGCCCAGGAGGCTTCGACGGCGTCGCGTCGCATGAAGCGGGACGCATCCCCAGCCATTACATCAAGCAAGAGGCGCTCGTAGGCCTCTGGAGATGGCCGTCCAAAGACTTCGCCATACTTGAAGTTCATTTCTACGGGATGGGTCTGCGCGCGCGTGCCTGGCACGCGGGAGACGATACGAAGGGACAACCCTTCTTCCGGTTGAATCTTCAAAGCCAAGACGTTCGGAGCTTGAGGGTTCTGCTGGTTGGCATTGAAGAGGATCTGCGGGATCTCTTTAAATTGAACGGCAACCTCGCTGGCCCGTAGGGGCAACGCTTTCCCTGTGCGCAGGTAGAAAGGGACTCCCGACCACCGCCAGTTCTCGACGAAACATTTGACCGCCACATAGGTTTCGGTGGTGGAGTCCGGTTTCACGCCTTTTTCACGGCGATAGCCCGGCACCGGTGTTCCGTGGACTTTTCCCTCTGTGTATTGCGCTCGTACGGTGCAGGTATCCACATCTTTGGCTGTGATGGGCCGCAGACAGCGGAGGACTTCCATCTTGGCATTTCGTACGACGTTCGGGTCCAGCGAGTAGGGCGGCTCCATCGCCACCAAGCAGAGCAGCTGGAGGAGATGATTCTGAATCATGTCCCGGAGCGCGCCCGCTTCTTCGTAGTAACTGGCTCTGGTTCCAACCCCTTCGGCTTCGCTGACGGTGATCTGGACATGGTCGACATATTTGTGGTTCCAGATCGGCTCAAAGATGCTGTTGGCAAAACGGACGACCATGAGATTTTGAACCGTCTCTTTGCCCAGATAGTGATCGATCCGGAAAATCTGCGATTCGTCGAAAACCCGGCCGGTGACTTGGTTAATGGCTTGCGCGGAGGCCAGGTCGCGCCCGACCGGTTTTTCAACGATGATGCGTGTATACGGTGCACGGGCTCCTGGCGTACCGGCGAGTCCGGAACGGGAGAGCCCTTCGCAGACGTCGGTGAAGGAACTCGGGGGAATGCTGAGATAGAAAATGCGGTTTCCCGGGAGTTGGAATTTCTGCTCCAGTTCTTCGACCCGCTCCTTCAAGCGAGCGAAGGTTTGTGTCTCATCGTTGCCTCCTGCCATGTAGAACAGGTGTTGGGAAAATGCGGTCCAGGTATCTTCGATGAGCGCTTGCCGCGAGTGTTTGACGACGCCGTCACGAACCGTCGAACGGAATTCTTCGTCGCTCATGGGTGTGCGGCCGAGGCCGAGCACGACGTAGTTAGACGGGAGCAATCCGTCGAGCAAGAGGTTGTAGACCGCAGGGATCAGGCGCCGACGAGCCAAATCGCCCGAACCACCGAAAATGACGAGGGTGCAGGGTTCGACCGGCGGCAGCGGTTCCTGTGCAGGATTGCGGTCGATGCGTGGACCATTCGTCGGCGCCATAGAAGTCTCCTCAGTGAGCTCGTCTCGTTATCGACGGACCGCGTGACCGCCGAACGCGTTGCGAAGGGCCGCCAACATCTTTTCCGCAAAGGATTGCTCTTGTCGCGATCGAAACCGTGTGAAGAGCGCGGTCGTCAATGTGGGGACCGGGACGTCTTTTTCAATGGCATCGGCAATCATCCAGCGGCCTTCTCCGGAGTCTTGCACATACCCTTTCAGCTGGTCGAGTTTCGGATCCTGTTTGAGCGCGCCGACGGCGAGCTCCAGCAGCCAAGAACGCACCACGCTGCCGTGCATCCAGAGATCGGCGACGCGTCCCAAATCCAGTTTGTACTCGCTTTTCGACATCAGCTCAAAGCCTTCCGCATAGCCTTGCATCATACTGTATTCGATTCCATTATGAACCATTTTGACATAGTGACCTGCCCCGACGGCGCCGACGTGGGCCCATCCATTGTCCGGAGCCAGGGTCTTGAACAACGGAGCGAGCCGTTGCACTGCGGCCTCTTCTCCTCCGACCATGAGGCAGTAGCCGACTTTCAGTCCCCAGATTCCTCCGCTGGTTCCTGCGTCGACGTAGTGGATCCCCTGTGGCTTCAATGCCGCAGCTCGTCGGACGTCGTCGTGAAACCTGGTATTGCCGCCGTCGATGATCGTGTCCCCTGGTTTCAACAATGCCGCCACGGCCTGTACCGTTTCTTCCGTCGGTGCGCCGGAGGGAACCATGATCCAGACGGCACGGGGTGCACTGAGTTTGCTTACCAGATCGGCAAGAGACGTGGAGCCGACACAGCCATGGCCTTCGGCCTGGTGGATGAGGTCGTTCGATCGGTCATAGACGACCACGCGGTGCTGATCGCGTCGTAGACGGATGACCATGTTCATGCCCATCTTGCCTAACCCGACAAATCCCAGTTCCATAAAGGGCTCCTTGGTATGAAGGTCGGTGACAGAGAACCGATACCCGCTGATCGATGGCACGATCAGCGGCGGGCCTCTTCCATTGTATGCAACACAACGTCGTGATAGGACGCTGCCGGTTCTGTACCTTCCGGCGGTCAGTCGATGCGAGCCGGATTCGGGACATCCTTAAAGAGAAGATCGGCAAACTGCCGGCCAAAGTTGAGCCGGTCGGCGAGAGTCGTGGAGGTCAGGAACTGTCCGGCCAGGTCGGCGAGAGTGGGCTCGCGGGAAAACATGAACCGATGGACATCCACCGGCGCGACCAGCCAAAACCCTCTCAGCCGAAAGAAGGCGGAAATGCAATCTTCGTAAAAGAGCGTCAATAGGTAGTAGGCGGTGCCCGGTTTGTCTACGAGATCCTGCGCCTTCCCTAAGAGATGGTAGCACTCCGCTTTGAGACGAATCTGCTCATTGATGGATGCCGACGGCGGGCCCTGGCGGAAGCGCTGATGGACTTTGTCGAGGAGTTTGGCGCAGACACCGTCATGATCGTAGAGGATCCGACTTTTTCGCAAGAGGGAGGGGAGTCGGAGGGAGTAGGCGAGGTCATCTTCAACCGAACGGTAGCCATGATAGCGGATATCGGCGAGTCGCTCGCCGACTCGGAGAATCTCATGACTCTCCGTTTCTCCCTTGACGAGGGCGAGCAGATCGATATCGCTATGGGGTGTGAGTGTGCGCCGCGCCCCGGATCCGACCAGGAGGATGCCGACTAAGTCCCCTCCTCTGCGGCCCTTCACATGCCGGACGGCCACGTCAATGCCGTCCTCAAAACCTGGAGGGGGAGGACTCTCCGGTTGTTCCGGCGGCTCCGGCACTTCGAGCAGCTCGGCGTTCAGTTCTTCACGAGTAGGAGTGGTGGTCGCCGTGTTGGATTCCATAGACATCAATAATAATCGCAGAGTGGTTATGGATGATGCTTGTCTTGCGCATTCGTGGTGCGAGATCCGCCTGCCACGACATCACTTTGGCATTCTATGGATCGAGGGGGAGCCTGTCAATGTCGAACGATCATCGAGGGAGAACCCGCGTGAACGCTGCGACGGCTTCTTCAATCTGAGGGTCCGTAATGTCCAGGTGTGTGACGGCGCGATAGCTCTTTCCACCGACCGAGTTGATGAGCACACCTTGCTCTTTGAGTGCGGCGACCAGGTCACTCGGCGAGCGTCCCTCGTCGAGGATGTCAAAGATCACGATATTTGTTTCCACATGCTGCGGAGCGATCTGGATGGCTGGAATTTGCTGAAGCAGCCGGGCCAGTTTCTTCGCATGTTCGTGGTCGGTCTTGAGTCGGGCCACATGTCGTTCCAACGCGTAGATGCCGGCGGCGGCCAACACGCCGGCTTGACGCATGGCGCCTCCGTACATGCGGCGAAAGCGACGCGCTCGCTCGATGAGCTTGGGATCGTTGGAGAGGAGCAGGGATCCGACGGGCGCGCCGAGCCCCTTCGAGAGGCAGAGGGAGACGGTTTCAAAATGCTGGGCATAGGCGGTCGGAGGGAGCGTCGTGGCGGCCACGGCATTGAAGAGCCTGGCGCCGTCCAGATGCATCGGGATGCCGTGTCTCACTGCGATCGTGCGAATTTTTTCGATCGTTGAAAGCGGGTAGATGGTGCCGCCGCCGGCATTGTGTGTATTCTCCAAACAGATCAGCGCGGTCGTGATGCTGTGCGGGTCAGCCGGCCGGATCGCGGCGTCCACCTGCTCAGCCGTAATGATGCCGCGCTCTCCCGGCACCCAATGAAGCTGCACGCCGGCCAGGGCACCGGCTGCGCCCTGCTCGTATCGGACGATATGGCTTGTGCTTTCGACGATGACTTCTTGTCCCGGTTGGGTCTGAATGCGAATCGCCAGTTGATTGGACATGGTGCCGGAGGGAACGAAGAGGCAGAACCGCTTGCCCAGCATCGTTCCGGCCATGTCTTGAAGCCGATTGACGGTCGGGTCTTCGCCATAGACGTCATCGCCCACGTCCGCGCGGGCCATCGCCTTGCGCATCTCATCGGTCGGTTTGGTGACGGTGTCACTACGAAGATCGATCATCCTTACGGCCTCCCCTACATGCGGCAGCGCATTGTAGCAGATCTTCTACTTGCAGGCGACGATACACCTGATACACTGCGGGCGCATGGATGATCCACGTCATGCTCGACTTCAGCGATGGGCCGACTTCCTCGGAGCGAGACAGGAAGAGCTGGTGCCGTTGGCCTGGGCGTTCGCCTATTTCTTCTGCCTCCTCTGCGGGTATTCCATCCTCCGGCCCGTGCGTGACGAGATGGCCATCGAAGGGGGACTCAAGCATCTCCCGTGGATGATGACGGCGACGTTTCTCACCATGCTCGCGGCCACGCCGCTATTCGGGTGGCTCTCCGCGCGGTGCTCACGCTATCGATTGCTGCTGACGGTATACGGGTTCATTATTACGAACCTGCTCGCGTACTACGTGTTGATGACAAGTCATGTGTATCCCGAGTGGGTGGCCCGCAGCTTTTTCGTGTGGCTCTCGGTGATCAATCTGTTGATCGTGTCCGTATTCTGGAGCTTCATGGCCGATCTCTTCACAACCGAGCAGGGGACGAGACTGTTCGGAGTCATTGCGGCAGGAGGGAGCAGCGGGGCATTGGTCGGCCCGTTGATCACAACAGGACTGACGTTTGTCTTCCCGGTGCCGGTGCTCATGCTGGCATCGGCGGGGTTTCTGTTCCTCTGTCTGGGATGTATCTATCGACTCGAGCAATGGGGGCGTGAACGGTCCGCGTATCACCAGTCGCGGCCTGGTGAGCCGCTTCACGGCAGCTTCTTGGCCGGCATTCGTCTGACGCTGTCCTCACCCTACTTGATGAAGATCTGCGGGTACCTGGCCTGTCTGACTATGACGGCCACGTTTCTGTATCTCGAACAGACTCGTTTGGTGTCTGAATATCTCGATCAGCCGGAAGCCCGCACTCGCCTGTTCTCCAGTCTGGACTTTACGACTGGGCTGTTGACGTGGTTGACCCAGGTGTTTCTCACGCAGCGCGTGATTCGGTGCTTCGGTCTGGTCGCGCCGTTGCTGTTTTTGCCCGTCATCAGCGTGATTGGGTTTTTAGGCATTGCCTTATGGCCCACCCTTGCACTCTACGTCGTCTTTTCCGTCCTGCGGCGGGTGGGGGAGTATGCGCTCTCGAAGCCGGCGCGTGAAGTGCTTTTCACCGTCGTCAGTCGAGAAGAGAAATATAAAGCGAAGAATTTTATCGACACGGCCATTTCTCGCGGCGGCGACGCTTCAACCGGATGGCTCGTCACGGGTGTGAAAGCTCTCGGTGCCACAACGACTCACATTGCCTTGGTGTTGGTGCCAGTGATGGTTGTCTGGGCCTGGCTGTCGACGATGTTGGCTCGGGAAGAGAGACATCGGTCGTCATCGCCTTCGCAGAAGACCTTTTGAAACTAGTCTGTCTCGTCCTGAAAATAGAAGCGGGGGGGCTTCATCCCTTTGCGATTCTCGATTGTGCTGTTGCGACTCTGGTGCTGAGGGGGGCTCTGAGCAAGCGCAGCGCGACGAGGTGGCACATGGCCGCTCCTACCTGTCCCTCAAGCCGTCGAGCCTGCCAGGAATTGTTGTTACTGATTCCGCAGCCCGAGAAGTGACTCCGTGCGTGTCAATTGACGCTGAGGCGAACTCTCAGACTTCATGCTTCGGCAAGCCCAGAATAGACTCGTCGAACCCTGTGTGAGCCAAGTCGAACCGTATGAACGCGTTGAGGGACGCGGTGCTCAGTCCCGGATCGTCACCGCGCCGATGACGTAGGAGCTGGTTCGGCCTGCTCGGGCTCCTCGGATCCGCACTTCGGAGACATCGCGCACATGGTCACGGAGCGTCCATGTGGTGTTGGCTTGCAGCTCGGGCCAGAACCACCAGGTGCCATCCCGCTTTCGGAACCAGAGCTGGATCGAGGTATCGGGGAGCACCTGAATCGAGTCCATGTCGAAGTAGATGGGCGCATGGGTATCGGTTGTGCTGAGCCATATCTTGACCCATTGACTTTGGTCATGGGAGGTCAGGACGCGCGGGGTTCTGACCCAATCCACATCGGTGCATTTCCATTCCACGAGTCTGCCGAATCCTCGTCCCAGGCCGTCTCCAGGATCCGGGAGGGTGTAGCACTCGATCCCGGTCTCCATGCTCAGATGATAATGGGCCGAGCCGATGGTCTCAAGATTAATGTCGCTGCGTGAACAGTGTTGACGGTAGGTCCAGCAGTTGGTGTGCTTGGTACTGTCACACACTTGCAGCTGTCCGTTTGACCCACGGCTGGTTTTGAGGGCCAAGGTCGATCTGGCATGCCCGTAGATCTGGCTCAGTGCGGCTTCGTCGTCAAACGTGACCAGGCACGATTGGCGAGGGCTGTCGGCCGAACGCGCTTGCACGGCTTTGGGCGGTTGGCTCTCCCGCTCTCGTTCGGCGACTTGTTCAGGGGTGGCCTGCGTTGGTGCCGTCAGCGTCTGCGAGGATTTCAACTGTGCACAGGCTCCCAAGGTTGCTGTGAGGATCAGGCAGAGCGCCAGGTAGCACCCCCGTCCGTTCATCTGCACTCCAGACCGCATTGTTCCTCCTTCGTCCGGCCCGTCTCGACGTGCTCCTGCCGGCTTGTTATTCGTCATCCTTACTGATCAGCGCCCTGCTCGGCACGCCTTAGATCTCGGCCGTGGTTTACTGATCGAAAAAACGCGTGTTATAGTCCGCCGTCTCCATCATCAGGTCGGTGCTCACGAGGTGCTCGTGACGGCAACGACAGGGTTGAACCTGTTTGTGGATCATGAGGCTTATGGCGATTGACGTTCCTGCCAAATTATACATCGAGAAGCTGTGTAAAGACTCACGGAGTATCGCCCGCGCCCTGGGGCTCCTCCCTGGCTCGGTCAAGACGACCGCGCTTCACGCCATGGCTGAGCGTGTGGCGTCCGACCACGACACAATTCTAACGGCGAACGCGAAGGATGTCGAGGCGGTGGGGAAGTCTTTTGGGGAGGGAACCGCCAAGGAGGGGATGAAGGCTGCCGTGGCCCATGTGCGGGTGACGGCTGAACAGATCCACGAGATGGTCGGGCAACTTCATCAGATTGCCGAGCTGCCGGATCCGGTGGGGCTGGTGGTGTCACGGCAGGAGCGTCCGGATGGTTTGCTTGTCTCGCGGGTCAAAGTGCCGATCGGCGTGCTGGGGGTGCTTTCGGAACGCAGTCCGCTCGTCACCGTGGAGTCGATTGCGTTGGGGCTGAAGTCGGGGAATTTCTGTATTCTTCGCGGGGCTCCGGAATGGTGGCATACCCATCAGGCGATTGATGCGGGGTTGCGTGAGGCGGCCTTGAAGAGTGGGGTGCCGGCTGGGGCCTGGGTTCTGATTGATCGGCCGGACCGTGACGTGGCGCTCGAACTGATGCGATCGGCAAAAGCGGTGGACGCCCTCATCGTGCGAGGCGGCGCCGGGTTACGAAAGGCTGTCGCGGAGCAGGCGAAGGTGCCGGTGTTGTGCGATGACGGGGGGGTGACGCACCTGTATATCGACGGCGACAGCGACATTCCGATGGCGCAAAATCTGGTGATTAACTCGAAGGTCCAACAGCCGGGAGCCTCCAACTCCCTGGATACGTTGCTCGTGCAACAGGTGATCGGACGACAGTTCCTGCCGCCGTTGATCAATCGTTTACTCGATCAGTTTAAAGTGGAAGTGCATGCCTGCCCGAAGACCGTCGCCCTCATGGGACAGATGGCCATGACGGGCCATACGGCGATTGTCCCCGCAACGGAGGCCGATTGGCGGACGCAGTTTGCCGGACCCACCTTAGCCATCAAGATGGTGGAAGGTTTGGACGAGGCGTTGGCGCACATTGCCGCCTATCGCCCCTGTCTGACGGCGGTGATCGCCACCAACCGCTATGAGTCGGCGATGCGATTCACCAAAGAAGTCGATGCCGGCGCCGTGCTGGTCAATGCGTCGACCAGGCTGCATGCCGGGGAGAGTTTCGGAATGGGACATGACGTGGGGTTGAGTGTCGGTAAGTTGCATGCGAAGGGCCCGATTGGTCTGGAGCAGCTGACCTGTGAGAAGTATGTGGCATTCGGATCCGGACAGCTGCGGCTGCCCCATCCGGTACCGGAGACGTACTTCGACGCCATCATGCTAAAACGACCATGATATCCTGTAAACAGTAAAGGGTGAAAGGTGAAGCGCCTTATGCTGAGTCAAAGAGCGTATGGCGAATGGCTTAGAGTATGGAAACCGGGAATGATACGTCGGTTCCTCGCTCACACCACCGGCCATAGACTATTGGCCATATGCTTCCCTCTTCCAATGAGATACGAGCGGCTCTCCACGAGCATTTGGCCTGGTGGGGACTCCGGCAGTTCACGTCCGACCGCGACTACTTTGCCTGGCAACAGCAACAATTCTCTCCGGACGATCTGAAACAGCTTGCGTCACGCGCCGAACGAAAACGCGTAGGCGATCGTCGCGACGAGATTGCCTTTTATGATCTTGCTGCCCATCCGAAGATCTTTCCGGTGCTGTACAGCCAGCGGTACGATTATTACGAAGCGATCGCTCCATGGATGGCGGTGCATTGTGGTGAGGCGAAGCAGATCCTCGATTTTGGTTGTGGACTGGGGATCCTGACCTCTTTTTGTGCACGCCTGTTTCCGGAGAAGAATTTTATGGGGGTCGACCGGTCACCTGCGTCCATTGCGGTCGCACAGAAACAAGCTGACCGACTGGGCCTGCGCAATCTCCGTTTCGACTGTGTGGACGGAGAGGTACAGCCGCTTTCCGGTTGCTACGACCTTGCGGTGGCCACCCATGTGCTGTTTCAGGCTGAGCAAGATCCTGGACTTCCAAGCCGAAGTTGGCGGACCTTTGAACGGGGGAATGATCCGACACTTCAGGCGGCATTCGAACAGCGAACAGGGCTCGGTCGTCGGTTGGACAACCTGGTGGATGTTCTGTCTTCAGAGGGTCGCGTGATGGTGTGTGAGAAAAGCAGGCAACTGGCCAGACGAGTGCCTTTTCAGCGAGCCCTGGCGGCGAGAGGGTTACAGCTGATCGAACCTCCCATCCCCGTCCGATATCACACAGTCGAAGAACTTGTGGAGGACGGACCATGCTATCGGTTGCAGCGCAGAAGTCAGGAGAATGTCATATGGGATGAATCACCGGAGCCGGATGAGGGTCGCCCATTTGCTCCTGAAGCCATCGCGATCTCTGGCGATGCCGAGCATCCCCTCTATGAAAATCATCGGCCTTCCGCCCAAACGGCATGGGAACAACTCATGGGCCGCGACGTGCTCGCCGAGACCACACGCGAGGAGCCGGACGGTCGACAGGCCCATGTCGAGCGTGGAAGATTCCCAGGATTTCAGTATCTGTACTGCGCGAATACCTTCGACCAACGCCAGTTGGTCATCGTGGAGCAGGCTCAAGCCGGCATACTGGAGACGTACTACCAAGAAATTCTACGTGAGATATCCTAGTAGATCTCCTAGTTTGTACTGGTCCATGCGGCTCTTCGGACCACAAAAACCATCAATACCCGACATCGTCCTT
>JAMXAU010000073.1 GCA_024281365.1 Nitrospira sp.
GCATCCCTCTCTTCGCAGATATACGTCCTCATGAAGGACCTCCGTTCACGGGACATGACATCCAAACCCTAGGCCGCCTGTCTTCCAGATATCTGTGTATCGGCCCGAGTGAGCTGTTGCACAAATTCTTCTGCCGGCATCGGGCACCCAAAGTAATGCCCCTGCGCTTGATCACATCCCTGTTCACGGAACATATCGAACTGCTCTGCGTTTTCGACCCCTTCCACCAACACCGTGAGGTTCATGCTATGGGCAAGAGAGATGATCGCACGAGAGATCGAAACATTGGCCACATTGTGCGGCACATCGCACGCGAATGATTGATCGATTTTGAGCATATTCAACGGAAACCGTTGTAAATGGCTCAAGGAGGAATAGCCGGTTCCAAAATCATCGATTGACAGTCGAATACCCATCGCCCTCAACTCCTGCAGCATCTCAATGGACGTTTCGACATGCCGCATCGCAATTGACTCGGTCAACTCCAACTCAAGAAACTCAGGCCCAAACTGGGTCTCTTTCAAAGCTCGGGACACAGCATTCACCAACGAGGCCCCATGAAAGAAGGAATTGGAGACGTTGACCGACATTCGAATGGGAGCATAGCCGGCATCCTGCCAGGCCTTGCCTTGCCGGCATGCCATCGCCAACACAGCCTCATCCAGCTTTCGAATCATGCCCGTCTCATTGGCGACCGGAAGGAACTCGGCAGGCATGAGCAAGCCGCGCTGGGGATGATGCCAGCGCACTAATGCTTCTGCACCCACGATTCTGTTGCTTCGGATATCGACTTGCGGCTGGTAATACACGGTAAGCTCGTGGTGCTCCAACGCCTTCCGCAAGTCATTCTCCATCGCAAGCCGCTCCGCAGCCATGGAATTCATGGTCGCCGAGTAAAACTGTGCGTTGTTCCGACCTCGTTCTTTAGCCTGATACATTGCGACATCCGAACTCTTCAGGAGTTGATCCACTGAATCTCCATCGGTCGGAAAGATCGCGATCCCCACACTGGTGGTGACCGAAATCTCATGACCATCGATCAAGAACGGTCGTGCCAGCGATTCTAAGATACGCCTGGCAACCATCCCAGCATCCTCAACCTGTCGGATGTTGGTCAACAAGACCGTAAACTCATCCCCTCCTAAGCGGGCTAATTCATGGGCCTCGCCCTTCTCGACCGACCGACTGACGGAATCGCTGTGCCTGACTGACTCCGCCAAGCGATCTGCAACCTGCTTCAGCAACAGATCACCGATGTTATGGCCTAACGTGTCGTTGATGACCTTGAACCGGTCCAAGTCGAGAAACAAGACCGCGAGCGTTGATTGGTAGCGGCGAGCATGAGCAATCGCTTGGGTGACGCGATCTTTAAATAAGACACGATTCGGTAACCCAGTGAGGCTGTCGTAATAGGCCAGCCGATGGATTTCTCGCTCAGAGCGCTTTCGTTCACTGATATCCTTGGCCGTCCCCACGATCGTCATGGTTTTCAGCTGATCATCGAATACCCCCTCGGCCTGCAGATTCACTGTAAACTCACCTCCGTGTTGGAACAGGATTCGGTGATCAATATCACAGGGCTTCCGTTCCGTAAGAATCGATTGCAGAGCTCGGTCGACGAGATCGCGATCATCCACATGAACCATCTCGAGAAAGGCTTCTTTCGTTTCTCGAAAATCTTGCGATCGAATTCCCATGAGCCGACAGAGTTCTGGGGACGCCAAGAACCGCCCCGTGGAGGGATGCCATTCCCAATTGCCGATCTTGGCAATCCGCTGGGCCAACCCCAGCCGAGCCTCGCTCCGGAGGAGAGCATTGAGCGTGAGACTTCCCCGAAGCATGTATCGGACTCGATGGCCCAGGATGGTGGCATTTGGCGGTTTGGCAATGAAATCAGTGGCGCCGTAGGCATAGGCACGACCGATCGAGTCCTCATCCTCCAACGCAGTCATCACTAGAATCGGCACACGTTTCCCCTGCACCGATTCACGCAACTTCATGCAGGCGGCAAATCCATCCATCACGGGCATGACCACATCCATGATGATCAGGTCCGGACGGCGCGCCGCAAATTGCTCTAACGCATGCGCTCCATTTGATGCTTCGCACACGTCGAAGCCGGCCTGTTCCAAAGCCTCGCGCACGAATATTCTGATCAGCTCATCATCATCAGCAACGAGGACGACGGCCGCCCTTGTCTCATCTACCCCTGACATCCCACCCTCGCTCCGACCCTCTGGACTTCATGCAGGTCATCCCTCCTGACGACTCATGCCGCAGGCTCCTTCAATAGTCCCTCGATCCCTCGGCTGATGAACTGCTGTGCGGCGTCAACCCAAGCCGTCGAATCGACACACGACCCAGTGGAGAGCGCACGAGATGACTGTGCATCTCATGCACTCTATGCCGAACAAGCGTACGGCACCAATCCGGCCGTTCGACCCTCTGCCCTGACACCTGACGATACCAGCAATTTTTGACGCGTAAAGAATTTGGAGGAAATTCGCTTCGCAGTGCTAGGCACGTGACTCAGGAAATTCTCTTAGCCTAGGAAGGGAGCTGATTCTTATGCAACACGATGCTCAACGCAACACTTCCCAAAACGTTGATGGCTTCACCCACAGAACGACGCTCACGATTCGGAATAAAACACGGAGGCTGGCTCGAAACACTGTTCAGCATACGGCCACTCACCGTGCGCCTCTTTTCATGCGACCCACGGATTACCCTTTGATGTTCCCGATTGGACGTAGTTCCGCCACTGTTTTGGTAATGCCTGCACGGTCGACCGTCTCAACGACGTCAGAAATATTCTTGTATGCGAACCCTGCCTCTTCCGCCAAACCTGACATTGATACGGCTTTGACAAGGATGCCGCGCCGTTTCATCTCCTGCTGAAGCTGTTCGCCACGAATCGATTTCTTGGCCTGCGCCCGCGACATCGTCCGCCCAGACCCATGCATCGTCGAACCGAATGTCTCAGTGACAGCCCGGTCTGTACCAACCAGCAGATAGGAACCGGTCTCCATGGACCCCCCGCAGATCACCGGCTGACCGGTCTTCTGAAAATCCCAGGGTAAGTCCGGACTCCCTGGGCCGAACGCCCTGGTTGATCCCTTGCGGTGGACCAACAGATCTCCTTCTGGATAGCGCTCAACCTTGAGCGATATTGTGCGCGACATCATAGACCAACTCCATGCCCAACTCTTCAGCCGACTGCCCAAACACGGTCGCGAAGGCTTCACGAATCTGGTGGGTGATGACTTGTCGGTTGGCAAAGGCCGTGTTGGCTGCACAGTTCATGGCTAAGAAATAGTCTTGGCCTTCTGGTGAACGAAACGGGGCACAGGCAAGCTGCTGGTCCTTCACGGAAATCCCATATCGTCGCATCGCCTTTTCGAAGATTTTGAGATAATCGCTGGCAACCTGATGGCCAAATCCACGAGACCCACAGTGGACTATCACTACAACCTGGTCCTGCCCGGTGATACCCAGCACCGTAGCCGTCTCAGGATCGAACACACGGTCGCTCGAGACCACCTGCACTTCCAAGTAATGGTTCCCAGACCCCAGTGTCCCTAACTGATTAATCCCACGCCCCACCGCATGATCGCTGACCGTAGAAGGATCGGCGCCCGCGATGCACCCGCCTTCCTCAATGTGCGCGAGGTCTCGATGCCAGCCATAGCCTTCCTCAACACACCAGCGCGCCCCTCGTGTCATCACACCTTCAAATGAGTCTCTATTCAGCCGGACGAATCCTGCTGCCCCAACACCGGCCGGCACACGCCGGAATAATTCGGTCATGAGCCGATCCAGTTTCGGCTGCACCTCTTCCAGTGTCAGATCCGTGCGGATCAGGCGCATCCCACAATTGACGTCATACCCGACACCTCCGGGAGAAATAATTCCCGACCTGGTATCAAACGCGGCAACGCCACCAATGGGAAACCCATAGCCCCAATGCCCGTCCGGCATGCAGAGCGCATAGCGCGCAATACCAGGGAGACAAGCCACGTTGGTGACTTGATCGAAGACACCACGATCCATCGTCTGCAAAATACCTGGTGTGGCATAGATCCGCGCCGGTACCAGCATCCCGGCTTTCTCAGTGACGGGAATCTCCCACACCTCATCGGTCACCCGATTGACCCTCATGTCAGTATTCAATTTCATACGTCGACCACCACCTGAGCATACCAGCGCATTCCCTGCTGTTTCACTTCATACAGATGCTTCGTCACCCCCTTCACATCATTGTGGAGTATCTGAGTTGTCCGATCCACGGCAGCGCCTCGCAGTACAGTAGCAAGCGTCCATGTGGTGTCTTTCTGAACCACGGAAAGGTCTGCTTCGTGAAACACCACCCCCGCTGCATCTTTCCAATACACCAGATCCGACAGCCATTCAAAGAGCAGCTCGTCAAGAGCTCCACATACGTGTTCAATCCTACGCTCCCATGTCACTACCACCGTCGAAGGATCGGCCAATGTTTCCAGTAGCGCTTCAGTCGCTGCGCGAAACAACTCCTCCACGGAATCGCCTTCCGCTTTGAAGGCCAGGTCCGCGACCGCAATATCGTCAAGAAATTGATACGAATGCATTTTGTTGCCTTGAGCCCACTGCCAGCATGACGCAACCGGGTTGGCTATTCAAAATGGCCGCTCGGGTTACCATGCTGCCATTGGGGCGTGGCTCGACTGAGCTCGCGAAAGTCAAAGAATCGTCCGAACCTGGATATGTGGAGTGTTTGAGCAAGGCAGGAATACCGCTGAAAGCATTTTCCAACAGCAGGCTAGTCGAGCACGAACTGCTTGGGAAAGTTCGTCAGATTCCGGCAGCCGTCCTTCGTCACCAGCACCATGTCCTCGATACGAACCGCGCCCAATCCTGGGTAGTAGAGTCCTGGTTCGACCGTGACCACATGCCCTTCTTGGAGGAGCGAACCCGTTCGGCTGATGCGAGGCGCTTCGTGAATATCCAGTCCCACCCCGTGTCCGGTCCCGTGAAAATACCCCTGCATGCGCCCGTTCACAAGACCCG
The DNA here is from genome assembly GCA_024281365.1 of Nitrospira sp. Lineage (GTDB taxonomy): Bacteria > Nitrospirota > Nitrospiria > Nitrospirales > Nitrospiraceae > Nitrospira_D. Next base: position 5,044 of record JAMXAU010000073.1, read on the forward strand.
TCTTGTAACCGGCCCTCTCGAACCGTGTACAGATACCCTGATGGATCTTCATCCCGTCAGCGCCATCCTTGATCTTCGTGATGGCTTCTTCCTGCGCGTCTTTCACCGTACTATACAGCCGCTTGAGATCAGGACTCGTCGTCCCCCGGATCACCGTGCGAGACATGTCGGCAAAATAGCGACTCGTGGCAGAGCGAGGAAACACATCAAAAATAATACTGCGATGCGCGGGTAACGGTCCGCTCCCTTCATTATGAGGATCACAGGCCTGCTCCCCACCAGCCACGATCGTATGCTGGGCGATACAGTCTCGTTCCATCAGCTTCACATTAATGAACTTCTTGATCAGCTCAGAGGTCATCGGCTGACCATCCAGCCACAGTTGCGCCCCCTTGATCTCAGCTTTCCGTAACATCGCATGAGCAGCGGTGACAGCTTCCTCCGTGGCCCGCTGAGCCTCCTCGATATGGCGCACCTCTGCCGGCGTCTTCACGACACGTTGCTCATAGAACGGATCCGATTTGGGCTTGAGGCTGTAGCCCCGCTCCTGCAAGCGAGCAGCATGGATGACCGGAAAACTCGCCGGCACCGACAGGCGTCGGATCTTCGACTCCTTCAAGACCACATGAACGATATCGACGGCTGTCGGGGCTTTGATGCCCTGTTTCTTGGCTTTCTGTTCGACTTCAGAATACGACAACACTCGATCCACCGATGCCTCGGACCGGGCGCGATCCATTTCCAGATCACTCATCACCATCACCCGTTCGCCTCTGATTTCAAGATAGATGAACGGGTCGGGAGCCATGAATCGCGTGGCGTAATAGAGATTCGAATCCTGCTCACTCGCGGCAATGAACAACGTAGCAACCTCTGGTTGGGACACGGCACTGCGTTTCATGGATCAACTACCTAAAAGTGGACACCCAGCAAGGCGGAAGGAATGCGCTCAAGATGCTCAAAATGGTTGCTCGGCGAGGCCGCAGCAAGTGAGGGACCGAGGCGTACCCTCTGAGGTACATTGAGGGACTAAACGACGCGAGAACGAAGCCGACAAGCATTTTCAGCATCTTGAGTCGGATGCTAGCATGGGGGCGTGAGTCGGTCAAGAATTCGGTCGGACGAAAGTTACGGCCAGTTATGGCCGGGCAGGAGCCGTCGAAGGCGCCAGTTCTTTCGGCCGCACGCCGGATTCTTCATCCGGTGTCACCAAATCCATCGGCAACGTCAAGGTATTCGTGAGTACATCAACCGCAAGCTGCGCCAATCCTGAGAGACCGGAGGCAAACGACTTCACCGGCAGATAGGTGACCTCCGGATCTTCCAGCCCTCCCTTCACAGTAAACATGGCCGTGGCTAATCCTTTCCGATCTCCTGCGATGATTCGTCCGAAGAGTGGGATCGTCTTGAGAAATTGCGAATAGGATCCAAACGGGCTCACCGCCACTGCGAGATCCAGCTGATCTGTGGGTAAATCATAATTCCCCGCTGCGGTGATCTTGAGGATTGGGCTGTCAATGATTAAATTTTCCGTCTGAAACAGACCATTTTGGATGGCAATCGTTGAGGAAATTCGGTTGTAGGGGAGCCCCTCTTTTTCCAACTCGACCTTTCCTTGCAAGACGGCAGGAAGATTCAGCAGACTGATGATTTTCCAGACGGTGCGCTCATTTGTTTTCAGAATTCGTCCGTTTTCCAACAAGACGTCAACCTTGCCATTGAGCGAGGGGTAGATCCCATGGGGATTTCGTCCATGGCCACGAATGCCGCCACTGATTCGAAGCTCTCCCGACACCCCATGCGCTTGTGCCTTGGCCAGCTGCAAGACATCATCGAATTCCACCCCCGTGGCCCGAAACGAAAGATCGAGGTCGGCCGGCGCGTTTGGTGGAAGCTGCACAACCAACCGGCCCGCCACATGCCCATGACTGGATTCCCCGGACAAACGATCCACATCAAGCACCCCATCCTGAATGGTGAGGCGTGCAGACAGCGCGCTGAGCTTCAGATGTTGGTAATACCCACGTGCCACAGTCGCAGTCATCGTCACGTGACTCGTTGCCGCCAGCGTCTCCAGGAACTCCCGGATAGGCGAGCGCCCGCCCTTGGGAATCAACAGACTCAGGTCCAGCTGATTCGACTCAATCTTGCCGATGATGAATGGCTTCGTCAGCCAATTGCGAACCGTGGCTTCCATAGCGATATCGTTACCCTGGACTTTGAACGACAGTCGTTTAATCTCAGCCTCGTTGCGGAGAAATCTGACACGGGCATAGAGATCCTGAATGTGCCCATCAACTCCCTTGGCCTGCAGCACGCCATTTGTCAGCCCCATCCATCCGGTTATTCGCCACGCTTGCCAGTCCGGCTCCCGGCCTTTGATCTCCAACGAGAGCTCGAGGTTCCCTGCTTGAAGTCCGCTCTTGGAGATCCATCTCGGGAGACTGGCAACCGGGATGGTTCCGGTCGCGACCGCCATATCAACCAGGAAACCATTCCCAAACTGCATCGTGCCCTTGGCGGGAATCGTCAAGGACGGCAGAACCAGTGCGACTCGATCCAGCTTGATACTGGCAGTCTGCGGCAGCACCCCCTCAAACTCGACCGTCGCGCGCGACCCAAGGGGTTTATCGATCCCCCCAAGCACGACTTTCGCATCATCCAATACGATGGATCCTCGGACATGAGGTCTCGTCGTCACGCCCGAGAGCGTCGCCGTCGAGCTCAGAGTCCCCTCCAGCAGACTCCGATCGATCGCCGAGGATCGGAAGAGCCGAACCATCTGAGCCGCATCGCCACGTATACGAATGGATACGTCTTGGAACTGGCTGGTCGGTCCACCGGTAATGGTCCCTTGGACCTGCACGGCCGTGCCGCCAAGGTTCCCTGCTACCTGATCCAATTGAGTCGCGCCATCAGCCAACACAAACCGCCCTTGCAGCCCTGTCATCCGCTCCGGCAATGCCGGATGATTGAGGCTGATGTGGCGAGCGATAATCTCTCCACCGGCAAACGTGATTCCGCCTGGCTGATTCAAGGGACCAAGAAGGCGAAAGGTTGCAACCGCCGTTCCCTCTGCATCCCGAACACCGGCAAACACCTGTGCCATCCGCTCAGCTTTGACCGTTTTCGAAAGAAACTCCACCAAAGACGAGGCCCCCATCTCACTCGTCATCTCCAGGTCCAACCACGGGCCTGCATCAAGAAACGAGACCTCCGCTTTCCCATCGGTCAGCTGCATCGTCCCATAGTTCCCCGCAATCTTGGAGATACGCACCCGCCCGGTTTCGACCAGGATCACCGCCGCCAAGTCTGTTGCGGCGACGTGATCACGACCGATGAGCGCATGACCTTCTTGCACATGGAATTCCCCGGTCGCCGATAACTGAGGACCAGTCGCGGTCGAGCCGGTCAGGGTGGCCTTCACAACTTGCACCTTGCCGTCGATCCGACGTTCTGCCAGCACGGCCGGTAACTGTGGATGGACCCACTCCGGGGAAATGGTTTTCAGCAATTGCGGCAGCGTCACCAGGGAACTGGCGAAGGTCACCGAGAAGGTGGGTTGCGGCGTCAGGACACCGGCAAGACTGCCATTGCCCGTCAGGGTGATCTCGTTCAAGTGTGCGCTCATATCCGATAACACCATGTCATAGCCAGCCACGCCCGGCATGACACGCACGGCACTGCGGAGATTCAACGCGCCTTGGAGATGATCGGACACCGGTCTCGGGCCGAGAAAATCGGCCGCGTCGCGCACTTTGATATCAGCGGCATCAATATGACCGTCGAACTGCAATCCGGGAACCGGTTCCCCCACGTCGTCACTCGACAATGCGATGGGGTGTTCCGCCTGCTTGATCCCCCCATCCAAGGACACCCTCGAGACTCCATGCGTACCCTGATGGGACATCGCCACATGCACGTCGGCAATACCCTGCTCGGGACGAATAGTGATGTCAAACTCAACATGTTCTAAGGTAATGGACCGAACGCCATCCGGTCTGGCCGCATCCGTCACCGTGATCGTACCATTGACGAGTTTCGCCTGCCTGACCATGAATGTCCGTGCCATCAATGCCATGGTTTGCTGGTCGGTATCTGCTTGCCCGTTCACCCCATCAAGGATGTTCCACCGACCTCGTTCATTGCGACGAAGGGTCAGCCTGGGCTCCTCAATCAAGAGTCGTTTTCCGATAATTTGCTTTTTCAGAAGCGGCAAGAATCGAAGGACCAGATCGACGCGCTTCGCCGTGAGCACCACTTGCGCCGATTGCGGGTCATGAATGACGACTTCTGAAAGTTCCACACGAATGCGAGGAAACACCACAAACTTGACCCGGTGGACATCGATTTTCCGGCCAAGACTCTCTTCCAATTGTTCCAGGACAAAGTCCTTGAGATAGTCTTGACCGGTCAACTCTCGCGAAAATGCGAGGAAGGCTCCGGCGAGAACGACGAACACAAGTATGCTCAGGAAGGCAAGCCGAAAACGGGACACACCACCCCCTTCGGACACCGGACAGGATTTCGGCGGCATCTTACCGAATCACCTACATTAAATCCATCAACGCAGCATTTCACAAGGGGATTTCACGCGAACAGATACATGGTGAACCTGACGCCATCTCACATCCGCCAAACCGCATCCATGACGCACAAAACCTAGAATCGTAACGACTTACTGGAAGCATGACCTGATGAGCCATGTGCTCATCACTTTTCTATCGAATCTTAAGAGTTGACAGCCACCTGGCATTGGAACTACATCTCTACCTATGCCGACTCATCGATTCGCAGGCCAGCCGGCAGCTCCTTCAAGCCTGGTAGACGTCAGCAAACTCCTCTCTGCCTACTGGGCTGAGCACCCCGATCCCTCGGCCCGCGAGCAGCGCGTGTCATTCGGGACATCGGGACATCGCGGTTCTTCCTTCAAGCGAAGCTTCAATGAGCGCCATATTGTGGCGATCGCTCAGGCTGTGTGCGAATACCGCGCGGCCCACCGCACGACCGGGCCTCTCTATTTGGGCAAAGACACCCATGCCCTCTCCGATCCGGCCTTTGTGACCGTTCTTGAAGTCCTCGCAGCCAATCGTGTGGAGGTGATGATCGACCAAGACAAGGGCTTCACCCCAACGCCGGTCATCTCGCATGCCATCCTGAGCTACAATCGAGACCGAACCTCCGGTCTGGCAGATGGAATCGTCATCACACCATCGCATAATCCTCCGGAAGACGGCGGAATCAAGTACAACCCCCCGAATGGCGGCCCGGCCGATACACAAGTCACCAAGTGGATCGAGGACAGAGCCAATACCCTTTTGACGAATAAACTACGGGAATGTAACCGGCTTCCGATTGAACAGGCAGGACAGGCAACCACCACACATCGCCATAACTATATCGGAACCTACGTCAGCGATCTGAAGAATATCATTGACATAGCTGCCATCAACACCGCTGGACTTAAGCTGGGAATCGACCCCCTTGGCGGATCCGGGGTCGCGTACTGGAAACCGATTGTCGAGCAGTACGGGCTTGATATTGAGATTGTCAATCCATCAATTGATCCGACCTTTCGGTTCATGCCGTTGGATTGGGACGGCAAAATCCGCATGGATTGTTCCTCCCCCTATGCCATGGCCAATCTCATCGCCCTGAAAGATCGATTTGATGTGGCATTCGGCAATGATGCCGACAACGATCGGCACGGAATCGTCACCCGGTCAGGCTTGATGAATCCCAACCACTATTTAGCTGTCTCGATTGCCTATCTCTTTACCAATCGTCCCAACTGGAAGGCTGACGCCGGAATCGGCAAGACCTTAGTAAGCAGCAGCCTCATCGACCGAGTCGCGGCCAAACTAAAACGGAAACTGGTTGAAGTCCCGGTAGGCTTCAAGTGGTTTGTGAACGGGTTGCTGGAAGGCTCGCTTGGATTTGGAGGCGAGGAAAGCGCCGGTGCATCGTTCCTCCGCCGCGATGGTACCGTCTGGTCGACAGATAAGGACGGCATCATCATGAATCTGCTGGCAGCAGAAATGATGGCCAAGACCGGCAAGGATCCGGCCCAGCTCTACCGAGACCTGACAAGCGAGCTAGGCGAGCCAGTCTACGAACGGATCGACGCCCCCGCCACCCCAGAACAGAAAGC
>JAMXAU010000074.1 GCA_024281365.1 Nitrospira sp.
CGCCCAACCATGAACGCGCCCTTAGCCCACTGGGACCCAGCCTATGGCTACCGATCGACGAACCTGCCTCCGTCCAAAACCGGCAGCTCGGACAGTCTGTTCATCGTCGCATCGTTCTCAGGTGGCGGTGCACGCGCGTCCGCGCTCTCCTACGGCGTGTTGCAAGAGTTGGCACGAACTCCGATCACCTGGGAGGGACGTCAGAAACGACTGGTCGATGAGTTGAATATCATCAATGCCGTTTCGGGCGGGAGTTTCACCGCGGTGTATTACGCGCTCTATGGTGACCGTATCTTCCAGGATTTCGAGACTCACTTTCTCCGGAAAGACTGGGAGAGCGAACTTCGATCCAGAATCTTCCGCTCTCCGTCCAACTGGCTTCGACTCTGGTCTCCGTATTTCGGTCGGGCGCATATCTTCGCTGAGTTGTTGGACGAAGCCCTGTTCAACGGCCATACCTTCGGTGATCTCCTGGCCAGGCGTCAGCGCCCCATCATCAATTTGCATGCCTCCGACATGGCCTCCCTGTCGCGCTTCGAGTTCAACCAACGGCAATTCAACATCATCTGTTCGGACCTCAGCCAACTCCCCTTGTCGGTCGCTGCCGCCTCCACGAGCGCACTTCCGCTCTTGTTAAGCCCTATTTCGATGACGAACTATGCCGGCCAATGCGGATTTCAACCTCCGGCTCGATTGGTGGAAGAGCGCCCCACCGCATGGGGACGCCAGCGCGCCAGGGAGCTCCGGTCCTATCTCGACGCCAAACAACGTCCATACATTCATCTTCTGGATGGCGGGCTGTCCGACAATATCGGGATGCGCAGCGTCTTGGAGACGACGGCCCTCTTTGGAGATCTGGAGTCGACATTCCAGATGCTCGGAGCCAAGAACATTCGAAAGCTGGTCTACCTCATGGTGAGCGCGGAAACCGCTCCGGATATCACGCAATACCAACTCAACGATATTCCCGGCCTCATGCGAGTGAGCCGGGCCTTGATCGATATCCCCATCAATCGCTACTCGACCGATACGCTGCAACTCATGAATCACGCCATACAGCAATGGCGCCTGCAGCTCCGGCAGCGGCCCGACAACCTTCCCAGCATATTCACGCCGGACGCAGACATCTACTTCATTAACGCGAGTCTGACAGAAATAACCGATCCGGAGGAGGCGGCGCGCCTCATGAATATTGCCACCAATCTCGCTTTGACCAACGAAGAAGTCGACCACCTGCTTCAGGCCGGCTCGCGCTTGCTACGAGACAATCCTGAATTCCAGCGTCTGATCAGAGACCTTGCCCTTGATGCCGCGACAACTTCCTCCGTTCCCTAGAAACGGCGAGCTAGATTGAGTCGACACAGCATGCGCAGGACGAATGGCGACAGATTGGGTGATAGAAGGACACACAAGAGATCGCTGAATTCCTTTTCCCAGGCCATCCTGTTGGCCCTGCTGCTATCCGGTTGTGGAGCGACAGAACTCGGGATGTGTGCACCACATGTCAAAGAAGAAGGGACACCCACCCAAAATTGGACTGAGTGTTTTGAGCAACCCTTCGCGTGGACCGGAATCACCCATTCCGTGTTCTGCCTCAAGGACGGCACGGCCAAACCTCCGGTACTCCTGCTCCACGAGATGACCGGACTGTCCCCAGGAACACTGGCCTATGCCGAGGAGCTCTCAAAAGATTTCACCGTCTACGTGCCGTTGCTGTTCGGCGAAAAAGGCAAGTTCTCGCTGATTCACGGATTGGAGGCCTATTGGTTTCGAGGCATTGTCGACTTTTTCCCCGGCGGGGAATGGGGAACGCCCTCCCACGGAAGCGCGCCGATCGTGAACTGGCTGCGCGGCGTGGTCCAGAAGATCGAAGACCGGCACACAGAGCAGCGTATCGGCCTCATCGGCAATTGCCTGACGGGTCCATTCCCGCTCGCCCTGTTGGATCATCCCCTGGTCGCTGCAGCAGTGGTCGCCCAACCAGCGCTTCCTTTGCGCTTCTGGTGGTACACGGACACAGATAAGACATCCCTCGGCATATCTGACGACGATCTCACGATCGCCAAATCAAGCACCGCGAAGGTGTACGGATTGCGGTTCGAGACAGACTGCATGGCTCCTCCAGAGAAGCACAAGACCCTGAGCGACACATTTGGCGGTCGCTTCATCGACGGAGCCATCCCGGCCAAGGTCTATCAGACCGATGGCAAACCGACGCATGCCCATAGCACGCTGATTGGTTCGTGGAACGAGCGGGCTCAGACCGGACAGGCCTCGCGTGATGCGCGAGAACGAGTACGAACTTTTCTCCTGGAGGAACTCACCAAGCCTCGCGCAGAAGGGTGATAGGTGACCGCTGCAGGCTCCTAGGGCGCCACTGTTCTCACGCTCAAAATGGATCGGATTCCTTGTGAGCCTTCCGCGCTTTCTATTGAAACTGCGGGGGGAGTCCGTTACAGTTTGCTCCATCATAGGCTTACCTTAGGAGAACACCATGCATAGAAGCTTTACTCCATTCTTATTGCAGGGAATACTGGCAGTCTCTCTCGTATTCGGCCTGACTCCTCACCTCTCTTCTGCTCACCCCCCTGATGCTCATTCCTCCGATGCCGCCGATGGGGGATGGGTCCATGAAGGCATGGCCGACGAAGGCAAAATCACAGGAGGCTTTCGTGTCGGGCCGAGCTTCACAACTCAAGATTCGGGCTTGTCCACAGTCGGCCCCGTGATCAACTTCCAAGGTATGTATGGACTGAATAAATGGTTCAGGGCAGGAATGATGCTGGAATGGCAAAATCATGGTGTCGATAATCCGGGAACCGGCTCCGTCAATACCGTCACCCTGCTGCCCGTCAACTTGGAGTATCGCCCTGGACATTTTGGCAATCTGATTCCCTATGTCACGACTGGAATCGGGGTAAACATCAATACGCATAATGTTTCTGACAGTTTTGCTTGGCGGGTCGGGGGAGGTTTGGACTATGCCTTGACGAATTTGGTCCCAGGAGCCCCACAAGGAATGAGGCTGAACGTGGAAACAGCCTGGAAGCGGAATCATGCCAACGGAGATTTTTCCACTATCGGGTTATTGTTCGGAGTTCGCCACACCTTCTGAACGGTTCTTTCTCCCGCATGGGCAGTGCCCATGCGGGAACACAGATCACTCACATCCTTCTTGATCCAGCGAGCCCGAGATCTAACCTATGGTCTCTTTCTATAAGGCCATCGGCACATTCGTGTTGTTCCTGGCTATGGTGTCGTAGCACGGGCGTTCTTCCGCCATTCCCATGGCGGAACTGGATCCGGATCAGCCCATAATCCCTTTTGGGAGTCGCGTGCCTCTTTTTCCAGCGCCTCCAGCTGGGTATCCTGAGGAGCCTGCTTCCGATCCCACCAACACCAGCCCTGCTGCACCAACGTCTGGCTCATGTTCCTGTCGTCGGGAAGGAGCACATCCGCCACAACGCGCCCCTGCTTGTCCTTGCCATAGATCTGAAGCGTGACGTCCATGCTAAACCCCAGATCCGACGTCGCTTGCTTGGCCTGCTCACTGTAGGGCTGGCCACTTCTTGGACAGGCAATCCCATTCAAGCGAACTCGTTGCGCTTTCCCATTGCGCACCACTTCAATCGTGCCTCCATCAAGAATGGTCACCACCTGGCCTCCAAAGGGGAACGCCTCTCCCCCACTGAGGAGCACCCCTGACAGAAGGACGATGACGGATAGGCTTGAAAGAAACGGCTTGGTCGAAAGAGTCGTTCGTTGTGTCATAGGCACACCCCTCAACACATCTCGATTGCCCCCTTGTGTACTACACTGTGGCCACGGAAAGTAAGCCCCTGGGTGTGCCAACTTCCGCGAGACATGCGGGAATGAGACTGTCGCGCCATGCACGTCACACCCTTCTCGCTTGTCACGCTGGGGTGACGCGATCGCGTCGGACCTCTACGCGTTAAACTTGCGCTGGAAGTTTTTGCCTTGACTCACTTATCATACATCGATCACCCGGCTCGGAGGTCTCCATGGGCGCCACCAGCATATTTCGGCTCCTCATCCTGATCATTCCTCTCACCTGGGTGGTGCTTCGTCTCTTGCCTGCCGACCACTCGCGATCCAGCCACCTCCGAGGCATCATACAGTCTGCCGAAGAGTATAAATCCCATGAAGAAACCGACCTGTTCTTACGTCACGAGTCCCTGTTCGAGACTCATTACCAGTCGAACTATGCGACCTCAGGGCAGACCTACCAACATTATCGACTGGCCTATAAATATGGCTTCGACCTCGCCCAGGATCGCGACAACCAGAAGATGGACTGGAAGCGCCTTGAACCGCTCGCGCGACAAAACTGGAATGAAGGCATTATGGGATCGTGGAGCCAGCACCAACAGGCCATCCTCTACGGATGGGAACAGGGCATCAAGAACCACGGCGGATGAGGGTGGAGGCAACAATGCACAACCCGAGCCCCGACCTACATCCCCATGCGTGACAAAGACCTCTGGATGAGGAAAAACCGGGCCTGCTGCCCGGGCCATTCGAGAGGGGCCTCTCTCTCATATTCCGTTCATTTCTTCGCCTCAGCTCCCGATAGAGCACGTACTGATTCCGAACAACATGAAGAGTGGGCAAAACCCCACCGCGCCGATAAGCAGCAGTATGGCCCCGACGGCAAGAGCCACACCTGCCACGCCAGTCGAAAGACCCGCAAAGAGACCGATCAAGATCGCCACTGCCCCAATGCCGATCCGTATAGGCCTTTCAACGCCGCCCACGTTGCAGGTCATGGCTACACCTCCTTGTTAAATCGTTCCGATGTTCGAAAGCACTCCACACAAATCTCCTCGTGATCGGGCTCTGCATCGCGACTATTTCATTGCGTGATCTTTGCGGCGAGCACATCGACCTGTTCAATCTTTGGTGGTTCGGCCAACAAGTCCGCAGCCTTCGCCATCAGAGCCGCCGCAATTTGCCCCCCAAGATGAGCCTTTCGACCTGCATCATCGGCAAATGCATCGAAGATGCCGAATGTCGACGGTCCCAACCGTAACGCAAACCAGACCACGGTCGCAGCCTCCTGATTTGCTAATGCCAGTCCACTTTCGAGGAAGCTGGCAACCTCGGCTTCCTTTCCCGGTTTAGCCTGCAATCGCACCAACAGTCCAACACGTACCATGATGTACCTCCCGTTCTGAATGTGTGAGTCGTACCGTGCGCATTCTAGCGTCGCCCTCGTCGATGAACTAGTGGCAGGAATGACAATTATGATACAGTTCTCGCCATGCGCATTTATGTTTTGACGTTGCATGACGTCTTCGATACCGGATTGGCCACCCTGCTCGACACCTTCGGCACGGCGAACGCACTGGCGGAATCCACGGGGACATCATCGATGCGTTTCGAGGTGACGATCATCGGCGTCCGACCTCGCGTACGCACAAGTCAAGGGCTCTCCGTACCGGTACGGCCGGCTACACGGCTTGTGCGGCCTGATGTTGTGCTTGTCCCTGCCCTCGGAGCGAAAATGCCGGAAACATTGCGAGTGGCACTGGAACGCCGAGACACGGCGGATGCACAAACTCTCTTGCGGAATTGGTTTGCCGCCGGCACACTCGTTGGAGCCGCTTGCACGAGCACATTTGTGCTCGCCGGCTCATCCCTCCTCGATGGCCATCATGCAACGACGTCTTGGTGGCTCGCCCCGTTCTTCCGTGAACGATACCCACATGTCGTGCTCGACGAATCACGGATGATCGTCCATGCCTCACGGTTGGTCACCGCCGGTGCGGCATTGGCCCATCTCGATCTCGCGCTTTGGCTGGTGCGTCGCCACAGCCCGGCACTGGCGACGTTGACGGCGCGCTACCTGGTCGTTGACCCGCGACCATCACAGGCAGCATTTGCCATTCCCGATCATCTTGCACACTCAGATCCTTTCGTCGAACGATTTGAACGATGGGCTCGTCGACGATTGGCCGATGGTTTCTCCCTTGATGATGCCGCTCATGCAGTCGCCACGAGTCCACGAACGCTGACACGCCGCCTTCAAGCGGTATTAGGCAAATCCCCGCTCGCATACTTTCAAGACCTTCGCGTGGAACATGCGATTCATCTGCTGCAGACCAGCACGAAGAGTGTTGATCAGATTGCGACTCAAGTCGGATACACCAGTTGGGTGACACTGCGGACGCTCATCCGGCGCAAGATCGGCCGAGGTGTGCGCGAACTACGAGTGCGCACATGATCAAGTTCGTGCGGCCGTGATGGCTGGAAATTTCAGACAGATCACAGAGAGAAAGCAATGCGTGCGGGATCCAGTGATGGAGCACAATAGAGCGCGCAAGTGTTGAATCTTACCTCATAGATCTAACTCGCGTAGAAAAGAACTGGTGTCAGGAACTCGTGTTTTCACTGAGGTGCCGCTTGGTCAATCACCGCGAGAACCTTCTTACACGCTGGAGCATTAAACACGAGGTCAGAGAATTTGAGGAATAGACCTTTCCTAAGGGCTCCATGAATTGAGAAATGGCTCTCGGCACCTTATACCCACTCCCATACCAAACCCGGATCGCCTTCCGCTGACTCTGCTATGGCGTTCCTTCCTGAACTCGATCAGCCGTACGGCCCGCCGCGTCACTCAGCGTTCCTTCCACCCCGCGAGCCTTGTCCATCGGTGTCTGGATGGCATCGACGGACTGACGGACCGCTTGATCGACGACTGAAGGCGCCTGTGAGGCCTGCGACTTCTCGACCGGCGTCTCACGTTGACAAGCATTCAACCCAATCATGAGGACGAGTATCAACAGCGGAAGGACTCGCTGATATCCGATCGTCATACGCACCTCCATCCCCTCAATACTCGAACTTGATCTGTTTCAACCGCCAGAACTGAAGGCTTGATGACCCCACACCGCCGACATTCCAGCTCACATTCCTGTTCGTATCCATATTCGGGACAAGCGGAGGTCGCGGCGCGCGGGAACGATAAAGATGGTTCCGGCATACTTGTGACGGTACGATGGAACGCGACGGAGCGCAAAATATTTAGTGAATCCGTCGATCGTGCAAAGATCCGCCAAGGCCGCACCAGATCACTGCACATGACAGTCAGCAACCGTACGACCATACTTGTCTCAATCTCATCCCGCCCTTTCCCATGCTCTCCACGCTGCGTAGCGACGACAACACTGTCGACGCGTAGCCGGTAGCCGGCCGGCACTCGTAGCGACAAGCAGTACTGCACGTGGAGCATGGCAGAATTTTTGGTCCACCAAACTTGTCATCTAACCCATCTCGGCGAACCCGAGCGTCGCCACTGCTTTCAACCTCACCTGGAATCGTTGCGAACGCAGAGGCAACCTGAGCGTTCATTCCCGATTCCTACACAATGCAATGAACGACCTGTACGGTTTTTAGCGGAAGAGGATTGACAATTCCTCTTACCTAGGATACTGCTCCCATCAGAGACGTAAGGGAGAAGAACCTTCCACGCAGACTCGCAGAAATACTCAGGCTCACTCAACATGCCGGATTCAGAATGCCGCAAGCTCCATGACGTGCTCGACTCACAAGAGCAATTCATTAGATGATTAGGAACCAATCCTACTTTAACGCAATCGTTGGACCCAGAGCGCCCTCTCGCATTCTCCCAAATATGACGCAAACCTGACCATGGAAGGAATGCACAACACCTGTCATTCGAGAAAGCCTGTCATGAAGCAGCAGCGAACGTCCTGGCTCGTGAAAAAGGAGAGCGATCGATGAAAACATTGGTCTTAGCCAATCAGAAGGGCGGCGTGGGGAAAACGGCGATTGCCTGCCAGCTGGGGTACTTCCTCGTCGAAATGCTCAAGAAACGGGTCTTGATCATTGACTTAGACCATCAAGGAAACACGTCGAAAAACATCGGCACTTCAAAGCTGGCCACCATCTCATCCATCACGGCCAACCAGTTGTTGACCGAACCGGTCACCACCATTGAAGGCGGCACCTTTGTGGTAATTCCCTCACACAGCGATCTGCTCAAACTCGAGCGACGAGAAGAAGATCACAACCAGTTTGCAAATAATCTCCGGTTGTTCCTCAACGAAATGGACGACCGATTTGATGTGGCCATCATTGATACGAATCCAAATCCGGATATCCGGGTCCTCGCGTCACTGGTGGTGGGCGATTTTGTGCTGTCGCCCATTCAGCTGAATCAAGAAGCAGTCGACGGCATCGCGGCACTCAGGGCGCAGGTCCTCAAGATACAAAGCACCCTGAACAAAGATCTTCGATTCATCGGCCTGCTTCCGAATCTGGTGGAGCCCACGCCCTTTCAACGAGCCAATTTCGACCAACTCTGTACGGCCTTTGCCTCGCTGTTCATTCGACTGGAGGATGGCCGGATGGCCGCCATTCCCTCACGCACGGCGGTGGCGGAAGCCCAGGCGATGGGAGCGCCGATCTGGACCTTGCAGAAAACCAGTTCTCGAGAGGCATGGCTGCATCTGAAGCCGATCTTTCAAAAGGTGGCTCATACGATGGGGGTGATGGAATGAAAAAACCACTGATCGCGACATTGGATCTCACGGCTCTTGATCGGACGACTCCCGCACCGACACCGGATCCGATCGCCAAAGAACGGACCGTGACGGCTGAAGTCTTGGGGCGCCCGCTTCATATTCCGGTGAAGGACATCGAGGAAGACCCTGACCAGCCGCGCCAGGAATTCGATGCAGCGAGCATGGAAGAACTGGAACAGAGCGTCAGGATCCATGGAGTCAAAACACCGATCTCGATTCGCCCCCATCCCACGGAACAGAAACGGTGGATCTTGAATTTTGGCGCGCGCCGACTCAGAGCCTCCAGAGCCGTCGGGAAAACGACGATTCCCGCCTTCATCGATCGCTCACATACCGATTACCAACAAGTGATCGAAAACTTGCAGCGGGAAGATCTGAAGCCGCGTGAGCTGGCGATGTTCATCAAGAAGAAGATGGACGAAGGAGAGAAGCAGGCTCACATTGCCGAGCTCCTCGGCGTGAATCGATCCATGGTGACAAATCACTTGGCACTTATCGATCCCCCGGCCTGCATCGAAGAAATCTATACGTCTGGAAAATGTTCATCGGCCAAGACGCTCTACGATTTGCGGAATCTGCACAAGGAATTTCCAAAAGAAGTCGAACGGTGGTGCTCCGGCGATCAGGAGATTACCCGTGCAACCGTGTCGGGCTTATCCGCCAAGCTCAGAGGGTCTGAGCGATCGCCCGTCACATCGTCGAAGGAGAAACCGGAACAGAAGAAGCGGACGCTCAGTTCAACGACAATGCTGCCGTCTTTGATCGTCATGTTTCAGGATCGATCGGGCACTGTAGATCTTCAGCACGCCCCACAACAAGCAAACCATCTGATCGTCAACTTTTCAGATGGGAAGCAGGAGGAAGTGCCTGCACGACAGTGCCAAATTGAACAGATCATTTTTCCCTAATTCTCCACCCTTCCCCCCCCTCTCCACACTAGGACCGGAGAGGGGGGACAACCAGACCTTCCTCTTACCTCGCAGTCACCTCGCTAGCCACGAAGTTCCAAGTCTTGCTCCAGACTATTTCTTTCCAGAAAAAATTCATTCGCCCGCCACAAGAGTCAACTGAGGGTAACCGATTGTTGGACATGTCCAACAACAGACCGAGTACGCGCCCTTGTCCACCTACACCCACGAAAAGACTTTTTGAGATGACGGACGAAGCCTCGATCGAAGGAGGGCGCTTAATCCTGTTGGACATGTCCAACAGATCGCCCTACCCTTTCTCGCCTCGGGCCATGTCATGCGTCATGGGATTGGGATGACTGGCATGAATCGGACAGCGGTGGCAGATTCGGCGATTCAGATCTCCACTCCCCGAAAAATGGATAACCCCGAACAAGTCGTCACTGAAACTCCGTGTCCCGGATGCTGGGGTGAACAGCTCTCACCTCCCGATACCACCGGCTCGTCACTCAAGCCCATACTTGATATGGCCGACATAATTACTGGCGAGAACCATTGACGATACCACTCGAGACATACACCTCGACAAAGGGGGCCATGGTGACGAACGCACAACTTGATCAAACCTGCATCAATACCATCCGCACTCTTTCCATGGATGCCGTCCAGCAAGCCAACTCCGGCCACCCTGGAACGCCGATGGCCATGGCCCCGGTCGCCTACTGCCTGTGGCAGCGAATCCTCCGATTCGATCCGAACGATCCGATTTGGCCGAATCGCGATCGGTTCGTGTTATCGATGGGCCATGCTTCTATGCTGCTCTACTCACTGCTGCATTTGACCGGAGTGAAGGCCGTGAATCCCCAGTACGAACGGCTGGGTGAGCTCTCGGTGCAACTGGACGATCTCAAACGCTTCCGCCAGCTCAACAGCAAATGCGCCGGACATCCAGAATACCGGTGGACCTCAGGCGTAGAGACGACGACCGGTCCGCTTGGCCAAGGGATTGCCACCAGCGTCGGGATGGCGATTGCCGCGCAGTGGCAAGGGCACTATTTCAATCGCCCTGGTTTCGACATGTTCAACTACAACGTCTACGCCATCTGTGGTGACGGCTGCATGATGGAAGGAGTGGCTGCCGAAGCGGCCTCCCTAGCGGCGCACTTGAAACTGTCCAATCTCTGCTGGATCTACGACAACAATAAGATCACGATCGAAGGCCACACCGAGTGGGCCTTCAGCGAAGACGTGGCCACCAGATTCATCGGTTATGGATGGAACGTCACCCGAGTCGGTGATGCCAATGATCTCGACATGCTTGAACGAGCCTTCACGACATTCACAAAAGAAACGGACCGCCCAACCTTGATCATCGTCGATAGCCACATCGCCTACGGCTCACCAAATAAGCAAGATACCCACGCGGCGCACGGCGAACCGCTCGGCGAAGAAGAAGTCAGGCTGACGAAGCGCAATTACGGTTGGCCTGAACAGGACAAGTTTCTGGTGCCGGATGGCGTCCGCGAATATTTCCAGCAGGGCATGGGCAAGCGCGGGCACGAGGCGCGCACAGCCTGGATAGCAAAATTCGAGGAGTATCAGAAGCAATTCCCCCAACTTGCCAAGCACCTTTCTAATATGCAACAGCGTCAACTTCCAGAAGGATGGGACAAGGATCTGCCCCTGTTCCCTGCCGACGCCAAAGGCGTGGCCGGACGTGATGCCTCTGCCAAGGTACTCAATGCCCTGGCAAAAAATGTCCCCTGGCTCTTGGGGGGCTCTGCGGATCTGGCTCCTTCAACCAAGACTCGTTTGACCTTCGAGGGAGCCGGCGATTTCACTGCGAAAGATCGTGGTGGCCGCAATCTCCATTTCGGGGTCCGTGAACACGCGATGGGCTCAGTGCTCAATGGACTCTCCCTTTCCAAAGTGCGCCCCTATGGTTCTGGCTTCCTGATCTTCAGCGACTACAGCCGAGGTGCGATCCGATTGAGTGCGCTGATGGAAGTCCCCGTCATCCATATCTTCACCCATGATTCTATCGGAGTCGGAGAGGATGGGCCTACGCACCAGCCAATTGAGCAACTTGCCTCGTTGCGAGCAATCCCAAACCTCATCGTCCTGCGACCAGCGGATGCGAACGAGGTCGCGGAAGCCTGGCGCGTCATCATGCAATTGAAACATGAGCCGGTGGCGTTGATCCTGACCAGACAGGCTCTCCCAACTATCGATCGTTCAACATACGCTGCTGCATCCGGAGTCGCCAAAGGTGCGTATGTCTTGGCCGATGTGGTAGGAGGAAGACCTGACGTACTACTCCTGGCGAGCGGCAGTGAGGTCTCGCTCTGTCTGGAGGCCGCAGAGCAATTAAAGGCAGAAGGCATCAAGGCCCGTGTGGTGAGTATGCCATCGTGGGAGCTGTTCGAACATCAATCACAGGCCTATCGCGACAGCGTAATTCCGCCGAACGTGACGGCACGAGTCTGTGTAGAACAGGCCTCGACATTTGGATGGGCGAGCTACGCCGGGCTGACAGGCGAGATCATCGGCATGAAATCATTTGGAGCATCCGCACCCCTCAAGGAGCTGCAAAAGAAATTTGGATTCACGAAAGACAATGTCGTCGCCGCAGCGAAAGGACAGCTTCAGAGGAAAGCGAAAGCGGCGTAACGTGCCATCACGATCCCCTCTCTTCCTGCACGTCTCTTGATCCGACGCAGATTCGGGCTTGCCGAATCTGTGTCGGCAAGAATGACAGCCTGGAATCGGAACTTCCGCCCATCGCCGAGCGATAAGTCCCACCTCACCGAATCCAGCAGCGGTCCTGTCGTCAGCTGCCCATCTATCCCAATGTCATCACTCACGGTTGGCATCGTACTACTACGCAATCTGGCCCTTGCAGTTCTTCCGGACTTCGTCCATGCTAGCCGACGTAAATCCGATAAACACCGTATATCACAGGCCGTCATCAGCATGGTTTTCTCTCTCATAGGAGGCCCTACCATGATACCGACCTTGTCTCTACGCATCAGCCTCATCTCGAGTCTGTTGATGCTGTCCGGGTGCGGGTTGAACATATTTTCAAGTCCCAAGTCACCAGTCGTGATCGACGATATAGAAAGTCGAGTGGGAACGTTGGCCGTGAGTGCCGATCGGCGGGTGGTCCTGGTGCGGCTCGAGGAGAATGCCGCGAGTGAGGCTGGTCGTTTTTGCGCGGAGCCGCCACTCGACGTAGACCAGAATGTCACGAACGCCTTAGCAGCTATACGCGACCTCTCAACCGACAAGCTCGATGCGAGCGTGAAAGAAGAATTGACCAAAACCTTCTCGCAAATTTCTCACACGCTTGTCAGACGCACGCAGGGTCTTCAACTGTACAGAGCCGCCATGTA
>JAMXAU010000075.1 GCA_024281365.1 Nitrospira sp.
GGGTTTGCTGCACAGTCACTCTGCGTAGGTACCATGTACGAACCATACTATCAATTGAAGACGAAGCCCTTCACGTTATTGCCGGATCCGGAATTCCTCTATCTGGGCGCCAAGCACAAGATGGCGCTCAGCCTATTAGAATATGGGTTGACGAACGGGTCGGCCTTAATCGTCATTGCCGGAGATCCCGGTACGGGGAAAACCACATTGTTGAACCGGTTGCTGGATGAGACCCGCCATCCCTGGACCGTCGGGTTGTTGTCGAACACGCATGTCGGCATCGGCGGGTTGCTGCCGTGGATTGCCGCCTCCTTTGATCTGTCGATCGCCGGGAAGAGCGACGTGGACGCATTCCACGAGTTTGCCAAATTCCTGGAACGTGAGCGAACCGCCGGACGTCGCGTGCTGTTGATGGTCGACGAAGCGCAAAATATCGGGGCCACGATGTTGGAAGAGCTTCGGTTGCTCTCGAATCTGAATGATGGGCGTCGCCGATCACTCCAGATTCTCCTGTCGGGACAACTGGGGTTGCGGGATCTGTTGAAGGGGCCGGGTATGGTGCAATTCGCCCAACGGATCGGGGTCGAGTACACACTGGACACACTCTCGGAAGGGGAAACGCTTGGCTACATGGCACATCGGTTGGAGGTCGCCGGCAGAAGCAGGCCGCTGTTTACAAACTTGGCAGGCCGCTCGGTATTCCGCCTGACCGGCGGCACCCCGCGTCTGATCAATCAGCTCTGCGATCATGCCTTGGTGTACGGATTTGCCGCGCAAGCCGATACCATCACAGCCGGCATTGTGCTGGAGACGGCGGTAGCTCGCGCCCGCCATGGTGTGTTTCCGTTCAAGGTTTCGCCGGAATCCGTCGAGTGGTCTCAGCCTGAGATCGAGGAAGAACGGGAGGAAGTGCAGAGCTTTGGAGCGCGGAACAGCCTCTCAGACATGCCGGTCCAGCCGTCTGTTCAGGACGGCGGACAGGATCTGTCGGTTCTTTATCGAGAAGCCATGGCGCTCCAGGAAGCAGGCAATTTCACGCAAGCCATCGTGCTGTTCGATCGCTTGACTGGTGACGAGTCCTGGGGCATGAAGGCCCTCATGAAAAAAGGATTGTGTTTGCGTGCAATGGGGCAATTCGATGAGGCCCTCAGCACATTCCACGCTGCGATCGATCGCACGACAGCCTCGTCAAAAGATCACCTCGC
The DNA here is from genome assembly GCA_024281365.1 of Nitrospira sp. GTDB lineage: Bacteria > Nitrospirota > Nitrospiria > Nitrospirales > Nitrospiraceae > Nitrospira_D. The sequence continues at coordinate 1,206 of JAMXAU010000075.1, forward strand.
GTTACAATACCTACTGGGGCGCACATTCGAGGATGTCGCGAAATCGGCTGAGGCAGCCGAGTTGTACAGGCGAATCTATCAGGAAGTGGGTTCATATCGTGACATTGAGGGCCGGCTGGATCGACTCAGTGGATCTCCAGCAAAGGGTCAACTCACGGACTCGGTTTCACCCTCCTGGTGGGGAAGTCTCTTCAAGGCATCCGGCCGAGTACCTCGCGACGAGAGCACTCAAGAATTACCCACGCTCAAGTAATGCGGCCTCGATGTTTCTTTGAGATCGATCACACGCGAGTAGGTACCTGACGGCGACTCGTACAACTGGATTCTCTGTCGAGAAGGTTCTTTCTGGCCTCCTGGGCCAAATGTCTCGGGAGTTTCGGCCTCCACACCCACATTTCTTGTCACATCTGTAGCATCTGTTGCCACAGTCGGTAGACCAGGTTTGTCCTGGGGCGGTATATGTGTACCCATGGTCACGATGCTCTGGGTATCTAACCATAGGGAGGGTCAATTTTCATTCACCTCTATCAAAGGAGTGCTCCATGAAACGTCAGTCTAATCTCAAGACCGCCATGGTAGGCCTTGTGGCCTCCAGCATTATCGCGTTGAGTGCGGCGGCACAGGCCGCTACATTCGATGCCGGCATCTTTTCCGTCGGGAACGGCGATGCGGCAAACCCTATCGTCCATACATTTACGGGACCAAGTCTCACCGGATTCTTGGATACGGTCAATTTTGACCTGGGTTCGTTTACCCATTTCAATATGACGTCGCAGCTCACCAACGTCGCCCAGGGTACGCCGGGTGTGTTGGGTGCGTTTGGCACGACCATTTTCCGTAACAATGGTGACGTCGAAATTGATACAGGGAATGGTTATAACGGGATTGCTGAGTCGTTCACCAATGTAGAACTGGCCAATTTAGGTCTAACTCGCGATTATCATCTGCATCCACAGGGGACTTATTATCCGGAGGCGGAAGCTATACCCTCACACTCTGGGGCTCGAATGGCCCTGGTGGTCCTGCTGTCCCACTCCCTGCTGCGGCCTGGCTCTTTGGCAGCGGTGTGATCGGATTGGTGGGTCTGGCGCGCCGAAAAATGTCGGCCTAACCATCGGAAAGGCACACACTGTTCTCTGAATGCCTTCAGGCTGCGGCGGTTTGGCCGCCGCGGTCAGAAGACTCTGGGCGATCTAGGTAAAGATTCAAAGGAATTGTCATGCAACACAAAGTGACACCACTTCAGATTGACGGTCGGTCATTTCGGGCGGCGCTCTCCTGTCTGATGATATTCTCACTCTTCCTGCTCGGATCAGCAGGGGAGGGGAATGCGGCGGTCGTATTCCCGGTCGGCGACCGACCCATCATGGCCCAGGTTCCTGCTGATGCAGGTGTGTGGGCGATCGAGGAGGGTGCGGGTGCACTGCTCCTCACTGAGCCGACCGTGCTGTCGTGGCCCACAACGCTAGGTGATGTGGTGCAGTCACTAACGACCGCTTACCATGAGCTCACGGGGATGACCTGGAGCTCGTTGTTCGAAGTCAATCCGGGCGTTCAACGATTCACATTCAGCCTTGTGTTTCAGGCAGACCCTGGATATCGGCCCATTCGTTTTTCGGTTGGTGCCGTCGACCTCGCAAGCGGTTCACCGGTGGTGCCGGTGGCTCCTTCGCCTTCGTCTGCGCTGCTGTTCGTTCCTGCGTTGGTTGGGCTGCTCGGAGTGTTGTCGCGTGAACAACATCGCGTCACCGCGTCCGGCTCCGAGCCGGAATCGATGGTGGGATTGCTGCCATCAGGAAGCGTTCCCTGCCTGCTCATTCTGTCGGCGGACACCACGTTCTCCAAGGGAATTCAAGAGCAGGTGGGCCAAGCGGGCTATCCGGCTCGAATCGCCGCTGACATCAATGACGCCCTCACGATCAGTGACCATGCCGTACCGGCGCTTCTCCTCGTGGATCGTCGTGTTTCAGATTGGGATATGCTCCGTACCAGTCCGTCGCTGAAGAGCATCCCGTTGATCACGTTGGTCCCGACCGGAAGCCTGTGCACTGACGAGCAATGGGTCACGGACTTGGAGCGTGGTGCCGATAGTATCTACGATTTTCGCGAGGGAAGCCGTCTGTTTCTTGCCAAGCTGAGGGCCTCCTTACGGCGAGCGGGGCATGCCGTCACCGGTCGCGCTGTGTACCAGGTAGGTGCGGTGCATTTGGATGCCGACCACCATGAGGTGACGATTGCCGGTCAGCAGCTTCCACTCTCTGCGAAGCCGTTTGCCATTCTCAAGACACTGATGGAGGCGCCGTCGAGAGTATTCAGCCGAAGTGAGTTGGTCGATCGTGTGTGGGGGCCGCAATTTGCCATCGGAGAACACACGTTGGATGTGCATGTCCACGCGCTTCGCCGACAACTGGATCGCGCCCCACAGCGACTCTGCCGGCTCATCACGATCAAGGGAGTCGGGTTCAAGCTCAAGGCGGATGAGTCGGGTCCTCCCTCCCTGGGGTCGACGAGTGCCAGATCCAATCGCCCCATTCGCGGCAACAGTGGTGAAGCGTTCGTCTCAGCTGCCGGCTTTACATCCGGAAACTTCGAAATCAATCGATCCTATCAGTCTCCCTCACCTCAGGCTGTAGCTTTCAGACGGGGCGCACGTCGGCGTCCCAGCCGCATGCCACGAAGGTCAACGGCAGTGCCTGATTTTGCCCCCGCCGCGCTGGTCGGCTAGATCATTTCCTAATGTGTTCCCTCGTGATGACGAGAGTTGGATAGAAGGAACAGAACGGATTCTTTCCCGGGCTGGGCTGAGGTGTAGATGGTCAATCGAACGATCCTCATGTCCTGGTTGGACTAGGGATCGGTGTGCCAGTCGAGAGATCCGAAGAAGAATAGAGGGGGTCCTATGAACAGGCTTCGAATTGGGTTCGTATGCATGGCGCTCGTTACTGGCTACGGTAGTTGGGTTGAGGCTGCGACAGAGCGAACGGTCATGTTGATGCTTGGCGGCCAGTACTGCGATTTGTACCTCGGTGATGTTGAATCAGCGCTGAAAAAGATTGGCGGTGTCAAAGCCGTTGATCTCAAGAGCATGAAAGGACATGCGGTGGTGACTCTGGAGGGTGATAAAGCGACGACGAAACAGCTCGCCGAAGCTGTGAACGGCGTCAAGGGAGAGGGCTGGCATTGCAGCGCCCAGGTCATGAAGTAGGTAGGCCTGCCGGTCGCAATTGCTCATGTGAGCATGATGCCTGACAGGGATTGAGACCATGGAACCCGAATTGCTCCGTATACAGGAAGCTGCCAAGGTGCTTCAAGTCAGTAAATGGACGATTTATCGGTGGATCGATGAAGGTCGTTTGCGGGGCACCAAAATCGGTCAGGGGAGTCTACGGGTGTTTCGCGCATCGGTCACTGAGCTGATCGAGAAGGAAAAGGTCGACGGGGAAAAGACTCAGGTCAATGGCCGGAGTAAATCGGGTGAGGTCCGCGAAACGAAACGAAAAGTTCGATCATAGGGTGCAGCCTGCTGTGCGAGGAAGCATTCTGGCTATGCGAGTGACTTCCGTGAGGAGGGTACGTTGCGTGACGAGCAACTTCTCACGGTACGGTGGTCGGCTTGATCTGCATCGGGTTGTTGAGAATCGTCTTCTGCAGGTTTGTACGGAACGCGAAAATCTGCTCAGTCGAACGATCCGCGCTCCACGCACATCGTACTCGATGCTGCGGTTCACGAACGTGCCCACCATTTTATCCTCTGATGCCTCTGCCTCGGGACATGGACTTGCTGGGTGTTTCGGGCAGGATAGTTGAGGATGAGGTCGTGCTTCGCTGCGCATCTGGCGCAATTGCCGAAGATGTGGTTGCGCAGATCTAGGTAGCGTCGCGTGGAAGCACCGTGTTCGATGCATAGATAGATCTGGGAAGCCCGTAACCGTCATCGTGACAGATTCCTACTATTCGAAGTCTTACTCTGTGAGGTTATCCATGAATCGTGCTATTTGGCAATCGCCGATCGGTTGCATCCGCACGTGCTTCTTCGCATCAACGGGACCGATGGTGTCGAAGCAAACAGGATACAAGGTGGCGAAAGGGGTTCTGGCCGTGGGGCTGCTGTTCCTCGTCAGCAGTAGCTTGGTGTGGGCAATGGGCTCGCGGGTACCGGCAGTCGGCATGGCAGCAGAGGAGTTTCGCTTGGTCGATCTGGAGGGCAAACAGCAGAGTCTGAGTCAGTATCGCGGGAAAATTGTGCTCGTCAATTTTTGGGCCACGTGGTGTAAACCCTGCACGACGGAAATGCCGGCCATGCAGACCGCCTATGATCAACTTCGGGACAAGGGATTTGTGGTTTTAGCGATCAATGAACTAGAAGACGAACCAAAAGTGCGCGAGCACATCAAGAAATATGGCCATACATTTCCGGTACTCATGGATCGGGATAACAAAGTCGCGAACCAATTCGGAGTCTTCGGTCTACCGGTCAGCGTATTTATCGATGAAACAGGCGTCGTGCGTGAGTATATCAAGGGCGGCTTACTGACCGAGCAGGTGATCCTCGACACCGTGGCTCGGATTCAAAAGCCGGAAACCATGAAGGCGGTGTCGCTCAAGTAGTTGAAGAGAGGCAGAATATCAAGTTTGAAACGATCCTGGTTGGTTTGGCCGTTGAGTATGCTTGAGCACGTGAGCGGATAGAAAGAAGTATCCCATGACCTCGTTACATGAGAGTCGATTCATGTTTCCAGACTAGGGGATTTCACTGAGCGTGCATGACGTCATCCTGGTGTTCGTATTTCTTTTTGCCGTTCAAGTCACGCCGATGTTGCAAGAAAACCTTTTCCAGTGGGATGTCGCGTTAGTCGAATCGACGAGACCTGACTCGACAGCTGAGCAACTCGAACCTGTTCCTGTGCCAGAGCAACGCCCTGCAAAGCGCGTAGTTGCGGCCCGAACGAAGTCAGCTTCGGAAGCTCCTCAGACAGAGAAGGCGGTCGCGCCTGTTGAGCAGAAGATCGAGCCGTTGCAACCGACAATCGAGCAGGTCTCAATGATTCAAGAGAAGGTGGAGGTTGCTCAGGTACGGGAAGAGCCGATAGCGCCACCGCCCGTTGAAATGACTCCGCCAGTCGCTGAGCCGACGGCAGCATCAAAGGAACCAGAGTCACAACTAGTTCAAGAGGAGCCGGTTGCAGTCGCCTCCGCTCCGGTATCGCCCACAGAGGTGTCGGTTGCGCAAGAACCACCTGTGCAAGCGCCACAACCACTTCAGAGCGAGCAGGCCGCTCCAGCACCGGTGGTGAAAGCGTCGGTCTCGGGCTCCGATATGAAAATCGATCATCGGTGGTTGGCAGATTTGCTCTGGCGGCGGGTTGCGGAACTGAAACGGTATCCCAACACCGCCCGGATGAACGGGCAGGAGGGCAAAGTGATCGTGAAGGCCGTTATTCGATCCGACGGCCACTTGGCAGACGTTTTCGTTCAGAAGAGTTCCGGATATAGTGCACTCGATGCGGCTGCCGTCGAGGCGGTACGGCTCGCCTGTCCACTCCATATGGCACAGGCCATCGGAAAGCCACAGGTCGTCGTCAGCCTGCCGATCGTGTACAGCCTGGCGAATTAGTGAACTGAATGAGGTCACACCATCAACGGATGTGCCCTGATCCAGGGGGTATCAGATAAGCGGAAACCTGTCTGGTCATGCTGGAGGAGAGTATGAAATCACGACCACTGCCGGTGACCGGCAACGCAACGAACACAGGTACGGAAGCGATGCAGAAAGACACCCTCCGAGTGGAGGAGGCGGCAGCGTTGTTGTCCGTCAGCCGTTGGACGATCTATCGATGGGTAGAGGCGGGAAGGCTTCGGGGTACGCATGTCGGAAAGGGAAGCTTGCGCATTTTTCGTGAATCCGCAGTCAGTCTGATCGAACACAACCACATCGGGCTATCCATGACTTCGTTTGATATGGAGCAGTGATGATTTGTGGCATCCTTGATCGTCACGTTGCGTCCGAACCGTCGTCATCAGTATGGGGCGATCCTGGGGCGCGATGATGACGATGTCGGCGGCCGTCGCCCATCGAACAACGGTGATCGGGACGCGTTGGACTGTGGGGGGCTCGTCTCGATATTCTTCACGCGTGCTTCCTCCAATCGATTGCTCAGGGGATGTCCGGAGGACTGCTCAGGGGCGCATGTACGTCTCATCTAGACGCCACCACGATTTCTCCATTTGAACTGGGATACGGAGACCGAGCCCACATTTAGGTTCCAGCTGACTCCCATGCTGGTGGGAGAAGGACTGGCGTTGGTGGTCGTGATGGGTCTTGTGGGTGGTCTGATTCCCATGATTGAGCTAGCCCAGCTGGATGTCGTACAGGCGTTGGGGGAGCGGACGGGGTAGGGCAGAAATGTTCTTGCCATTGAATCGCAAGAGCGCAGCAATTTCTGTTGCAACCGGAGCGTCCGTGGTGGACAGAGAGAGCGGACCGGTATAGATAAGACCGCATCATGGCCACCGGTCGATCATCCTGGTTCCCTCCAGCGGTCTCGTGCCTGATGGTTCTTGTGTATCTCGGGTTGGTCGTGTTCGCTGCCGGTTGTGTCTCGATGTCCATCGTGCCGTCGGACTCCCATCACCATTCTCACGATGCGACGCATTCTGCTCTCTGTGCCTGGTCTTGCCAGGTCGTGTCACAAGAGGGATTAGTGGCATCGGATCCCACGGTGGGTGTTCGTCTTGTTGCCATCTCTCTGACACCTTCTCTTGACCATCTATACACCATATCTTCTCCCACGTCGCACCCCTCTCGTGCTCCGCCAGTCTTTCCTCTCGGATAATTCAGGCAGAACGCGCTCCTTGATGAGGCCTGAAGGCAATCGCTCCTGATAGGGGTGTCTCATTGTGTGGAACGTAGTCTACCTGAATCATCCGGACCGGTCCGTCTGCGATTTGGAACGACAGTTGACGTTCTGAACGGTGGGGACCCGCCACTCTCAGACTGATCGGAGCGGGGCTTTGTCCTCCCATTCGAAGCCTCGCTCTGGTCCTCTCATCGAGCGGGTGGAGGTACGGTCTGAATCAATAAATTTGCTGTGGAGCGATCAATTACTGTTGAGTTCTGTTGTCCGGGTCGAGCTGCCCCTCACTCGGACCGACCCGGGGCGTAGGTGTCACCTCCGTCAACCTCCGCCCCGGCTCCTTTATCTCGAACATGAGAGAAGGAAGGATGGGAAGGCTGGAATAGCCAGAGAGACGGTACGAATTGTCTCAGACAAGATGGGATAGAAGAGCAGGTGGATAACAGGGGGCGATGACGAAAAAGGTCTGGTAGTTGCGCACTCTTCTTCCAGACCTGCCTGGGGAGTCGGAGGTGGCCTCCTGCCGACTCCCTGGCCCTTCGGGGTCAGCAGTGCATAGGTTCGTGAGACAGGCTGTCTCTCCTCTCTCGTTTGTTTCACCACTTCACTATCTATAGAAGGTTCTCGATACAATTGTTTTGGTCGGAGGTGTATATTAGGCCTCGGTGGGTGGAGCCAATTTCAATCAACCAGCCTTAGGAGGAGGTCGTATGAACAGAATGAAAGTTGCTGTTGTCGCAGTGTCAGTATGGGGATTACTCGCAGGGGGATTCGCAAGTTCAGCGTTGGCGGGCGAAGGCGGGCATGTGAAGGAAGTGATCAAGCACGCCAAGGAAGGGATTGCGCACGAGAAGGAAGCAATCAAGCATTTAGAAGAAGCCATTCAGGGCAGTGACAATGCCCACGCCAAGGAAGCCCTTGAGCATGCGAAGGAATCGATGAAGCATGCTGAGGAGTCGCTGGCACATGCGGAAGAAGCACAGCACCATTCAGCAAAGAAGAAATAAAGAACTGAACGTGTCGACTTGCGGGGCGTGAAGCCGTGTTGAACAGCGGCTTCATGCTCCTGCTCACATCCGAATCCGTTTATTGTCCCCTGAGCAGCTGCGTCTTTTACTTCTTCTTAAGATACGATCGAGCCAACGCATCCTTGATGGTGCTTCGGATGTGATTCCGCCCCGCTTCGATGTTCTCCTGCATGGCCTCGCGTGCCCCAACCGCATCCTTCGCCATGATCCGATTCAGAATCTCCAGATGTTGACGGCAGGTCCTCTCAGCACGCTCCGGGCTTTCAAAATCCAGCATTCGAAAGAGCGTCAAGCGCTCATTGATGGTTCGAAGGTTTCGAAGCAGGAAGGTGTTCCCCAAGGCGCGGGCGAGTGTGTCGTGGAAAAGGGTGTCGAGGATCGCGAATTCTTCCGATTGCTTCGACGGTTCCTTCAGTAGTTCCGTCCACGTGTGGTGAAGGTCGTCAAGATCAGCCTGGTGTTGTGCGAGGGTCGTCTGAGTGGCCAACCGTTCGACGGTATAGAGTTCCAGTGCCTGACGCACTTCGTAGAGCTCCTCGATTTCCTCGGTCGTGTACTGCTTGACGACATAGCTTCGGTTAGGCAGTTTTCTGATGAAGCCATAGGAGGTCAAGACGCGCAGTGCCTCTCGAATCGGACTGCGGCTCATCCCAAACCGTTTGCACAATCCATCTTCAGTCAACCGATGTTCCGGTGGGTAGTGCCAATGGACGATCTCTTCTTTCAGTGTCGCCACGACCGACGAACTGAGGTTTGAAGAGGCAGGTTTCTCCTGTGTCTCTTTCCGGCGGTTCATCTCCTTCATCTGTATATCTCCAATGGATTGACTTCGTATACATTCATGTTCAGCACGGTGAGTAGACGATGTAGGGTAACTCCATCACCGCGATCCGATCGTCTTTCTCGGGTTTACCAATAATACGGCCAGGGGTGCCAATAGGGAGACCAGTAGGGCCCCCAATAGGGGCCAGGGCCGAGAGGTCGGCGAATGCGTGGAGCCTCCTCATCCTGTTCGCTCCACACACGCAGACTGGTCACATGCATGAGCGGATAGCTGTACTCCGTTTCATCGAGCGGCAAGGTTATCGAACCAGCCATCTCACCCGTCACGGTGATGAATGTGCCTGCAGGGATGGTCGCGGGGTCAAGAAACTCCTTCCGCAGTGCGACGAACCGACCTTGGGAGGTGCTGAGATCCGTGGTTGGTTGAAGGGAGTCGGCCAATGGCAACTGGAGGATTTCGATTCTGGTCCCCTCTTTGAGCCGGCGCGCTCCCAGCACTTTGCCTCCGAATGTGACGGGTTGTCCGTTGTAGGACTCAGGGGCGGCTTTCACTTGCGCGAAAGTCAACGGAGGCGCGCCGGGCGAGAGCGTCTCAGTGTGATCGCCTGTGAAGACACAGCCGGGGATGAGGATTGCAGCGCAGAGGCTTGCAACAAGGAGTCGGTACATGGAAGCAATTATAACAAAGCGCACATGGGCTCTCCATCCGTTATAATAGCCCTCGCCCACTTAAACTGAGAAAGGAGTCGGACATGAAGAATCGGACGAGGTCGAGGTGGACGGCGATGGTCTGGGCGATGGCAGTGGCGGGATTGGTGCTTGCCCCACTTGCCGCACAGGCAACCAAGCCGGAGCTGAAGGGGAAATTCGAGATTCTCAAGGATGAGACGTCCACCCATCAACCGGGGAAAGTCAAAGTCATCGAGTTTGCGGATTTCTACTGTCCGCATTGTCATCACTTCGAAGAGACGGGAGTTCCTCTGCTTGTGAAAGAGTTCGGGAATCGGGTTGAAATTACGATGGTTGGTTTTCCAGTTATTCCGGGGAAGCTGCCGACTCCCTTTGATATGTATGAGCAGGCCAAGATGATGGGCAAGGGCGATCAGATGAAGGCCGTCTTGTTTCGCACCATTCACAAGGAAAAACTCGATGGGGTGTTGGATCGTTCGATTCGCTCCTTGCTGATCAAGGAGGTCGGTTTGGATGTGGCGGCGTTTGAGGCTGGGATGGAAAGTGGAAAACCGGCCAAGCTGTTCGAAGAGGGGCGGAAGTGGGGTGAGCGGATCAAGGTGTCGTCGACGCCCTCAATTCTCTTGGACGGAAACATTAAGGTCGATGGGGTGAACATGACGCCGGAGAACGTCCTCACCATCATCCGAAGCATTCTCGAAGCGGATGTAAAAAAGTAACGGATGACGATTTGTGATGGCGGAGGCTAAGGCACACGGCATCATTCAACGCCTTCTGGAGGATGAATCGGCCCTCAGGAAGTTTGTTCGCCGTCGGGTCGGCGAAGAAGCCCTCGTGGACGATATTCTTCAACAAAGCTTCACCCGAGCAGTCGCCTCCGCTCACTCATTGCACAATGAGGAAAGTGTGCTCGCCTGGTTCTACCGCATCCTTCGCCATGCGGTGGCCGATTACTATCGGTCCCATGGAGCCGAAGCTCGTCGAGATGAAGCTTTCCTACGGGAACTCACCATTTCGGGTGATCACCAAGAGCCGCCACCTGACGAGGTCAAGGCTACCGCTTGTGCCTGCCTTCATGGTCTCCTCCCGAGCCTTCATGGGAATTATGCAGAAGTCATCAAACGCATCGACCTCGATGGCGAATCGCCGGCACAGGTCGCGAAAGAGCTAAAAATATCACGCAACAATCTCACCGTTCGCCTGCACCGAGGTCGCCAATCGTTACGGGCTGCTCTTGAAGGCGCGTGTGGAATGTGTAGTAAACACGGCTGCTTGAACTGCACCTGTGGTTAGTTGTCCTCTCCTGTCCCTCTCTTCCATGATCTCTTCATCTTGCCAACCGGTCCCAGTAATATTTGGTGGCCTGGTCCGTCTTATAGGGTGAAAGCCAGCGTGGGGTAATTCAATCGCTATGTTGAATGCTATGCATTCTATGTAGTAGCCAAGAAGCAGCTGGGCACTCTGTAATATTTCCCGAGCTACTCCGTCTGTAATCTGAACGCGACAATGCATCCTCATACCCGGATAAAATGAAAGGAGTAGCGAGATGGTTAATCAATTGTCGAGCGGCTGTTGTCGGTAAACCGCATACAGGACAGGACCACATGAGTGAGATGAGTGAAGATACCAGGGGTCAATCGCACGCCCAGGTGAAGCCGAGATTGACCCTATTTGTGGAATGACCGTTGATCCGGCGACCGCGGCGGGTCAGTATGGCTACAAAGGCAAGATCTACTATTTTGCTCCGCTTCTTGCCTGGAGCGATTTCGGGCAGATCAGAGAAGGCGCTCAATAAAAAGTCGCTGAATGTCGTCTCCACGCCCTCCACCCGGAAGTCCCTGCCAATGATGCAGCCGGTTCAACAGGGTGAGATAGACCCTGTCTGCGGTATGACGGTCCAGCCTGCCACGGCGGCCGGTTCATACGAGTATGGCGGCAAGAAATATTATTTCTGTGCCACCAGATGTCTCGACAAGTTCTGTGCGGAGCCAGACTATTATCTGATCCCTCCGGAACAGCGTAAACCCAAGGCGACACCTGCTTCTGTCGGTGGGGCCGTGAAGTATGTCTGTCCCATGGACCCGGAGGTGTCCGAATCGAAACCTGGCGCATGCCAATCTGCGGGATGGCTCTGGAGCCGGCGGATGTCACCGCGTTGCCGACTCGTACCGAGTATACCTGCCCCATGCATCCGGAGATCGTGCAGCCGCACCCAGGCAATTGCCCGATTTGTGGGATGGCGTTAGAGCCGCGTACGGTGACGGTAGAAGAAAGCAATCCTGAATTGGAGGATATGACTCGACGGTTCTGGCAGAGCGTGGTGCTCAGCTTGCCCATCCTAGCGTTGATGATTTCCGAGATGCTGCCGGGCCAGCCGTTACAGCATCTCTTTCCGGACGAGCACTGGTTTGGTTTCAGTTCATGCTGGCGACACCGGTTGTGCTCTGGATCGGTCGGCCGTTGTTCGAGCGCGCATGGACATCGATCGTCAATCGACACTTGAATATGTTTACCTCATCGGTCTCGGCACCGGTGCGGCATACCTCTATAGCGTCGTGGCAACCCTCACACCGGGCTGGTTCCCTGATTCCTTCCGTGGCCATGGCGGCGAGCTGGCCGTCTACTTCGAACCGGCGGTCGCCATCATTGCTCTGGTCTTGTTGGGACAGGTATTCAGCTGCAAGCCAGGGGCCGAACCAGCAGCGCATTGAAATCTCCCTTGGGCCTTGCACCGAAAACGGCGCGTATTCGTCCGACCGGATGGCCATGAAGAGGATATCCTGTTAGATCAGATCCAGGTTGGTGATCGGTTACGTGTGCGGCCAGGTGAAAAATTCCCGTGGACGGTCTCGGCTCGAAGGTTTCGAGGCCGTTGACGAATCAATGGTGACCCGGCGAGTCGTTTCCGGTGGAAGAAGAAGCCCGGCGAGAAAGTCGTCGGGGCAACCGTCAATGGGACCGGTTCTGTGGTGATGCGGGCGGAGCGAGTCGGGCGAGAGACGCTACTGGCTCAGATCGTACGAATGGTCAGTGAAGCTCAGCGGACCAGAGCACCGATTCAGCGGTTGGCCGACGTCGTGGCGGGCTACTTTGTGCCGGTCGTCATGCTGGTGGCTGCTATCACTTTTGTGATCTGGGCGCTTTATGGACCGGAGCCGAGGATGGCCTATGCACTGCTCAACGCCGTCGCAGTGTTGATCATCGCTTGTCCTTGTGCACTTGGGCTTGCGACGCCGATGTCGATCATGGTTGGGACCGGCCGTGGCGCAACAGCGGGCGTCCTCATTCGCAATGCCGAGGCGCTGGAAACATTCGCCAAGGTCGATGTTCTCGTCATACAGAAGACCGGCACGCTCACGGAAGGTAAGCCACGCCTGGTGACGGTTGCTTTTGTTTCGCGGGTTTCAGCGAGGTCGATTTGCTGCGATTGGCTGCCGGCTAGAGCAGAATAGCGAGCATCCCCTTAGCGGCGGCGATTGTGTCAGGGGCTCGGGATCGAGGAATCGCTCTGCCCAAGGCACAGGACTTTCGCTCTCTCACTGGAAAGGGAGTGACTGGTAAGGTTGAAAATCGTGTCGTTGTCATTGGCACCGTGCCGTTTCTCAATGAATTGGGGTTCCAGACCGCATCGTTGATGGCCCAGGCCGAGTCTTTGCGGCAAGAAGGGCAGACGGTGATGTTCGTGGCGATCGACGGGAAGCCTGCAGGGTTGCTGGAGTGGCTGATCCGGTGAAGTCCACCACGCCGGAAGCGATAAATTTCCTGCACCGCGAAGGCTTCGGTTGGTGATTGTGACCGGAGACAATCGGACGACAGCCGAGGCGGTTGCGCGAAGACTACACATTGATGAAGTGCAGGCCGACGTCTTGCCCGAGCAGAAGGCGGCAGTCGTCAAACGACTCCAATCAGAAGGGCATGTGGTAGCCATGGCCGGTGACGGTATCAACGATGCGCCGGCTCTGGCACAAGCGCAGGTGGGTATCGCGATGGGAACAGGCACAGATGTGGCGATGGAAAGTGCTGGAGTCACCTTGGTCAAGGGCGATCTCCGAGCCATCGCACGGCGCGCCGGCTGAGTCGCGGGACGATGAAGAATATCCGACAGAATCTTTCTTTGCCTTCGTCTACAACACGCTCGGTGTGCCGATAGCCGCCGGCGTCCTGTATCCGTTCGTCGGAGTTCTGTTGAGTCCCATGATCGCGAGTGCCGCCATGACGTTCAGTTCCGTATCGGTGATCGCCAACGCGTTGCGGCTACGTCGGTTGGCGCTCTAGATAGCGTTTGCATACCGTCGTGTACGATGACCGACGAGGGGATCTCCAGACGTCTCATCCTGAAGCGGGCAGGAGCGCTGGGGCTGCTGACGGCGCTCCAACCGCTCCTTCCCTCCTGTGCGAATCCATGCGCCTGCTCCCTGCCGCTCATTCCGATCCAGACTCTTCGACGCTCAGTGGCGAGGTGATTGACCTGGGTGATCAGTGAACGATCCTTCACGATGGATGGGCGAACTGGGACTGCCACGACGATCAACGAGACCATCCCCGGCCCGCTCATCCGTTTGAAAGAAGGCCAAGAGGTCACCATAAGAGTCACCAATCAGTTGATGGAGGCCTCATCGATTCACTGGCATGGAATACTCTTGCCCTCGCACATGGATGGAGTTCCCGGGGTGAGCTTCAGGGGTATTCAGCCGGGAGAGACCTACAGCTACCGTTTCCCCATCAAGCAAAGCGGGACCTACTGGTATCACAGCCATTCCGGTGGTCAGGAATTGCAAGGGATGTATGGGCCGATGATTCTCGACCCTGTCGAACAGGACCCGTTTCAGTACGACCGGGAGTATGTCGTCATGCTATCGGAATGGAGCCTTGAGTCTGCTGAGGTCATGATGGATCACCTCAAAAAGTCCTCCGGCTACTACAACTTCCAGAAGCGCGATGCTCGGGAGTTTGTCGCGGACGCAAAAAGGTGGGGACTCTGGCCGGCGATGCGGAATTATGTGATGTGGGATGAGATGCGAATGGATCCCACCGACTTTGCCGACGTAACCGGCGCAGCCTTCACATTCTTGATGAACGGCCTGCCGTCAGTCGGGAATTGGACCGGCCTCTTTCGACAGGGTGAACGGGTTCGGCTGCGTTTCATCAACGCTGCCGCAATGACGTTTTATGACGTTCGCATTCCAGGGTTGACCATGACGGTGGTCCAGGCAGACGGCCAGAACGTGCAACCGGTTGCAGTTGAGGAGTTTCGTGTTGGTCCTGCGGAAACCTACGATGTGCTGATTCAACCGACCGAGGACCGCGCGTACACGATCTTTGCCGAAACCATGGATCGGAGCGGCTATGTTTGCGGAACCCTTGCCCCTCGACCCGGAATGAGCGGGGAAATCCCTGTGCGTCGTGCCCGCCCGCTTCGAACCATGGAAGATATGGGAATGGTGGATCATGGCAACGGCCATCGCACTCATGCGGTGGAATCGTCGGCGCTAACTTCGACCCATGACAAACCAACTAGTCACGGCATGATGCATGAGGAGCCACCGGCGGAGGAGGGAGGTAAACAGCAGGGCTTACCGCGCCATTCGTCGATCCCAGGTGCATCGCCGGTGAAGCACGGACCGGATCATCATGGGACTGGGAATCAAACAGTCGCCGAGTATTCGAGTAATCGGATGCACGAACCTGGCCGAGGGCTGGAAGAAAGTGGGAGGCATGTCCTCGTCTACACCGACTTGAAGAGCCTCGCCCCGTATCCGGACCAACGAGCACCTGAGCGGGAGATTGAGCTGCACCTCACCGGCCATATGCAACGATACATGTGGTCGTTCGATGGCAAGACCTACTCAGATGCATCGGAACCGATCCGGTTCCGGTACGGTGAGCGAGTGCGGCTGACCTTCGTCAACGACACAATGATGGAGCATCCGCTCCACTTGCACGGAATGTGGATGTATCTTGAAAACGGATCAGGCGCGTACCTTCCTCGGAAACACACTATCGTCGTCAAACCGGCTGAACGGTTGTCTGTCCTCGTCAGCGCCGATGCACCAGGACCTTGGGCGTTTCACTGTCATCTCCTCCTACATATGGAATCAGGGATGTTCCGCGTTGTTCAGGTGGATCCATAACCAGCCAGAGATGGGAGAAGCAGGATGTGGAAAAAGACTGCCAGCGGGTGGGTGTAACGGTCAGTAGTACGCTTCGCCTCTTCACTCGCTGCGGCCTTGCTGGACAGCCTTTTTGCCCATCCTGCTTGGGGAGGTTGGTCGTCTGTGCGCTGAGCATGAGTGTGCTCGGCGCGCTGAGCATGGGTGTGGGCGTGGGGAGCGTCGCGGCGGAATCTGAGCATGGGCACGGATCTTCCGGTTTGGAACGCACTATGCTGGTTCAGCCGCCCCAGGCACAAGCCGAACCACAGGTGCATGGACGCTTACGACCCGATTGGCCCAGTCCGGTGAACGACCAGGAACGCCGGCTCTTCACATTGGTGGATGTTCTCGAATATCGACCCCGCACTGGGGAACAGGAAGTAACAGTGACTACCGTTGGGATCTCGAAGGCTGGTACGGCGGCGATCACAATCGATTCCGGTTTGAAAGAGCAGAAGGACAGCGTGATACTGCCTTCCGAGGCGGACTATGATGTGGACTTCCAATTGCTCTACGGCCGATTCCTCTGGAAGCATTACGACGTTCAGGTCGGTGGCCGAATGGAAACGCAATGGTTTCGTGGCGGGAA
>JAMXAU010000076.1 GCA_024281365.1 Nitrospira sp.
AGCATCCTGCTACGTGCCCATTTCCCAGGAGGCAAGATACTTCTTCTGTTCCGTCGTCAAGGTATCGATGGCGACGCCCATGCCGGCCAGCTTGAGTCGGGCGATCTCTTTGTCGATTGCCTCTGGGACCGGGTACACTTTCTTTTCCAGCTGCTTGTAATTCTTCACGATGTATTCCGCGCCGAGCGCTTGGTTGGCGAAGCTCATATCCATCACGCTGGAAGGATGACCCTCAGCAGTGGCCAAGTTGACGAGCCGGCCTTCGCCGAGCAGGCTGACACGGTGCCCGTTTTTCTTGATGGTGAACTCTTCAACGCCGGTGCGAACCACCCGGCGCTTACCGGCCATTTTCTCAAGGGCCGGGATATCGAGTTCAACGTTGAAATGTCCACTGTTGCAGACGATGGCTCCGTCTTTCATCGCGGCGAAATGCTCGCCCCGGATGACATGGATGTTGCCCGTCACGGTCACGAAAAAGTCGCCGACCGGCGCGGCTAGTTCCATCGGCATGACACGGAAGCCATCCATGACGGCTTCCAGACCTTTCAACGGATCAATCTCGGTCACAATGACATCGGCCCCCATGCCCTTGGCGCGCATGGCGATGCCGCGTCCGCACCAGCCATAGCCGACCACGACTACGACGGAGCCGCAGACCAAGCGGTTGGTCGCTCGTATGATGCCGTCCATGGTGGATTGGCCCGTGCCATAACGATTGTCGAACATGTGCTTGGTATCGGCATCGTTGACGGAGATCACAGGGAATTTGAGTACTTTTTTATCCGCCATGCTCCGCAAGCGAATGACACCGGTGGTGGTCTCTTCTGTTCCACCGATGACGTTCTTCAAGAGTTCTTTCCGCTTGGAGTGGAGGTGCGAGACCACATCGGCACCGTCGTCCATGGTGAGGTGTGGACGATGGGCGATCGCCGACTCAATGTGACGATAGTAGGTGGGATTATCTTCACCCTTGATCGCAAAAGTCGGGATCCCTTCATGCTGAACCAAGGCTGCAGCTACGTCGTCTTGCGTGCTCAATGGATTTGAGGCACAGAGGCGGACATCAGCCCCACCAGCTTTCAGCGTGATGGCCAGGTTCGCCGTTTCCGTGGTGACGTGTAAGCAGGCGGTCACTCGAACACCTTTCAATGGCTGTTGCTTCTTGAACCGCTTACGAATCAGCCGTAAGACGGGCATCGTGGCTTCGGCCCATTCGATCTTCAGTTTGCCTTGGTCTGCCAGCTTGATATCTTTCACATCGTAATCCACGGAGCTCCTCCTTCTGAAAGTTGTCGGTCGTGATTTGGCGGGGCGTCAATTGCCGTCATGAGAAGGGGGACGGGCAACCAACCCGTCCCCCTTGTGCTGATGTGGTAAGGCTCACGAAGCTTATAGTCCGGTGTCCTTGTGTAGGACTTTGGCCTTGTCGGTTTTCTCCCAAGTAAACTCGGGCTCGTTGCGGCCGAAGTGTCCATAGGCCGCCGTCTTTTTGAAAATGGGTCGTCGAAGCTTGAGATGATCGATGATGCCACGTGGCGTCATGGGGAAGTGCTTGCGCACGAGTTTGTCGAGCTTATCAACCGACACCTTTTCCGTGCCCTTGGTATCGACCAGCACGGAGACAGGATCGGCGACGCCGATGGCATAGGCCAGTTGCACTTCGCACTTGTCGGCCAATCCGGCGGCGACGAGGTTCTTCGCGATGTAGCGTGCCATGTAGGAGGCAGACCGGTCGACTTTTGTTGGATCTTTTCCGGAGAACGCTCCACCGCCATGGCTGCCATGACCACCGTACGTGTCGACGATGATCTTTCGCCCGGTGAGACCGGTGTCGCCCATGGGGCCGCCGACCACGAATCGACCAGTCGGGTTGATGTGATGCTTCACACCGGTTGGGTCATACAGGCCCTTCGGCATCACCGGCTTGATGACCTTTTCCATGATATCGCGTTCAATTTGCTTGCTGGTCACATCAGGGCTGTGTTGCGTGGAGACGACGATCGTATCGATCCGTACGGGCCTCCCGTTTTTGTACTCGACCGTGACTTGAGATTTCCCGTCCGGCCGCACCCATTTGAGAATGCTTTTCTTGCGTACTTCAGCCAGACGCTTGGTCAAGCGGTGAGCCAAGACGATCGGCATCGGCATGAGTTCAGCGGTTTCGTTGGTGGCATACCCGAACATCAACCCCTGATCACCGGCTCCGCCGGAGTCCACGCCCATCGCGATGTCACCAGATTGTTGGTGAATCGCGGTGAGAACGGAACAGGTGTGGTAGTCGAATCCCCAGGAGGCATCGCAGTAGCCGACCTCTTTAATGACTTCGCGGATAATGTCCGGGATTTCAACGTAGGCCTTCGTCGAGATTTCTCCGGCCACCAGTGCGATGCCTGTAGTGAGGATCGTTTCGCAGGCGACACGAGAATACTTGTCCTGAGCAATAATGGCATCCAGGATGCCGTCTGAGATTTGGTCGGCGATTTTATCCGGATGTCCTTCAGTCACTGATTCGGAGGTAAAGAGGAAATTGTCTCGCATAGGTCCCTCGTGGGTTGAGGTTATTGAAATCCAGCGTTGGTCTGTCTAAGGAATCTGGAATGTGAGAAAATGGTGGCGAGTGACAAGCCACGAATAAGCAAAACCAATTCTAGAGGAGATTGGTGGGCTTTGTCTATCATTTCATGTGATTCATCGGGGGAGAAGTCAGGCCTCGTTTACTTGACTCGGGATTTTGGGGACTTGTAACATAACTTGAGGATTGAGGGAACGGCTTGTTTGCGGATGCAGGCCTAGTTGTGAGGACGGCATTGCTCCAGCTCTTCCGAGTGGAGCCGATTGGAATTACGTTCTGAGTTTTGAAAATGCAGTATATCCGAAAGATCTCGATTCTCCCGGTGCTACTCGCTGTCGGCGGGCTGGTCGCGTCATCAGTGGTTGATGCCCAACCTCCGCAGTCAGTCAAACAGTCTGTTGTCGGACGAGGAGTCGTCCAAGTCGGTGATGAGGCGCCGAATTTCATATTGCGAGACCTTGCCGGGAATGCCGTGAGTCTCTCGCAGCTCAGAGGGAAGGTTGTGCTGCTGAATTTTTGGGCGACGTGGTGCGGACCTTGCCGGGTCGAGATGCCGGCAATGGAGCAACTCTATCGCACGTTGCCGAGAAGAGAGTTCGAGATATTGGCCGTGTCGACGGATTCCCAGGGCGCAACGGTGACGCGCCCGTTCCAGAAACAGATGGGCTTTACGTTCCCGATTCTCCATGACTCGGAGTATCGGGTTGGTCTGGCCTATGGCGCCCGAACGATCCCGATCACCTTCATGGTCGATCGGCAGGGCGTCGTGCGACAAAAAATATTTGGTGCCCGCGATTGGGACTCACCGGAGGCCCGTGACTTGATTCATGCGCTGCTGAAGTCCTAGCCTATAGTCTTGATGAACACTTCTACTGCAATTACCGACAGGCCGCTGCGACGAGCCTGGTCGCAGCCGAAGGGGCACAAACCGTCATGAATAAAGTAGGCGTGCGATGACGCAATCCATTCCACAGATTTCGCTGATTGCGGCCTTTTCGGCGGGGCTTCTTTCGTTTGTGTCCCCGTGTGTCCTGCCGCTGGTGCCGAGCTATATTTCCTATATCACCGGACTCTCGGTTGAACAACTCACCGATGCCGCTGAACGTGAAAAGTTCAAGAAGGCGATCATCGTCAACTCCCTGCTCTTCATCGGCGGGTTTTCATCGGTGTTCATCGCGTTCGGCGCCTCCGCGAGTTTTCTAGGACAGATTCTGATTAGCCATCAAGATCTTATTCGGCGCATCGGCGGCGTGGTGATCATTCTGTTCGGGCTGTATCTGCTCGGGATCCTCAACCTCACATTCCTCAAGATGGAGCATCGGTACCAGTTCCGCAATCGACCGGCTGGGTACTTGGGATCGTTCTTGATCGGTGTGGCATTCGCGGCCGGATGGACTCCCTGCGTTGGGCCGGTCCTGGGATCGATTTTGCTCTATGCGAGTACGACCGACTCCCTGTTCAGTGGGGTTGTCTTATTGACCTTCTACTCATTGGGCTTGGGACTGCCGTTGTTTCTGACGGCATTGGGCGTCGATCGATTCTTGGCCTATTTCAAAGAAGTACGGGCTTATTTGTGGGGTGTGTCGACCGTGAGCGGAGTGATGTTGATCGTCGTCGGTGTGATGATCTACGCCAACTCGTTGACGATGATCACCAGTTTGTTGGAGCGATACGGGATCGGCTGGTATCTGGGACAGTAGCTAGCTAGCCTTCGGCAGTCAGTTTTCAGCTGGCAGCATTCACGTACAGTCTACCTCAACGATTTCTTGCCGACGGCTCGGTGCTGGTAGCTCTCTCAGCACCAGGCGCCAAGGCGGCAGACGGTGAACCCTGATTTCAGTGAATGGGTTGCCGCGGCACCAAAAGAGTCTAGCGACGGTGTGACGCCAAGTGTTCCCATTGTAGGTAGTGAGGAGGAGCCGGCAGGAGGGGGCTGAGGTGAGAAACTGGATTGACTGTTTCGTACGAGGCCTGGTCCGGAATCCGAGAGCGATGCTGATTCCGACTGCTGTGCCAGCAACGTTTTGGGCTGAGTCGCGCTGATTTTTGCGAGCAGATGTTTCCCGTCACCGGCGAACTTGCTGTCCGGGTGCTTCTCCGCCAGCATAATGAGATGGTCTCTTGCCCAATCATCGGCACCCATCTCGTGGTACGACTTGGCGAGGAAGTACATCGCGTCCGAGGCAACAGGTTTGTCCGGATAGGTCTTGAGCACTTGCTCGAATCGGTGGGCCGCCGCCAAGTACGAGCCTCTTCGATAGTAGAATTGTCCGACGAACAGATGCATCTGCGCCAGCCAGTCGTGACACTCTTCGAGTTTTTGCTGCGCTTGTGTGTCATAGCGGCTGCCGGGAAATTCTTTCCGCATCTGGTCGAGTGCGGCGATGGCCTTTTGCATCGGTTCAGGGTCGCGATCGATCGTTTTTGCCATCTTGATATGAATCTCCCCAATCCTGAACGCGGCATAGGGAGCGAGCACGTGATTTCGATGCAGTTCTAGGAAATGTTTATATTCGACGAGCGCTTCCGAATACTCTTCCTTCTCAAAATAGGCCTCGCCACGTTTCATGATCACATTGGGGTGGTAATGGTTATCGATCGTGTCCCCGAGAAAGATTTGCTCGTCCGTACTACTGAGGGCTTTTTTGAGCCCACTTCGGACATCGCTGGCGGAAAAATCGCCAGCGCAGGAGGAGAATACAAGGCAGTAAAGGCCCAACCACGTCGCCAGGGACGGACCGGACGGTCTGAATCGAGCGGGAGCACCTGCGTGCACGAGACGCATCTGCATGATTAATACAGATAGCAAGGATATGGATAAAAAGCAATTGGGTGCCTGGTTTTGTTGACCTGCCTCCTTGCCGCCCCTATAATCCCGCTCCACATCGGGAGTATCACCCGAGTTTGTCCGACTGATTGCAGGAGTTGAATTAGAGCAGGGCCATGATTCGAACACGAGTGATTGGAACGGGCAGTTACCTCCCAGCTCGGGTCGTGCCGAACGAGGAGATCGCCCAGGTCGTCGGGGTATCCTCGGCCAACATTCAACGGCTGACGGGCATTCAATCACGCCACTGGGCAGGGGCGCACGAAGCTGCATCAGACCTCGCGATCGCTGCAGGGCGCCGGGCGCTGGAGGCTGCTGGTTGTGAGGCCTCGGCTATTGACGCGATTGTACTTTCTACCACGTCCCCGGACATGGCGTTCCCCTCGACGGCCTGCTTGGTGCAACGGGGGTTGGGCTGCAGTCCGGTGGGGGCTTTTGATGTCTCTGCCTCCTGTTCGGGGTTTTTGTATGGATTCTCGATGGCACAGGCCATGATTCAAAGCGGGCAGGTGAAGACCTGTCTGGTTGTCGCGGCTGAGGTGAAGTCTCGCACGCTTGACTTTCAAGATCCTGCGACCGCGTTGTTGTTCGGGGATGGAGCCGGGGCCGTCATCCTTCGAGGGGAGCATGATCCCAATCCGGAGTGGCGAGGAATCCTCGGAATCAGGTTGTACGCGGACGGGGCGTCGCACGGGCTCATTCGAATTCCCAGTGGGGGGTCACGGAGTCCTGCATCAGTCGACGGTGTGAAAAAGCGGGACCATATGCTGCGCATGCGCGGTGCGTCGCTTTTTCGGGTTGCGATTCGACGTGTTGAGCAAGCCGTGCACGACATCTTGAAGGAGTTCGGCATGCGGTCGGATGATCTGAAGCAGGTCGTGCTGCATCAGGCGAATGGACGGATACTGGATCAGATCGCCCATCGGTTAGGGATCGAGCGGTCTAGAATTGCATCGGTCATTGAACGGTATGGCAATACCTCCTCGGCCTCGCTCCCCATCGCGCTGGATGATGCAGTCCGTCGCGGACAAATTTCCCCGGGAGATGTGGTGCTCCTGGGAAGTTTTGGAGGGGGACTGACCTGGGCAACGAGCCTTGTCCGGTGGTAACGATGATGCTCGACGGAGACAAGCTTGTCGCTGCTTCCCCTATCGGGTAAGTACCTGATTCAGGAGTACAAAGGATCATGATGTTCAGCATACTTCCCAAAGAGGAAGCCTTTTTTGAACTCTTTAAGAAGGCGGCCCACAATGTGATCGAAGGCAGTCGGTTGCTCAAGGGCCTGATGGAAGACTATACGAACATTCAGGAAAAGATTACGCGTATCAAAGAGGTGGAGCACATCGGCGATGGTATTACGCATGACATTGCCATGCGCCTCAATCAAACGTTCATTACGCCGATTGATCGGGAGGATATTCACGATCTCGCCAGCGCGTTGGACGACATTCTTGATGCGATCGAAGCGGTGGCGGATCGGTTTGCCATCTATAAGATCGAGCAGCCCACTCCCTGCGCAATTCGGCTGGCGGATATCCTCTACCAGGCTTCCGTGGCGGTGGGGCGAGGCGTGGATCGGATCAGCATGTCGCATGAAGAAGTAAAAGAATATAGCGTGGCGGTGAACAGTTTGGAGAATGAAGCCGATCGGGTGTCACGCGATGCGATTTCCGCACTCTTTGAGAAAGAAACGAATCCGATTACGGTGATCAAGTGGAAAGAGATCTACGAGACCTTTGAAGAGGGGACCGATCGCTGTGAAGATGTTGCCAACGTCATCGAATGTATTGTCCTGAAGCAAGCGTAGTTGGTTCTATCCGGACCTGACCCCTCAGCGTGCACGTGTAGGAGAACCTCCCTCGCAGATCAGTGACCCCACACCGTCTTCCTGAACAAAAACGAGAGTGCCCATGCCTGAATTGAGCGGATTATTGTTGGTGACCGTGGTGTTGGCCCTGCTGTTCGATTTCTCGAACGGATGGCACGATTGTGCCAACGCCGTGGCGACGGTCGTCTCCACACGCGTCTTGAGGCCGCTGACGGCGGTCTTGCTGGCCGGAGCACTGAACGTGGCCGGCGCCTTCTTCTCGACCGCCGTTGCGAAAATGATCGGCGGTGGGATTGTGTTTCCTGATGCAATTACAAACGTCGTCGTGGCCGGCGCGATGGCGGGAGCCATCTGCTGGAATTTATTCACGCTGATCCTGGGGCTTCCGACCAGCTCCTCGCACGCATTGATCGGTGGTCTTGTGGGTGCCGCGGTCGCTCATGGAGGCTGGGCGGTCGTGCAATTCAAGGGACTGCAGAAGATCCTCGAAGCCATGATTCTTTCTCCTCTGTTGGGGTTTGGAATGGGGTTTCTCATCATGGTGCTCGTCAGCTGGTCGTTTTTCCGGGTTCATCGAGGCCTGGCGACCAAACTGTTCAGCCGAATTCAGCTTCTCTCGGCGAGCTTCATGGCGTTCAGTCACGGGGCGAATGACGCTCAAAAGGTGATGGGCGTGATCACGCTGGCGTTAGTCGCTTCGGGTCAGCTGACATCGGCAGAAGTGCCGACCTGGGTGATTGTGGCCTGTGCCTTGGCCATGGGGCTGGGCACGACCGTCGGTGGGTGGCGCATTATCCACACGCTGGGAATGAAAATGGTCAAACTCGAACCAGTCCACGGATTCGCCGCTGAGACGGGGGCGGCGACCGTCTTGTTATTTACGGCTCAGTTTGGTCTTCCGGTGAGTACGACCCATACGATTACCTCGTCGATCTTAGGGGTCGGTTCGACCAAACGTCTCTCTGCGGTTCGGTGGGGAGTCACGAGCAAGATCCTCTCAGCCTGGATCTTCACCCTGCCAGGTGCTGCCTTGTTGGGAGCTGGCGCTTATACGATATTGTCCTGGTTCCACTGAGCGAGGGATCTCTTCCCGCCCTTGATCGGGAGTCGAACGACGAAACGACTGCCTTGAGGGTGATTGGCTTCGACCCACACCTGGCCCCCGTGTCCCTCAACGAGATGCTTCACGATGGCGAGTCCCAACCCTGTACCGCCCAGGTCTCGGGAGCGGGCTTTGTCCACACGGTAGAACCGTTCAAAGATACGAGGGCGATCCTTTTCGGGGATACCGATTCCTGTGTCGGCAACGAACAGATCGATTGCGTTGGGTGTCGGATCGGACGTGTAGGGCGAAGGGGCTGACGTAGCACCGAGCGTGATGGTCCCGCCTTCCGGAGTATATTTGATGGCATTATCGAGCAGATTCGTGAGGACTTGCACGAGTCGATCGTCATCACCTGCAATCAGAGGCAGCGAAGGGTCGAGTGCGGTCACGAGCCGGTGGATTTTTCGATCGGCGATCGGTTTGATGGTGGACAAGGTTCGGTCGACCAGGACTCGCACATCGATCGGTTCTTCTTTGAGCGAGATCTGACCGGACTCAATCTTGGAGAGCTCAAGGAGGTCCTCAATGATCAGATTCAGCCGGTCGCTCTGTTTCAAAATGATGTCCAAGAACCGACCGGCCACCGAGGGATCGTCCTTACCGCCGTCGAGAAGCGCCTCCACATATCCCTTGATCGAAGTCAACGGAGTTCGCAGCTCATGAGAGACATTCGCCACAAAGTCTTTCCGAATCTTTTCCAGCCTGCGTACGTCAGTGACATCGTGGAAGACCAGGACGATACAGGCTTCGTTGTCTCGCTCGCCTCCTGCGGGGGAGGCTTCAATATGGAGATGCCGTCCGCTGAGCGGGAGCACGATCTCATCCTCATGAGGGGTACGAGCCTGAAGGATCGTCGTCACCAGGTTGTTCAGCCGTTGATGCCGAAACAGTTCGGCGCAGGGGCGTCCGCGTGCTTCCACACGTGAAATGCCGAACATCCGCTCGAGCGCGGGATTGATCTGCAGCACGTGGCCGCGAGCGTCCAGTACCATGACCCCTTCGACCATTGAGGTCAGCACGGCCAGCAGCTGCGCGCGGTCTTCAGAGAGTTCTTCAATTTTTGTATGGAGCTGGTCTGCCATCTGATTCAAGGTCGATGCGAGTAATCCCACCTCATCCTGTGCAGTGGTCCTGATGCGCATCGTCGAGTTTCCCGTACTCAAGGCCTGAGCCGCAGACGCGATCTCGGAAAGGGGCTTCGTAATGCTGTGAGCCAGCCAGATGCTCAGCGTGACGGTAAGCAGAAAGGCCACGCCGATCGCAAGAAGGAGCTGGCGCTTGAGTTCGTCGCTGAGGTGGTCCACCTGGGCGAGCGGAAGCGCCACGCGGACCACCCAGGGGGCTCTGTCGTGCGGGACCCGCAGAAGTCTTGCGTGATACATCGTTCGTTCGCCGGTCGTGTGGCTGGGGCGCACGTCTTGTCCTTGGCCGGTGACCAACGCCTGCGACACTTCGGGACGGGATGCATGATTCTCCAGAGTCGGGATATCGACATCGCGGACGGCATTGTCGGCCAGGACGGTGCCGTCCGACGCGATCAATGTGATGCGTGCGGAGGATCGGATGCCGAGATCACGCGCAATATCTTGTAGACGAGAAGGAGTGACTGAGAGAGTGGATGATTCAAACAACGCCAGAAACCCGTATTCGACGAGTTTCGCCTTCGCCTCCAAGGTCTCGCCGAATTGCGTGAGGTAGCGCTGTTCAAGCGCTTGGACCGTCATCCATCCGGCGATCAGCAGACCACAGGCTACCGCTACCAGTGTGCCTATCGCGATTTTCCATCGAATCGACCACGACATGCGGATCAGTCGGTATCCTTTAATTTATACCCAAGTGATTTCACGGACAGGATGGCGTCCTCAAGCAGCGGCAGCTTTTGTTTTAATCGGCGGATGTGCACGTCCACGGTTCTGGTCGTACCATAGTAGTCATACCCCCAGACGGCGTTGAGCAATACCTCTCGGGTCAAAACACGACCGCGATGGCGTAGGAGATGCTCGAGTAGGCCGAATTCTTTTGCCGTCAAGGGGATCTCCTGCCCATTGAGACTGACCTCATGTCGAGTCGGATCCAGCGTCAGCGCTCCGCATCGATAGTGGGCCGGGCCGGTGGATGCGGTACGGTCGATCCGACGCAGAAGGGCTTTCACCCGTGCAACCAGAGCTTTGGGGCTGAAGGGTTTGGTGACATAGTCGTCGGCACCCAATTCCAAGCCGACAATCGTGTCGGACTCCTCAGCTTTGGCCGTCAGCATAATGATGGGAATCATCGCGGTATCCGGAGCGGAACGCACGCGCTTGCAGACGTCGAGCCCATCCATCTCGGGCAACATCAGATCGAGGACGATCAGGTCAGGCTTCTCCTCCTTGACCTGCTTCAAGGCCTCGACTCCGCTCATGGCGGTGACGGAACGAAAGCCTTCCTTCTGGAGATAGTGTTGGACGAGTTGCGCAATATCCTGTTCGTCTTCAACGACCAGGATTTTATTGCCGGCGGGGGCTTCCATGATATCGGTCAGCGTACGGGGGAGGGGAGAGTGTGTCAAGTGAAGTGGCTCCATCATGGAAGCAGGGATGGATTTATGAAAAGGAGAGATCGTCACGCAAGTCGTGTCACATGAGCAGTGAGGAGATCGATTATTTTGAAGAGACCGGAGGCTGGC
>JAMXAU010000077.1 GCA_024281365.1 Nitrospira sp.
GGATTTCATCTTCATCGCCTCACGCTTCGACGCCAGGAAGACTGCGGGCCCTGAGTTCTAGGAAGGGCGAACAACGCTTCCCCCTCACTCCCCGCTGCCAGCCATCTCATCGATGAAGGGGCGATTGATGTTCCTCTAGCGCATGAATGGAAAGAATGTACCGGTGTTTACGAACAAGTGCTCGGAATTTCTTCGGCTCTCGTTCGTACATCTGCAGGGCATTCTACGCCGATGAGGAATGGGAGTAAGCCATGCCCAGACGATCTATTTGGCAATAACAAAGAAGTAGCGCGCTGCTCTCACTCCCCGCTCCCCGCCATGTCGTCAATGAGGGGCCGGTTGATATCGGTGCAACCGCAACAGATGGTATCGAACAGCGTGTCCGCATCTGCAACAAAATTCTTTTCATCGGTGAGCTTGTCCGCAATGACCTGGGCGTAACAGATGTCGCAGAGCATCATCAAGCCACGCGACACTCCGACTGTTTTTCGTCCTGTACTGGTAGCCATGGGGCCTATACCGATCCTTTCTGAAGAGCCATAAAGAAATCTTCGGCTTCGAGGTCAATCCCACACTGTGGGCACTCGTAGGGCCGATCTGGTTCTGGAACATTCAAGGGAGTCTGATCAATACGCCCTCGGCAGACATGGTAAAACCGCCCGCGCGCATGTTCGTCGTCTAGTGGATCACTTTCGTAGACCAGCACCATAAATCTCCCCACTCCCTCGTTCTTCTGTGGAAGTATAACGAGTCCTGATTTCTAGCTGCAACCGCAACCTTTCCTGCAGAGGGGCGGTTAAGGCTAAGGTTGAGTAAAAATCTTCTGAACCTTGACCTTAACCTCGGCCTAGACATCCAACCTTCAGCTATGTCTGAAACTGGGCTTCATAGAGACCCGCATACACCCCGCCTCGGCTCAGCAGTTCCTCATGCCGACCATCTTCAACTAACTGCCCGTTTTCGAGCACGAGAATCCTGTCCACATCGTGTAACGTCGAGAGGCGATGGGCGATGATGAAGGTGGTGCGTCCGGCGGTGAGCTCGTTCAAGGCCTCCCGGATTTTGACTTCGGTCTCCGTATCAATGTTGGATGTCGCCTCATCGAAGACGACGATGGGGGGATCTTTCAGCAACACCCTGGCGATCGAGACCCGTTGTTTTTGCCCCACGGAGAGTTTCACACCTCGTTCACCGATCCACGTCTCATAGCCTTCCGGCAACGCAGCGATAAAATCATGGGCCCGGGCGGCTCGCGCCGCCGCTTCCAACCGATCCTGATCCGCGTTCAAATCGCCGTACAAGAGATTCTCTTTGACGGTCCCATTAAACAGAAATGGCTCCTGTTGCACAAACCCGATCTGCTGACGAAGATAGGCAAGAGGAAGATCGCGAAGATCTTTCCCATCGATCAGAATCGCTCCGTCTGTGACGTCATAAAACCGCATCAACAATTTCAAAAGCGTACTCTTCCCTGCTCCGCTCATCCCCACCAACGCCACACGTTCCCCGGCTGACACTCTCGCTGAGAACCCCTTGAGAACCGGCACGTCCGGTCGATAGTGGAACCGTACCTGCTCGAAATGCACCTCACCCTGCGGACGATGGCCTGGAGCAACCACTCCCGGACGATCGGCTACATCGGGCACCGTATCCAACACATCAAAGACCCGTTCACTCGCGGCCAAGGCATGCTGCAGCATATGATTGACCGAGTGGATCTGGTTGATAGGCACATAGAACATCGCCAGGTACGAAAGAAACAACACCAACTCACCCAGTGTGAGCCGCCCGTCCATCACCTCGCCTGCGCCATACCAGAGGATCAACACCGTTCCGAAGGCCCCGACGAGAATCATCCCCGGCGAGTACATCGACCATAAGACCATCGCCTTGAGATTCTTGTCACTGTAGGCTTGGCTCAACCGGTCGAATCGTGCTTGCTCGTGCCCCTGGCGGCCAAATCCCATTGTTTCTCTGATACCGGACAGAGCATCTTGCAAGTAGCCGTTCAGTTCCGCGGCACTCTGGCGGGTCTCCCGATAGTAGCCATGCACTGTAGATGTAAACCAGCTGGCTGATAGGACAAGCAACGGGATCGGCAGCAGCGCAAGCGCCGTTAGCTTCCAATTCAGCATGAACAAGAGCCCCGTGATGCCGACCAGAGTCAACGATGCCGTCATCATCCCCTCAAGTCCATCGATAAAAATCCGCTCGACATGTTCGGTGTCGTTGGTCACACGAGACATAATCTCTCCCGTCGAGCGATTCTCGAAATAGGTGATCGATAGGCGTTGCAGCGCGGCGAAGATGTGCCGGCGAAGATCGTGCACCACCGTCTGCTCGAGTTGGTTATTGAGCCGGATGCGCAACGAAGCAAAGAGGTTCTTGAGCACATAGGCGCCGACCAGAAGCCCGATCACCCCCGGCAGCAACGAAGCCTGTTTGGCTTGGATCACGTCGTCAATAATGATCTTGATGACCCAGGGCGGCACCAGCTCCATCGCCGTCGCACAGGCAGCGCAGAGCAAGGTCAGAACGGCCAGCGTACGATGGGGTCTCAGATATTGCAGGACACGAAGAAGGGCTTTCACAAGCGGTTCGGCAAGGCAGGCATCAAATGACGTTACTCGATTCTTTCTGCCAATATTGTGAGAATTCTTCCAGCTGGGTAAGGGTGGACATATCCGTCATCCGATCGAGAAAGACCTTGCCAATCAAGTGATCGAGCTCGTGTTGAATACAGACCGCATATAATTCCGTCGCCTCAAAATCCAAGGCCTTGCCCTTCCGGTCCAACCCCTTGACCCGCACCAGCGACGGTCTGGTGACTTTCCCCCTCAAGCCGTCGACACTCAGACACCCTTCCCAATTCTCCACCTGTTCCGGTCCATAATAGACGATCGACGGGTTGATGAGCACCGTTTCGGGAAAGCCTCCTTCCCCTTTGCAGCCCATGACGACCAATTGAATCGAGCGTGAGACTTGAGGCGCCGCCAGCCCGATACCCGGTTCGTCATACATCACTTCGAACATGTCGTCGATCAACCGCTGGATCTCCGACGATTTGATCTCTCGTGGATCAACCGGCGCCGCAACCTTCCGGAGGATCGGATTCCCTAACTTGGCGATTTTCAGCATGGTTCCTGTCTTCACTGTCATCCCCTCTACAGTATTCGTAACATAGCCGTCTTCGAGCCCGCAACCTCCTCAGCGTCCCGTCACAGGCTCCGCTTGGGCCGGCGAGGTTCCGGAATCTCAAAGGTCTCCTTGTTGATGTCCCACCACTCGACCCATTCACTCGACCAGGCCGCGCGATCCTGTATCGTCGAGGTGTCCCAATCGTGAAATTCAGTTTCATGGCGGGTCAGAATCCAGAGCGATTGCAGCGCCGACAGCGCCACGAACCGTTCCTCATCGCTGACCATGGGAATCAGGATCGGGATGACGGCCTTCTGGCGGATATACCGCGACTCAAACGCAGCGGCCTTTCTCACGGATGGATTGGGATCTTTGGCCATGAGCTCCAGGGCTTCGGAGGCTTTCGCCGCATCCAGACGAACAGCCACCCGTAACGCATGTTCCCGCACTCGCGACAGTTCGCTCGGCTCCTTTGCGGTCTCGACGAGAGCCGGCACGCCTGCCACTCCCTTCATCATCAACAGCGTTTCAATCGCATTGTACCGGATTCGGGGACTGGACATGGTCAAGGCCTTGACCAGCACCGGAACCGACGATTCACCCAAATGTACGAATTCCCCCATGGCCCAAAACTCTTGTTTCCCTTCCAGCAACGGCAACAACGCCTCAGCTCGCTTGAGCTCCTCCGGGCCAAGTGGAGCCTTATTGGGAGGAATTGATACATCCGGCACATCTGGACTGACCGGTGGAGCATCATACGGCACCTGAACGGCCCAGACTCGACTCTCCTCCGCCCATGCGCACAGAGAGCCCCCCCCACCCATCACGCTCAACAATCCGATCACTCCCAGTCGGAACAGATACGATTGATTCACGATTATGCTACTCCTCTCTCGCTTTTCCAGGCTTCCAGTTATTCCCCTTCTTCCAGATTATCACGATGGTGGATGATTTCGTAGAGGACCGGCAGGACTACAAGAATCAAGAAGGCGGCCGTCAGCATGCCTCCAACGACGACACGCGCCAGCGGCTTTTGTGCCTGAGAGCCGATGCCGGTCGCAAGAGAAGCCGGCAACAGCCCGATCGCCGCCCCCAAGGTCGCCATTAGGATAGGGCGCATCTGAACATCGGCCCCGCGCATCACCGCCTGCCGCAGACCAAGGCCAGCCATACGGAACTCCTCGATACGCGAGATCAATAACACGCCCCCCAGTATCGCCACCCCCAATGTCGAGATCATCCCCACCGCGGCCGAGATGCTGAAATGGGTCTGCGTGATAACCAGCGACAACACTCCACCGACCAGTGCGAAGGGAACCGCAGCAAGAACGAGCAGCGCGTTTTTGAAGGAGTCGAACGTGGTATAGAGCAGAAGGAGAATAAGGGCCAGACTCACAGGCACGATCTTCACCAGCCGCTTCTGTTCCTCCTTGAGCTGATCATATTGCCCAGCCCATTCCATACGATACCCATCCGGCAACCTTACCTGTCGGGATAACTTCACTTGCGCTTCTTCGACCGTACTCTGAAGATCGCGCTCACGCACGCTGAATTTGATCGGGATATACCGTTCGTTGTTCTCACGGTAAATAATGAAGGCCCCGGTTTGCATGGTAATGGCCGCGAGCTGCTTGAGTGGAATGCTGGCTCCATCCGGCGTGTTGACCAAAATATTGCCGATGGAGTCCACATCCTGCCGATACTCCGGCAGAAACCGAACGACGAGATCAAAGAGTTTTTCACCTTCATACACCTGCGTCACCGCTTGGCCTCCGATAGCAGCTTGAACCACAGCATTCACGTCGGAGACCCGCAAGCCATACCGAGCGCTGGCTTCGCGATCAACTTGAATCAACAGATTCGGCTGCCCAATGAGTCGGAAAATCCCCAGATCCTTCACTCCGGAAACGGTATGCATGACCGATTCAATCTCGGTGGCTTTGGCTTCCATAAGTTTGAGATCCGCGCCGAATAATTTGATCGAGTTCTCCCCCTTCACGCCCGACATCGCTTCCTCAACATTGTCTTCGATGACTTGAGAGAAGTTAAAAATGACGCCCGGGATCGTCTTCAACCGACGCTCGATTTCTTCGATCAAGCCCTCTTTCGTCAATCCTCGACGCCATGCGGATGCCGGCTTCAGATTGGCCAAGAATTCGGCATTAAAAAAACTGGTGGGGTCCGTCCCATCATCCGGCCGTCCGAGTTGGGACACAACCGTCTCGACTTCCGGCGATTCCTTGAACATCCGCCGAATGTCGTTCGCCAATCGATCCGCTTGATCAAATGAGATATCGACCGGCATCGTAGCCCGCACCCACAAATTGCCTTCTTCCAGCGCAGGCATGAATTCGCCGCCCAACGACCGCAGCGCCAGCGCAGCGAGCACCACTAGCCCAGTCGAGAACCCAACGACCAGAATTCGACGATCGAGTGCCCATTCCACAAGACCCATGTAGGTGCTCCGAACAAGCCGGATGATCGCCGTATCAGTTTCCTTGATCGGTGATTGCAAGAGAAACGAGCACAACACTGGTGCGAGGGTTAACGCCATCAATAATGCACCCACCAGGGCGAACCCATAGGTGATGGACATGGGAGCGAAAATCTTGCCGGGAACTCCGGTCATCGTAAACAGTGGCACAAAGGCCACCACGATGATGGCCGTCGAAAAGATAATCGGCCGCCCGACTCGGCGGGCAGCCCGAATGATGTGTTGGTGAATCGTGACCTGGTGCGTCTTACTGTGCGCCAGTTGAAAGAAAATGCTCTCGACCATGACCAACGCCGCGTCCACGATGATCCCGAAATCGATCGCGCCCAACGAGATTAAGTTGGCCGACTGACCGACAAACACCATCATGGCGAAGGTGAAGAGCAATGAAAGCGGGATGGTCAAGGCGACAATGAGTGCCGCGCGGAGATGTCCGAGAAACACGAACAGCACGACGAACACCAACACCATGCCGCTGATCAAAATGTCGGTGACCGTCTCCACCGTCGTATGAATAAGTGTCGTCCGATCATAGAACGTGTTGACGGTGATTCCAGATGGCAGTTTTCCTTCGTTGAGTTCCTTCACCTTCTCTCTAACTCGCTCGAGAACGGATAAAGCCTGAGCCCCGCGCTGGAGCAACACCACACCTTCTACGACATCGTCTCGGTCATCAATTCCAACCTTCCCAAGACGCACACGATGACCAACGGTGACATTTCCCAGCGTTTTAATGAAGACAGGCGTACCCTCCTTTTCCGCCACCATCACATTCTCGATATCGTCCAGGTCGTTGATCAGCCCCAGCCCACGAATGTTGTAGCTCTGTGCCCCGATCGTTAAGTAGTTACCTCCCACGTTCGCGTTGCTATTCGACAGAGCCGTCATCACTTGCGAGAGATTGACACCGTAACTGATGAGTTTTCCTGGATCAATATCGACATGGTATTCCTTCGTGGTGCCCCCAAAAGTCGTGACGTCAATCACTCCCGGTACCCGCTTGAACGCACGACGGACTTTCCAGTCTTGTATCGTCTTGACATCCGTCAGACTCGCACTTGGACCACTCAATTCATACCGATAGATTTCGGCGATGGCCCACCAGGGAGAAAGCACGGGCTGCACGCCTTGCGGCAATTGGACTGCGCTGAGGCGATTCAAGATTTCTTGGCGATCCCGAAAGAGGTCGCTGTCGAAGTCGAAATACACCTTGATATCACTGAGTCCGAAGATCGAGAGCGAACGGATATCCGTGAGACGGGGAGTTCCACTCAACGCCACCTCGATCGGAATCGTAATCTGTCGTTCGATTTCCTCAGCCGAATAGCCGGGGAGCTGGGTGATCAACTCGACCATTGGGGGCGCTGGATCGGGATAGGCCACGATGTCGAGCAGATGAAAGGCGTAGAGACCGCCGATGAGGAGCAGGAGCCCAAGTGCACAGACCAGGAATCGTTGAACAAGCGACAGCTCAACGATTTTCGTGATCATCGGTCCTCATCAACAACACGGCTCGTGCAGCAGTGGAGGCGACAGGAGGAATCGGTCATTGCCCTTGTACCTCTTGGCCCTTGATCAGCACCGCCCCCTTCGTCACGATGCGCTCGCCCTGCTTGAGCCCTTCGATGACCCGCGTGTGATCTGGCGAGATCGTAGCAATCTTGACTTCTCGTCTGCTGTAGCGATGCTCGCCTTCGACGACATACACAAACTGTTTGCCATCGACCTCCAGTACCGCTTCCCGTGGCACGGTCAAAAATTGCCTCGTCTCTCCGACATCAAGTTGCAGCCGTGCAAACATTTCCGGCTTGAGCTTGTGCGCCTGATTGTCGACATGTGCCCGAACCTTGATGGTTCTCGTGGCCGGATCGACGACATCACCCACCGACGTCACTTGGGCAGGAAACTCCACACCAGGGTAGGCTTCCACCCGCACCACCGCGGATTGCCCTTCTCGCACCAATGCCAAATCATGTTCATACACATCGGCCACGACCTGCAACACATCCAAGTCGGCCACAGTAAACAGCACATGGTCGGGATCTCCGGTTACGGACTGGCCCGGAGTCACGGTCCGCTCAACCACAATCCCACTCAGTGGACTCTTCATCTCGAAGCGCGACGTGATCTGTTGTTTGTCCAGCGGTTTGTTCAGTTCCTGAGGAGCGATCCGGAGCGACAGCAATCGCTCCTTGGCACGGCGAAACTCTGCGCGAGCCTTGACCAATTCGTTCTCGGCTTGTTTGAAATCCTTCAGCGCCAACGCCTTGTCCTCATACAGATCCTTCGCCAACTCATGGGCCCTCGTCGCATACTGCAAATCGGAGTCTTCCTTGACGTATTCCGAGTAGGCCTGCGCAATATCCGGACTATCAACAACTATCAGTACGTCCCCCGCCTTCACCCGCTCTCCCAGATGAGCCCTCACCTCGACGACTCGTCCTTGTAACGGAGAAGAAACCCGTGAATACCTATCCTCGCCATAGGCGATCTTCCCCGAAAGAGTCAATCCCTGCCGGGACGAATTGAACTCGACGAGAGCCGTTTCGATACGCGGCGCCGATTCGACGGGACGCGCTGTTCCGTTCTTGTCGGACCCATGCGCAGCGGTCGGTGATTGAGGAGGCTGATCCTGCTGCCGGCAGGCCGAGAGCGAGAGAACGATCACACCGGTGACCATCGCACACACAGGCCAGGAAGAACCGCTGCGGGAATATGACTGACGATCTTTCATTGTTACAACTCAATCCTTACCTTGCGTCGCGCCTACGGCATCATGACGTAATGTCTGTCCCGACGGCACTTTCCAGTTGAATCACATTCCGCTGATAATTGAACAGGGCCTCAATATAATTCTGTTGGATCATCCGCGAGGTCCTGGCCGCGTCAAGCAGATCAATCAGCGTAACCCCACCCCGATCGTAAGCTCGCTCGGCAATGGTAAAGGTCGACCGCGCGTCATCGAGCACGCCTCCCAGAAAGGCCTCGACCAACCGACGGCTTTCGAGCAAGTTGCGATAGGCAACCTCCACTTGATTCTCAACCTGGTTGAGCGTTTTGCTCAGATCCGCTCCCGCCGCCTGCATCGAGGCCTCTGCCTGGACGATTTTCCCCTGATTGCGATTGAACAACGGCAGCGGCACGCCAAGGCTGAACGCCATTTGGTTTGAATTATCCGGTCCATGGGAGCCCTGGACGGCATACCCCGCTCCAACGGTGACATCGGGAATCCTGTAGGCCTTGGCCAACCTCAACTCGGCCTCGCGTTGTGACAGCGTCGACCGTTTCGCACGGACATCAGGACGATGGTCTGACGCAAGCGTACGCAACTTGACGATGTCCGGATCCACTCGTTGATATTCCAACTCCGTCGTCAACTCCACCGGAATAACCGGGGAAAGCCGCAAGAGTTGGCGGAGATCGGATCGAGCCGATTCCGACTCTTGAATCGCTTGAATGACTTGCGTTTGGAAATCGATCAACTGCAGGCGAATCCGGATCAAGTCGACTTCGGCAATATAGCCCTTCTTGAATCGAATTGTATTGACTTCCAGAATACGCGAAAAACGGTCCCGGTTTTCCTCCGCCAACACCAGCCGTCGACGGGCCAGTTGCGTACGGTAGTAGGCATCCTTCACGGCGAACCGCAGCTGACGAACAGCATCTTCAAAACCGGCCTCCGCTGAGTGGAGTCCGAATTCGGCACTCTCGATCCGATACCCTCGTTTGCCGGCCAGTTCGAACAGCTGCTGGATCTGGGGGGAGATCTGTCCGCTGTTCCCCAGCGTGCGCCCCTGAACAGGCGAGCTCACAACTCCTAAAGAAGCCATGGGATTGGGAAACAATCGAGCGGTCAGCTGCTCGCCCTGGCTGGACTCAATTCCGTATTTGGCGATCAGTAAATCAAGATTCTGCTGTACAAACAGGCCAATCGCCTCCTCCAGACTCAATCGCACTGTCGACGCCGCAGGAGACGCAACGCTCCTCGCCGGCTCTATCGTGGCTGCCGCACTGTCAGAGACACCGGCAATGACACCGATGGTCCAACATACACAGCACAGGATGGGTGTAAGAGAACCATCTGAAAATTGGGGAAGGGCATGCCTCAGTAGAATCGTTTACCAATCGTGATCAACTGTTCATCAATGTGCCAAACTCGTACCGATGGTGGGACTTGTGCTGCTGACGAGTTGTGGACCAGAACCGGCGAGAGCCACTTAACCTGACCCCTAAGTCAGGTCGGCGATCTGCAGCGACCTCATGAACCGAGTTCTCGAAGATGTTTCCGTACCCGGACCTTCTCGTGATGTTTGCGAAGCAACTGTTGACGCACCACATCCTGATTCTCGGCCACGATCCGGACCAGTCGATCCATATCCTCCGCATGATCACGCACCAGTTCAGACAACTTCTGGATCTGCCCCTCTAACTTTTCCAGCCGCAAGGCCATGTTCCGTAGTGGGTCCGAGGTTCTCTCCGCCAGCTTCGCGACCGGTCTGGACTCGACTCGTGGCAGAGCCGCGATGACAACATCTCGCTTCATGCTCACTCCTTTGTTCATGGCCGACCAAGCCGAGCGGCGCAATCCGGCGTTCTGGTGGCTAGTATTATCCGCATGGCACGGGAAGTCAACGATTCCGTTTTCTTTCTATTTCAAGACGGTCCTGCTAGAATCCACACGATGAAGAATATTTTCACCATGGTCTTGGCCGGAGGAAAAGGTGAGCGGCTCAATCCGCTCACGGCACAACGGGCCAAACCAGCGGTGCCGTTCGGCGGGAAATATCGGATCATCGATTTTACGCTCAGCAACTGTTTGAACTCGGGGCTCCGTAAAGTCGCCGTCCTCATCCAATACAAATCGCATTCGCTCGATCGCCATATCCGAGCCGGCTGGAACATCCTCAGCGCCGACCTCAACGAATACATCGCCTCGGTTCCTCCTCAGCAACGCATCAGCGAAGATTGGTATCGCGGCACGGCCGACGCCGTCTATCAGAACATGTTCTTGATCGATGATGAACATCCCGAGTTCCTGCTGATTCTCGCGGGCGACCACATCTACAAGATGAACTACGCGGAGATGTATCACTGGCTCATCGCCACGAGCGCGGATGCGGTCGTCGGAGCCATCGACATCCCCATCCAAGAAGCCTCTCGCTTCGGGGTCATCGCCGTGAACGAAGACTATCGGATTACCCGGTTCGACGAAAAACCGGCGAATCCCATTCCGCTCCCCAACGATCCGGACCATGCCTTTGCGTCGATGGGGATCTATCTCTTCCGCACCAAGGTGGTCCGCGAATACCTGCTTGCCGATGCAA
>JAMXAU010000078.1 GCA_024281365.1 Nitrospira sp.
TCATGCCGTGAATGTCGTCCGGGCTGGTTTCGTCACGAACCAACACCACGCGCTGACCGGCCGCTTTCATTTCCACCGCACGATCCGGCGTCAGCGCAATCTTCCCCGCTGCCGCACCAGGGCCGGCCGGCAGCCCTTTCCCCAACGGAGTCGAGCTGGACTCGACCTTTGAGTCAAAAATCGGGTAGAGATATTGCGCCAATTGATCAGGACCCACACGCTGCACAGCCTCCCGCTTTGTGATCAATCCTTCCTTGACCATTTCCACCGCGATACGAACGGCTGAGATGCCGGTACGCTTCCCGACTCGCGTTTGGAGCATGTAGAGCTTACCCTCCTGGATCGTAAATTCCAGGTCGAGCATGTCTCGGTAATGTTTTTCCAGCTTCTTATAGGTGTGCTCAAGCTCCTTATAGGCGGCCGGGACATTCGTGGCCAGCGCGGTAACCGGCAGCGGCGTTCTGATGCCGGCGACGACATCTTCACCCTGGGCATTCATCAGACATTCGCCGAAGAAGGTATGTTCGCCGGTATTCGGATCTCGAGTAAAAGCCACACCGGTTCCGCTCGTGTCGCCCATGTTGCCGAACACCATCGCAACGACATTGACCGCAGTCCCCCAATGATCGGGAATCCCGTTCAGGCGCCGATAGGTAATCGCCCGTGCGCCGTTCCAGGACGAGAACACGGCGTTGATCGCCATTTTCAACTGTTCATTCGGATCGTCCGGGAAATCTTTCCCGGTTTCCTCTTTGACCAACGACTTGAATCGCCCGACGAGATCCCGCAACGCCCGCGCGTCCAATTGTGTCTCGTGCGTGACACCCATTTCCTCTTTCTTATGGTTCAGAATCGCTTCGAAATGCTCGCGAGGGACGCCCATGACGATGCTGCCGAACATCGTGACGAAGCGACGATAACTGTCCTGGGCAAACCGCTCGTTCTTCGTCTTCGCGGCCAGCCCTTCCACCGTCTTCAGGGTAAGGCCCACGTTGAGCACCGTATCCATCATGCCGGGCATCGAAGCACGTGCACCGGATCGAACCGACACCAACAACGGCTTCTCGGGATCACCGAACTTCATCCCCATGGACCGCTCGACACGCTTCAGCGAGGCCAATGCCGCATCCCACATCCCCGGCGGATACTTCTTCCCCTGCTTGTAGTATTCGATGCAAGCTTCCGTCGTGATCGTAAAGCCCGGGGGGACGGAAATACGGAGGTTCGTCATCTCGGCCAACCCCGCACCTTTTCCACCGAGCAACTCCTTCATGTTGGAGGTACCCTCGGCTTTTCCGTCTCCGAAATAGTAGACGTATTTTTTTGCCACGTGACTTCTCCTTCTGACAGGATACTGAACAAGTCCGCCAGCAACGTTCCCCGCCTGGCCGAAGCGGCTTAGCGAGGCAGGTCTCGTCTCTCAGCGGCCTTGCTGGACGGCCTGTTTGAGCATCCTGAAGTTATCCGGCGTTACCCCCGCAGGAAGAACCCCGGCCCTTGTGTCGACATGAACCAGGCTCTCCACAGCCTTCTACTCTGTACGGATCAACGAGCGGGC
Source organism: Nitrospira sp. (assembly GCA_024281365.1). GTDB lineage: Bacteria > Nitrospirota > Nitrospiria > Nitrospirales > Nitrospiraceae > Nitrospira_D. Next base: position 1,559 of record JAMXAU010000078.1, read on the forward strand.
GACGCGCGATGACCATCGATTGATTCCAGATGCAGTCGATAGCGATTCACCAAGAACCACTTCGCCCGGACGCCTCCTATGATAATGACGGTGACGAACAATAGCAGCAACAACAATCGGTAGTCGGCCTGCACCGCGTGATCGACATAGTACCGGCCGTCAGGCCCTTTCTTGAGTTTCGTGTCGGGCTGGAGGGAATGGGTCGTGCCGCTCGGATCCGACAGATTCAGCCATTCCGAACAGAGCCTGACCGGTTCACTCGCCCCGGGTAACGACTGCCACGACAACCGAAGGCACACATCGTGTTTGGCATCGAACAGATCGGGGGTTTTGACCAGATCATCCAAGTTGATGCCGCTCATTCTGAACCCAACGAAAAGAACAGCATTGCAGCCGACGATCAGCACCAGCGAGACCACCAAAGAAAATCGTCGGATCTTCACCGCCCGACGGCCTTCACCCGTCATCGGCTGATCCATGACCACTCCGGTGGGATACAATCCCCAGTAAAAGCCGTTCGAAGTTCGCCTGATTCGACCTACCTACCGCCCTTGTACCACAATCTGGGAAAAGTCTGCGAATGCCATAAACAGGTCATCGACTTCCTTGAGTAGCGACAACCGATTGCTACGAACAGCCTGATCATCGGCATTAACCATCACACCGGCAAAAAAATCGTCGACGACCGGCTTGAGACGGACCAGCGCATCCAGTGCCCGATCATACGCACCGGCTTGAATGGAAGCCTCAATCTGTTGATGCTCGCCCATCGCTGCCTGATGGAGCGCCGACTCAGCCGGATGTTGAAACCGTGCGGCATCCACCGGCTCTCTGGTCCATTGCTCTTTCTCAACGAGCCGATGCGCCCGCTTGAAACCGACGATCAAAGGATCGAAGTCTGGTTTCATCGTGACGGCTTCGAGCGCTCTCATCTTCTGGACGAGGTCAACGAGATCGATCATCGGACCGGTGATCGGTTTCAATACCGACTCGATGACATCCTCACGCAACCCGTGCACGAGTCGAACATAGTGTCGAACCCGCTCGAAGAGGAAATCCGTGATTCGCTGCTGCTTCACCTGCTGCGAGTCTGCCCCCCCTTTGAAGCCGTCACCGACAACCAGGCTTGTCGCCCGGTCAATCAGATCGGCAAAATTCAGCCGAATTGTTCGTTCCAGGATAATGCGCACAATCGCCGTGGCATGCCGCCGAAGCGCAAACGGATCTTCCGACCCTGTCGGAACCAGCCCTACATGAAAGAATGCGGCAATAGAATCCAGCCGATCAGCGAGTGAGAGTACCTGCCCCGCCTCGGTTTCCGGCAATTCCCCTTCAATGGCCTTGGGGAGATACTGCTCCCGAATCGCCTGCGCGACTGCCGTTGCTTCACCGTCATGTCGGGCGTATTCGCCTCCCATGATCCCTTGTAATTCTGGAAACTCCCCCACAATGCCCGTCAATAGATCGGCTTTGGAGAGAGCTGCCGCCCGTTCAGCAATCTGGCGTAACTCTGCCTGGCCGGAAGGGATCTGTTCGGCGATGAACCCCGCCAGTTTTCCGACCCGTTCCTGTTTCTGCGCCATCGTGCCGAGTTTTTGGTGGAATGTGACCCCGCTCAGCTTCTTTGCCCGCTCCTCGAGCCGGACCTTTCGATCTTCGTCGAAAAAAAACTTGGCGTCGGCCAACCGCGCTGCCAGCACCCGCTCGTTGCCTTCACGGATCAGGGACATATCCTTGGGCCGGTTATTCGCCACGGTGATGAAATGAGGCGCCAGCTTACCGGTCTGCTTGTGTCGTAACGAAAAGAATCCTTGATGCTCTTTCATGGAGGTAATGAGAATCTCCTCCGGCATGTCCAAGTAGGTCTCCTTAAACGACCCCATGACTGCGGTCGGTTGCTCGGTCGAGTACACCGCTTGGTCGAGCAAGGCTTCGTCTTGATTCAGTTGGATTCCGGCTTTGTGACAAATGGCGGCAATCTGCTCTTCAATCAACTGGCGGCGGCGCTGAGGTTCAACGATGACCCCTTGACGCTCCAAGGTACTGCGATAGGAGACGGCATCACGCACCGACACCCACTTCCCTCCGCCCAAAACCCGATGCCCTTTTGTCTGGTTGGCTGCCGTAATCCCGGCGACCTTGACCGGCAAGACCGAACCTCCGTAGACCGCCATCACCCACCGCAGCGGACGGGCAAACCGCACACCGGTCTCATTCCACTTCATCGCTTTTTGAAACGAGAGCGCTGACACGAGTTGCGGGAGCAGATCGACCAACACCGCAGCCGTCGGACGGCCTGCTTCATGTTTCGCCGCAAACAGATATTCGCCTTTGGGGGTTTGTCTCACTTGTAAATCTTGAACCGCGACACCCTGACCTGCGGCAAACCCGAGAGCCGCCTTGGTTGGTTGGCCGGTTTGGTCAAATGCCACGGCCTTCGATGGCCCCATCGCTTCTTTCGTGATGGACGTCTGCCTTGCTGCCAAGCCATCGACCACAATCGTTAGGCGACGTGGCGTGCCCATGGTACGGACCGACTGAAGGGTAAGCCGTTGATCGGAACACAGGCGCTCAGCGGATTCCTTGAGTGATACCAGGGCAGGAGCGATGAACTGATACGGCAGTTCTTCTACGCCGATTTCCAGCAGCAATTCAGCCACGGAAGGTCCGGACATCTTTTTATCTTTTTTCTGGGCGGCACTCCGCCGTACCATTTTCTTCTGGATCGCCATAGCGAGTTATCGCCGTCCGACTCTGACCTTCGAATGAGCCTTGCCGGACTTCACGGCTTTCTCTTCACGGTTCAACAGTGGATGGCCCATTGCCTCCCGTTCCTCGATATAGCGTTCAGCACACTGCCTGGCCAACGCCCGCACTCTGGCAATGTAACCGGTCCGTTCTGCAACACTGATGGCCCCACGCGCGTCCAAGAGGTTGAAGGCATGGGACGACTTGATACAGTAGTCATAGGCAGGCAACGTCAGCCGCTTGTCGGTCTGGGCTAACAGCCGCTTGCACTCTGCTTCATACGACCGAAACAGCTGCATCAGCATCGGCACATCGCCCTCTTCAAAGTTGTATCGCGATCCCTGCACCTCGGTTTCATGGTGAATATCGCCATACCTGATCGAGTCCGTCCAGGCCAGATCGAACACATTGTTGACTTGCTGCAAGTACATGGCGATCCGCTCGGTCCCATACGTAATTTCTCCTGTGATGGGACTCAACTCGATCCCTCCGATTTCCTGAAAGTAGGTGAACTGGGTGATCTCCATCCCATCCAAACGCACTTCCCAGCCCAAGCCCCACGCCCCTAAGGTCGGCGACTCCCAATCATCCTGCATGAAGCGGATGTCGTGTTGCTTGGGGTTGATTCCGAGCCGGGTCAGACTCTCCAGATACAGCTCCTGAATATTGTCGGGAGCCGGTTTCAGCACGACCTGGTACTGATAATAATGCTGCATGCGATTGGGGTTTTCCCCATAGCGACCGTCCGTCGGACGACGACAGGGCTGTGCATAGGCGGCACACCACGGTTCCGGACCCAGTGAGCGCAGAAAGGTGGCAGGATGAAACGTCCCGGCCCCCATCTCCATATCGTACGGCTGATGGATCACACAACCCTGATCAGCCCAGAATCGATGGAGGGTAAGAATCAGTTCTTGGAACGTCACTACATCTACAGCCTGGCCAGGAAAGATGATCTGATACTTGCCTGTGAGATTAGGACGCCAAGCTAGCAAGAACGCTTTTGCCCTGTCAAGGAACAAGCCGTTTCCGATCGACGATCCACCACCCGAACCGACATGAACCCATTAACCAGAACGAAGACCCAACACCGTTCTCTTGTGAACTTTCAGATTGACGTGAGTCAGAGGTTTCTCCTATTGTAAAAGTTGTTGACAAACTTACTCATATTTAAATCGCGATGAAACTGTCCAAGAAAAGCGAATATGGGCTCCGCGCGTTGATCGAGCTCGCCTTGACGCATGAGAAAGCCACGCTGCAACGTCAGGAGATTGCCGCCCGCCAACACATTCCAATCGAATTCCTGGAACAGATTCTTCTCATGCTCAAGCGTGCAGGACTGGTTTCGAGCCGCCGCGGAATGAAAGGCGGATACGCGCTCATCAAGCAACCCCAAGATATCACTCTGGGCCAAGTCATCCGCATCCTCGACGGCCCGCTCGCACCAATCAGTTGCGTCAGTAAAACAGCTTACCAGAAATGCAATGACTGTCCCTATGCGAACAAACCTCGCTGTCCTGTGCAGCAGGCCATGGGTACGGTCCGGGATGCCATTTCCGGGATACTCGATCACTATTCGCTGGCCGACTTTGCCGCGGGCCACCGGAGAGGGTAACTACTCATGGATACGGTCGTTCTGGTTCTCATCACCTTTGTCGCCGCTACGGTCAATGGTGCCCTCGGATATGGTTTCTCTTCCATTACCGTTCCCGTTGCCCTGGTGTTTTACACCAATCGGATCCTCAACCCCGCCCTTGTCCTGGTTGAACTGGTCATCAATGCCTATGTGCTGTTCGTGAACCGGAAGAGCATTCCCAACGTCTTCTGGCGCGTCGCGCCAATTCTGGGTGGTCTCGCAGTGGGAGTCGCTGTCGGTAGCTACCTCCTGTTTTTGGTACAACCGGCCTGGATCAAGTTCGTCACCTATTTTTTCTTATTGCCTTTGATTCTTCTTCAGGCTGCGGGTATTCGGAAACCCATCCGTGCAGAAAAAGCGATCGCCGTCCCATTTGGACTGGGATTGGGCACCCTGTATTCCGTCACGACAATTTCGGGCCCACCGCTGGCGCTTCTCTTTAACAATCAAGGCTATCCCAAACAAGACTTCCGTGCCGCCCTGGGAATCATTCGGTTAGCGGAATCGTCACTGACTGCCATCGCCTACGGATTTATCGGCTTCTACAGCGCAGGCAGCATGGAAATTATTCCGTACATTATTCCGAGCATCATCATCGGAATCCCACTTGGGACGTATGTGATACGGCTGATGGATCCCGAGACCTTCAGACGGATCTGCATGGCATTCGATGGGCTTATCGTGGGATTCGGTCTCTCCCGCGTCCTGGGAGAACTCGAACTTGCCTCACCGGTGACCACGTACGGCATCTTGTCCATCGTGATCCTGATCAATGGCTACCTCCTCTATCGCTTCTTTAGAGATCGCGGTGATGGCGACATTTTGAGACAGCCCCCTCCGTAGTAGATCCTGACATGAGAGATCGATTGCAGAGGCTCTAGGCACCAAGCTCCCCCCCCCATCATCTGAAATATTCCATCACCTTTCACTTCTCGTGGTACTTGAAGGTTGAATCCTTCACACCTGCATAGCTACCACTTCCAAGAAGTCCATAAGCAACTGATAGTTGGACATTTACTTTTAAATACGCGTGGCATTAAACGTGCTTGACCTCGACTTGGCATACGTGTGTTGCACTTGCAACAACAAGTAACCATGGCAATTTCCCTCTATATGCTAATAAACACGATCAGATGCCAATGTATTCCGATTCTTTCATATTTGCCGCAGAAAACCCTTGCACCAATGGTTGGTCTGATTCTCTGAGCCTTATGGCCCTTTCATTAGTCAGCTGTAGCGAGAGTGGAAATGGAACGGAGCCACTTGTTTCCTCGCTGTCTCCCCCAACAGAACAGACCGCGTCAGTAGGGGCAGGAGAAGGAGACGAGAATCAGATAAATGGACCAGGTTGAAAATGAAGCCCAAGATCCAGAAGTGTTGGCAAATATCCCGGACCCTGATGAACAGGAGGCCCTGAAATCTTATCGCCCCCTGTCTCAACCGGGGTCACAACCAATTGAGGTGGGAGACCTCGACGGACCCCAATGTGCTCGGTTATTTTGTCCATTACGGGAAACAATCACCTGGAGAGTACGGCTCGTGTTCCTACGAGCAAAGCCAACGCGTCGGGGCTCCCCCAGCCACAATTACCGACCTCGAACCCAATACACCCTATTTCTTTGCAGTCAGCGCCTTTGGCGAATCAGAAAGCGAATCACACTCCTTGTTCAAATGAGATCATAGTAGTCACTCCTGCTACTCCTCAGACCTGAGAGCCGTCAGCCGGATACCTCCTCGCACTCGTATAGCTCCCTGGACTCACCAGGGGAGCTTCGTTGTTGACCTCCCTCCGACGATTTGCTAGCCTCCGACGTCATCTTTTGGCATCCGAAACAGCAATTAGCGACGAGTGGAGTCTGCCACCCCTTGCGCTACTGATGAAGGGACTCTCCATGGCCGGTTTAGTCACGTCGTCTGAACTCCTCACCGCCCTACACAACAAAGCAACCCAACTCAGGATCGGCAGCGTGCGAGCCACGAGCGAAGCAGGCAGCGGGCATCCTTCCAGTTGTGCGTCGGCCGCGGATATCGTCGCGGCGTTGTTTTTCTCTGTTATGCGATACGACCCTGTATAATCCGAAGGCGCGCAACAGTGACCGCTTTATCCTTTCAAGGGCATGCCGCACCACTCTTATACGCCGCCTGGGCAGAGGCAGGATTGTTCCCTTCCAGCGACCCTCTTGAAGCCGCGTACCCTGCAACATTTGCCTCCGATTTGTAAGGACACCCGACTCCCCGTCTTGCCCGTTTTCGTCGATATGGCCGACGGGTTCCCGGCAAAGGACTGTCCGTCGGAATTGGCATCGACACTGAATGCCAAGTTCGTCGATACACTCTATTACCGTACCTACGTGCTGATGGGAGACGGTGAATCCGTTGAGGGGTCGGTCTGGGAAGCGGCGGAAGTCGGGCGCCACTATGCGCTGGACAATCTTTGCGCCATCATTGATATCAATCGATTGGTACAGAGTGATCCTACCATGCTGCAACATGACATGGAGGCCTATCGGTCACGCTGGACCGGATTTGATGGCATGCGATCGCTTGTCGATGGCCATGACCTGGCCGCAGTCCTCTCAGCCTTCGATGAAGCAGCCCGCACAAAGGGACGACCGACCGTGTCGCGGCCGGAAAACCTATAAGGGCAAGGGGATTGCATTTATTGAAAACAAAGCCGAATGGCACGGGAAGCCCTAAAGAAGGGTGAGGAATCGCAAAAAGCCATCGACGAACTGACTCAACAGTTACGCCCAAATAGCACGACGATCCAGATCTCCAAGCCATCCGCTCCAGCCAGTCCTTCACCGGCCATGGGAACCATGCCGGCGGCCCCGTACACAATCGGTGACTCGGTCGCGACTCGCGAAGCGTTCGGAGCGGCACTGGAAGCCCTGGGAGCTGTTCATCCTCTCACTGTTGCGCTGGATGCCGACGTCAAAAACTCCACGTATACCGACAAATTTGGGAAAAAGTTCCCCAATCGATTCTTCGAGAATTTCATTGCTGAACAAAATATGGTGGGCGCGGCCGCTGGGCTGGCGGCCTGCGGGAAAATTCCATTTGCTGCGACGTTCGCCTGCTTCCTGAGCCGGGCCTACGACTTCATCCGCATGGCTGCCGTCAGTGGCTCGAATATTAAGCTGGTGGGAACCCATGTCGGCGTAAGTATCGGCGAAGACGGCCCCTCCCAAATGGGGCTCGAAGACATCGCCATGATGGCCGCACAACCCAATGTGACCGTCCTCTATCCCTCGGATGGGAATTCGACCTATCACCTTATCGAGGCTGCGGCTCGGCACAAAGGGATGGTCTATGTTCGGGCGGGCAGACCAAAGAACCCGGTGATTTACGGAGCAGACGAGCGGTTCCATATCGGCGGGAGTAAGGTCCTCAGGCAAAGCGCCGCAGATGTGCTCACCATCGTGGCGGCTGGTGTGACTCTGTTTGAAGCCTTGAAAGCCTATGACCAGCTCAAAACAGCTGGTATCCCCGTACGCATCATCGATCTGTACAGCATTGCCCCGATCGATCGAACCACTTTGCTAGAGAGTGGGCAAGCGACCCAGCGCCGAATCCTCACGGTGGAAGATCACTATGCCCATGGAGGCCTTGGTGATGCCGTCCTCAATGCCGTGAGTACCGAAGGGATGTCCGTGCATAAACTCGCCGTTCGCGAAATTCCACATAGTGGAAAGCCCGATGAACTCATCGACCACTACGGGATCGGCGCACGCTCCATCGTGGAGGCAGTAAGGGCCATCGTCAAATAAGGTAGGCTTCTGATCATGCCCCGTGCTTCCTACCTCACCGAAGTTAGGCCTCACAGCTTGTCCGATCGTTCGGAAGCACAGGAGGCCTGCGGCTGGCTATTCAACCTGATTGTGCGACTCTCAATTATTTGGTCACGAAGGCACCCCTCCCGTCTGACGTTTTGCCATTTTCCAGAATAAACTGTGGTATAGTTTATGCCGATTGGATCAATACGTTGAACACATCGCTCGAGGTCAACACAGAAGACAGGCAGGTCACCTTACAACTCAAGAGGAGGTTTCGAATGACGAGGAGGAATGTAAGCGTCTCAATGTTAGTCTTGGGGTGTGCACTGTTTCTTTCAGGAGGTTTAGCCTCAGCTGAAGATTTGCCCCCCTTAGCTCCAGTTCCACCAGAGTACGCTGATAAGAAAATGCCGGCCGGTGGATGGACCGATGCAAAGGCCATAGCGGAGGGCGGAAAGATTTATAATGGCGAGTTCAAGACCGAGGTCAACTGCAGCAGTTGCCACGGAAAAGACGGCAAACCACAGAAAAAAGGTGCGAGGGATCTCCGTGACCCTAACATCGTCTGTCGATTTTCAGATGCTTATTGGTTCTGGCGCGTAGCCGAAGGTATTCCCAAGACGAAGATGAAGGGTAATAAGGGCCTGTTGTCCGATGAGCAGATCTGGCAAGTGATGGCATTTGAAAACCAGTTCTCGCATGACGGTAAGCCTGCAGACCGTTCCTGTTACAAGCCGTGAGGTAAGTACCATAATCTCGACGAATAAGGCGAGATCATGACGAGAAGGGGGAGCGGGCATCATGCCCGCTCCCCCTTTCCTTCTTTACACTCCAGTATTGGCTGGAATCCTTAGTCTGAGCTTGGATTGGGGGCAACGAACACCAGCACTTTGAGTCGCTGGGTCGTGTGATTCTTCACGCCATGCTCCTCTCCTGCGGGGGCAAGCGTACCTTGCCCAGCCTCGAGTATACGGCGTTCTGAGCCAACCTGAAATGTTCCCTGCCCCTCCAGAACAATGTAGACCTTGTCCTGATGGCCATGGACATGCCCCTTTTGTTCCTGGCCAGGCTCAAAACAATAGATATCGCAGAACAACCGCTCGGTTTGGAACAGATTGTTCTTCTTCATTTTGTCGCTGGCAAACTGTTGACAGTCAGCCAGAGTGATCACCTTCATCATGGGTACTCCATTCCGGTCACCTGGACAGATGAAATCGAACGTTACGGTATGCGCGACAGCAGTTTCTGATACGACTGTTTGAGTTCGTGCAACGCACTGTTCATCCCATCCTGCACATCCTGCCATTTCTTATCAGTGGTCTGCTTCAGCCCATCAAGCTGTTCCCTTACACCGTCCTTCTTTTTCTCTAATTCATTGAGCGATTTCTGCAACTCCGCCCGGGTGGATGCCGATGCGTCTGCCACTTTTCCGCGCAATGCGGCGATCTGCTGCTGCAGTGCCGCAAGTTCCTCCTGCGCTTTTCGTTGAAATGCCGTTTTTTGCTGATCCGTATACTCCTTGGTGGCCTCGATTGTCTCACGGGCTTCCTTGACGATCTTGTCCGTCCCGACCGTCGACTCAGCTCGAACGTTCTGACAAATCATCGAACCGGCTATCGAAACCCAGAGTATTCCTGTCGGCCATCGACATCGCATTGCCGCTCCCTCCCTAGAAGGAGTCAGTATAGTCAGGACTCAGGACAAAGTCACGACCGCTAAACTTTCCTGGACTAGCAACCGACAAAGCACTGTCTGGAACAGCAGGGTCACAACCTGGGAGCCCTTCTATGCCCCCTGAAAAACAGCCAGCCTGTTCTCCACTCGAGCAGCTTGAACAGGCTCTCATACAGAAAATCAAGACAGGGGAGATTGAGCTTCCACTCTTGCCGCAAGCCGCCAGCAGAGTGATGGCGCTCGCGTCAGATCCAAAGGCCGATGCGGCAAAGCTCTCCGCATTGATCCATCAGGACCAAGCCCTTGCCGCTCACGTGTTGAAGATTGCCAATTCGCCGGCCTACATGCCCAGGAGTCCGGTCGTTTCGCTCCAGCACGCAGTCGCTATGTTGGGAATCACCTTGCTATCTGAAATCGCCTTTACCGCCTCATTAAAGGTCGGTGCGTTCCAGATACCGGGATATGAGAATGAAGTCAAACAGCTCTGGCGGCATTCACTGGCCACCGGGGCCTTTGCAAAAGAAGTCGCCCGTGTGAAACGTATGAATGTTGAAAGCGCCTATCTCTGCGGACTATTACATGAAATCGGCAAACCCGTTGTCCTGCGGATAACCACGACGATTGCTCAAGACAAAAAACACGATTGGGTCAAAGCACTGGCCACAATACTGGATAACAAATCTCACATCAAGACATTGATCGAGGGCTACCATACCCAGGTGGGCGTTCTGATCGCCGGTAAATGGAGTCTGCCCAAACAGGTGGCGGAGGCGATCCAATACTACGCGGATTACGAGCACACCACCTCCTTCCGCCAGGAATGCATGCTCACCTTTGTTGCAGATCGATTGGCGAGCCACCTCCTCACGCCGGAAGAAATGCCAGAAGACAGTCTCCGCGATCATCCAGTATTCGCAGAGTTGAACCTGTACCCTCCAGACGTCGATAAACTGCTGACCTCCAAAGAGCAGGTCTTAACCATTGTGAATGCCATGAACCTATGAGCATACCAAGTACGTACGACATCATCGTGATCGGAGCCGGTCCAGCCGGCCAGAAAGCTGCGGTCCAAGGGGCCAAAGCCGGAAAACGGGTCGCCCTTATCGAACGAGAGCGTGGGATTGGAGGAAGCTGCGTCTATCGCGGAACCATTCCAAGTAAGACATTGCGAGAGAGCGCCCTCCATCTTGATCGACTCAAGCGAGCCGGTGAAGCCTTACAGTTCAATCTGAAACCAGATACCCAAATCTCCACGCTGCTCAGTCGCCTTGACCAAGTCGTCCAAGCTCATGATTTATTCATGAGCAAGCAACTCCGCCGAAACGGCATCGCCTTGCTCCATGGTCGAGCACGATTCGTCAACGCCCGCACCATTGAGATGCAAACCGTCGATGGGGCCTCTCAACAATTCACCGCAGACACGATTGTCGTCGCAACGGGATCACGCCCAAGAAATCCCAACGACATTCCTGTCGATCATGAGCACATTCTCGACAGTGACTCGCTCCTCTCAATGCTGTACCTCCCTCAATCATTGACCGTCATCGGAGGGGGGGTGATCGGCTGCGAGTATGCTTCCATCTTTGCGCTATTGGGCGTGGAAGTCACACTCGTTGACCGCGCACCCTACCCGCTGCAATTCATGGATAAGGAACTGGTTGACCAGTTTGTCAGGGGACTGGAACACCATGGCAGTCATTATTTCGGCGAAAGCCAGATCACAAATGTGCGATGGGATGGGGTGACCCATGTCGTCACTACACTCAAAAATGGGGCCATCATCAAGAGTGAAAAGATGCTGGTCGCCCTCGGACGGCAAGCGAACATTGAAGATCTTGACCTTGAAGCAGCCGGCATTGCCCTTTCAGATCGTGGACTTATCCCAGTTAATCAATACTGTCAGACGAATATCGAGCACATCTATGCCGTCGGAGACATGGTCAGTGGACCAGCTCTCGCGTCAAAGGCAATGGAGCAAGGACGACGTGCCGTCCGGCATGCCCTCAATCTCCCAATCGGCGATGCCGCCTCCACCATTCCACTAGGGATCTACACCATTCCCGAAATGGCCAGCATTGGATTAGATGAGATGGGTGCCAGAGAACGATATAAGGATCCGCTTGTGGGGCGGGCGAAGTTTGAGGAGATTGCCCGCGCACAGATCTCAGGTGGCGGGCAAGGCCTGCTCAAGATGATCGCCGATCCAGCCGGGGAACGGCTACTCGGCATCCAAGTGGTCGGCGATTCCGCAACGGAGCTGGTCCACATCGGACAGCTCGCACTGCAAAGCGGGGCGACCATTGAATCCTTTATCGACAACGTCTTCAACTTCCCAACCTACGCCGAAGCCTATCGCATCGCCGCGCTGGATATCCTGGGCCAAGTGGCAAAACGCCAGGCGGCTAAAGCCGCATAGCACGCACGGAATACCTGGCGGCTGGGATGGACGACTCCTTCACGAAACCTTCTTATTGGACAACCTACAGATCACTCTATAGTGACGGAGCACGACGAAACCAGCGGATCCTCTGTCTACTGCTCAGGATACCGTAGCCAGCCTCCTGGACCCGCTTCATGAAAGCGTCGAGTTGGCGTACACGATTTTCCAAGACAGACTCCGAGCACGAGCGGCATGATTCTTCACGGCGGTGGTGTTATGCGGCTTCACTGGCGTCTTTCACCTTCTGGTAGGGTTCTTTCTCCAATTCTGTCGTCACAGCACGAAGCCGGGCCCATTCCTCTGCCCCGAGGTTCACAAACTCACATCCAAAGCTACCATCTCGATACCATCGGACAATCGCCTGAGAGATCACGATAGGGGATTCACGATCAGAAACGTGAACCCGAATCTGAAGCACCGTCCCCGGATTCACCTCAATTAAGCTCCGGACGCGACACCCTCGAAGCGATAGTTCACTCAGCGTCCCATCGCCAGAAATGCTGTTCGCCGAACTGAACGAGCTCCGAAATCCAACAGGGAATCGGCTATCTTTTCGTTGTTCCATGCGCATCCCTCTCTTCGCAGATATACGTCCTCATGAAGGACCTCCGTTCACGGGACATGACATCCAAACCCTAGGCCGC
>JAMXAU010000079.1 GCA_024281365.1 Nitrospira sp.
AGTACCCGACCTCGACCGGTCCCAGCCCAAGCATCTTTCTGGCAAAGACCGGGAACAGTGCGGTCAGCGCGCTGGTACCGAACGTATACAGGGCAGCGGTACCGGTCAAGAGCAATAATGCCGGTTTGGTGACTACACCATAACGAAATCCTTCGACCAGATCTTGCAGCAGCGTCGATCGCGCCTCAGGCGAGGGACTCGTCGCCGCCGTGTTTTTGAAACGGACAAAGGCAAGACATGCCGCTGAAATCAAGTAGGTGACGGCATTGATACAGAGCACCTCTTGCGATCCATACGCAGCGATACCGATGCCGCTGATCGCGGGGCCGAAGATAATCCCCAAGCTCGTGGTGCCCTGCAAAAGCGCATTGGCAGCCGTGAACTGTGTTTTGGGGACGAAGGCCGGTACTGCGGCCGTCAGGGCAGGGCCAAAGACCGCCGTGGACACTGCATGGAGAAACACCAGCACATACAACACCGAGACCGTAAAGGATTCCACGGAAATGAGGCAGGGGATCAACCCGATTAGCAGCGCACGGAGAATATCGCTCGTGATCAGCAGGACTTTCTTCGGGAGCCGGTCAACGTACACCCCGATGATGGGGCCGAGGACGATCGGAGGAATTGTCTGCAGCAGCCCGATGATGGACGTCTTGAGCGGTGACCCGGTGACGGCGTAAACAAACCACAAGAGGGCCAAGCGGCAGACCCCATCACCGATCTGTGAAATGAGCTGTCCCCACCACACCAACCCGAAGTCCCAAGTCAGAAGGAGGGGGCGATTGTCGACCGAGAGCTGACGGGCATGCGCCATTCCAGAAGAAGCGTCTGCCAGGGGGCCTGAGGAACCCTGCATCAGCTCTCACCCTCTAGACGAATTTTTTCTGTATTAACGGCCCGAACGCCCGGCACCTGCCGAGCTGCCTCAGCAGCTTCGAGAGCAATCACCTGAAAACGAACCGTGCCATTGAGCTGCACGATGCCTTCTTCGGTCTTGACATCGAAGTTTGCCGATTTCAAGGTCGCACTTTTTGCAAAGCGTTCCTTAATGAGAAGCGTGAGGATTTCATCCTGCTTCTTGAGCAAAGTTTTCGCCAGATCTTTTTCCACGATCAGCTTGTTCGTAACGGTCTTCACCCCACTGACCGCCTGCGCAACTTCTGTCGCGGCAGCCTTATCTTCTTCATTCGAGACCCGCCCGCTCAGTGTGACCGCCTGTTTGTCATCCTCAACCTCGATCTCATAATGGAACAGCCGCAAATCTCCCATGAGCGCGAGTTTCACGGAGAGGATCAGTGACCCCATCGGCTTCTTTGCAGCCGTCTCCTTTTCTTTGAGATCGATATCAGCAGGAGGTGGCAGGTCGGCCTTGAGTGCCGGTGCCGGTTGTCCCTGCGATTTGGTCTCTGGTGACGGCTTGGGGGCAGCGCCATGACCCTCTGTCACCGCTGAAGAGGAGGGACGTGCAGGAATCTTTTCCAAGGTGCCTTCCTTGCGATCCGTCGCGGCTTCAGCCTTGGTCGGCATGGTAGGAGGAGATGCCGGCTTGGTCTCTGTTGGCGACTTGTGCGGCGTGGGTTGAGAGTCGGAAGAAGCCGGTGACGGCTGCTGCCGTACTACTGGTTTTTCAGGCACAATCTCCTTGTGCTCGGCCGCTGCCTCACCCTTCACGGCAGGGACAGTTGGTGGTTGTGACGAGCTCGAGGCCGGTTTCTCAGACACGCCTTCCTTACGATCCGTCGCGACTTCAGCCTTGGTCGGCATGGTAGGAGGAGATGCCGGCTTGGTCTCTGTTGGCGACTTGTGCGGCGTGGGTTGAGAGTCGGAAGAAGCCGGTGACGGCTGCTGCCGTACTACTGGTTTTTCAGGCACAATCTCCTTGTGCTCGGCCGCTGCCTCACCTTTTACAGCAGGGACAGTTGGTGGTTGTGACGAGCTCGAGGCCGGTTTCTCTTTTTCCGGCATGCCCTCCTTGTCACGCCCGTCGGATGCTTGCGAGCCTGTTCCTATCGGCCAGAACATGAGCAGACTGAGAACAATCACCCGTGGAAATTTCATGGCCATAACGCAAGTCCTCCCCCTGGGACCTATCCCCGTGAATATATCTGTGGAGTGTAGCGAGGCATTGTAACTCGCTCTCGGTCTGCTGTCATCTGCGCGGAGCTCAGAGCCCCCCCCTGATTCTCAGGGGGGGCTGCCGGCATGTCAGACTTCAAACTTGGCGAGTATCTGCAACGGTGTGACGAATGGTGCAGCAGTCTGCTACGCGGCAAAGGAGCCGCGCGAAGGAACGACCAGGGTCTGTGCGTGCGACTTGTAGAAGCTGAACAACCACGCGCTCGCAGCAGTCATGAGGAGAATAAGGCTAATACCTCCAAGGCACGTCGCCGGACCAATCGTATCAGCCGCCCATCCAAAACCAGCCATTCCGGCCATCGATGCGGCCATACCCCCCGTTGCGAAGCTCGTAAAGACTCGACCGAGGAGATGCGTCGGCGTCAACTCCTGAAGCATGGTCCACACCAGCGGAGTAAACATGGCTGTGCTGCCTCCGATCACTGCGATCAGCGCCCCCGCAGCGACTGGAGCATCGAGAAACCCGAGCGCCGCGACGGCAAGCCCACCGATGGCTAACGCGCCGGACATAAACCGCAAACGCCACGAGACATCTCCCTGCGTCACCGACGTCAGACTGAGAGACGCCAGCAACATCCCCACGCCGAGAGCCGACCACAACCAACCAAGTTGGACCGGCCCCACACCCAGAACCTCCTTGGCAAACACAGGCAGTAGAAAAATGAAAGCACTGATGCCGACGCTATACAGCGTGGCCGTCAACATCAGCATCAAGACCGTCTTCTGCTCCACAAACACGAACCGGAAACCTGCCAGCAAGTCACTGGTAATACCGCCCGTCAACCCACTACCGGCTACGCGGTTGCGATTAAGCGTTTCATGGACCTGAATGGGAAACAAGCACAACGCCGAGAAGAAAAACGTCGCTGCATCGACATACAGGACGTTTTGTGCCCCGATGAGAGCAATCCCCAGTCCGCTCACCGCTGGACCGACGAGCAGTCCCACGTTTGTCGTGGTTTGCATGAGTGCGTTGGCCGCCACCAACCGATCCTTTGCCACGATCAATGGAACAGCGGAGGTCAAGGCCGGCCCGAAGACCGTTGAAAAGATCGCTGTGGCAAACACCAACACATAGAGCCGATCAAGCGTCAACGCCTCCATTGCGTAGAGCAATGGGATCAGGAGGACCATCAAGGTCCGAAGGAGGTCCACACCGATCATGACTGGCTTTTTCCGGACGCGATCTAAATACACGCCGATCAGCGGCCCAAACAGCAAGGGAGGAAGCGTCTGTAGCAACCCCACCACCGTCATCTTGAGTGCCGACCCAGTCATCTCATAGACAAACCAGAGCAATGCCACCTTATTGAGACTATCGCCGATTTGAGAGATCGTCTGACCGGCGAACAGAAATCCGAAATTTCTCGTTTTGACTAACTCCCACCCATGGCCACGGCGAGCAGGAGAGTGAGCCTCTTGTGAGTCAATGACTGCATCAGACATGTCGGCCCCCTCCGTTCGCTTTATGCGCGGCAGCTTGCACGGCCACGCCTTCAAGAATTCGTTCGTACAACGCGACATAGTCACGCGCCATCCGGTCGGCAGTAAACCGTTCGTCGAACGCCGCTCGACAGTGTCGGCGCTCTAGGAGGGGTACCTGTCCCACCGCCTCGACCATCTCATCCACGGTTTCACACACGAACCCGGTTGACCCATGATCGATGATTTCTGGAATGGATCCCCGTCGATACGCCAACACCGGCGTTCCGCAGGCAAGCGCTTCGATCAACACCAGACCGAAGGGTTCCGGCCAATCATAAGGACAGACCAATGCCATGGCGTTTCCAACAAAGTCGTTCTTTTCAGCATCGGATATCTCGCCGACAAACTCGATCAGCGGGTGATTGAGCAACGGTTCGACGGCGGCCTCATAGTACACACGATCCGCAGGGTCGACTTTGGCTGCCATTTTCAATGGAATGCCAGCCCGCTTCGCGATTTCAATCGCCTGATCCGGGCGCTTTTCAGGGGAAATCCGGCCAAGAAACGCCAGATACCCCTCACTCTTCGGATGGAAGCTGTAAAGATTGCGTGGCAGTCCATGGTGGATGGTCCCAGCCCAGTTGGCCCAAGGGAGCGGTCGGCGCTGGGAGGCTGAAATGGAGACCAGAGGCATTTCGATGAACTCGCGAAAGACCGGCTCCAGCTCCGGAAGATCCAGGCGCCCATGTAAAGTGGTCACCATGGGAACCGCATTTCGACGTGCCACCGGAAACCCAAGAAAATCGAGATGGGAGTGTACGATGTCGAAGTTTCCGCTCACGCCAAGTGCTCGCTCCTGCTGCATAATCAGCGGAGCATCTCGATTGAAAATACCGGTGTTCAACCGAAGCGCCTGCGGGCAAATCGCCTCAAGCTTGGCAGTTGTTTCCGAATCGCCGCTGGCGAACAGTGTCACATCATGCCCCATTGCGACCAACTCTTCCGTAATGTACGACACAATTCGCTCCGTCCCACCATACAGTTTAGGCGGAACGCTTTCCCACAGCGGTGACACTTGCGCGATTCTCATGTCTTGTCCTTTCTTACACTGATCATCGACTGGATAACTGAGTCATCCGTCAATGTGTGAGGTGAATAGAGACCGGGTTGATTGTCCGAAATAGAATTTCGACCTGTTGTGTATCCCTGAACCGCACATCATCCGCTGCTTCCCCTGACTCATAAAGGTCATGTTACTCAGCACCTCTTTACAGACTCAACGGACAAAAGTTCATGAGCTCAGCGCCAATATGTCCACTCTGGGATCACTTGACTCCTCGTCGGTCCCATGGTTGGTCACATGACGATCTCCGTGAGAAGTCAACGTGACGGTCACGACGAGCATCGACTTAGTGATTCAGTCGAGCCTCTTTGATGATCTTGTCCCCTTTGATTTGCTCCAAGAACAGATCTGGTGGGACCGGGGGGGGAATGATCTGTACCTCTTGCCAGCCTTCGTTCAAGGATCCTTTATGCCCTTTCATCCCATTCACCCACTGATCGATACTCTCTTGAGTCGTTCCTTCGCTGAAGGTAACCCAAAAGAGAAACGGTTGCGCCTGCGTGTTCTGACGGCTATCGGCGACGGGCACGAGTTGATGTTTTCTGGCAACATCAGCCTCACGCGCCACCACGCGTTCCGGATTCTGCTCAACAGCTTTCGCGACATGCGCGATCGCCATCTGCAATTTGGCCGTCAGCGTTCGGTTGTGCTCCTCCAGACCGGCAATTTGCTTGGATAAACGCTCGTTGTCCGCGGCGAGACCGTGAATCGCTGTTTCAAACTGCTCTTGATCCACTACCCCTCTGCCGACAGGAAGCTGGACCGGACGATCTGCCTCACGCTCAGTGCTCTCCTGCCTCTTCTCTATCTCTTCCTTCACCATCACGACACTGGATGCCACAGATTCCTGCGTAGACGAAAGTCTGGCCATGGTTTGGTGGAGCAACGTCATCCCTTTCTCTTGAGACTGGAGCGCGTCTCCCACCTTCGTTTGCATCAACCTCAACTCACGGAGTTGCTTCGCCAACTGTTCTACTTCGGCGATGGAGGCCGTACGAAGCGCTTCTGCCTGCGCAGTCGGCGCCACAATATGCTCTGGTGCGATCCAGATCATGACACGGTCAGCCACGAGGCCGATGACGGCAGTCGCCAAGAGTACTTGCGTAAAGGCCACCGTTCGGATTCCATACGCCATCGTGGACGCCGGACGCCGGACCATCCATCTGTCCGCAATGTCGGCGAGGATGGTCCAGGTTCGATTCCAGAAACTTGGGGCCGGAATGAACACCGCACTGAGCGACCCGCCCTGCACCGTATTTTGCACGCAGAGTTCGACCGTATCGGCTGAAAACTGCACCCGAGCCGTCCGAAACCCAGACTCGGGAGCGACCAGCCCCCCCAGTAATCGTCCGTCTTCGGTCCGAAGCTGTACCGTTTCAATATGATCGACACCGTGCACATGCAGTGTCGCCTCGATCTCCGCTCCTTTCAGTTCACCCACGCGCCGCTCATTGACATACACCTGTATAGGATCCAACAGACCACGAACTGAGCGGCTCGGTCGTTCACTCCTCAAGTCAAGGAGTTGCGATCGATAGAGTTCCAGATCCTCTTCCTGAACCATATATCCTCCTCCGCTCCTCTTTACTATTTGACGTATTCACGGGGACACGACAACCGTGGGACGGCAGGGCCTCATTCTTTACGGCCGTACCTGCAACTCCAAACGCGGTTTTTCAGCAGACGACTCGCTGGATCCCAATCCCCAGGCCGTCTGCATGCAGTCCAAACAGAGTGCCAAATGCCAAATCCGATAATCGCACCCGTATCCCTGAGAGAACATCTCGCCCCATTGTGATCGTGATAGACAGGGATAGTGATCCGGTTCGCTCTTTCGATAATGCCCCTGTGCCACGCGGATCAGCCGCTCGGCCTCGCTATTGAACCGCTGCCGCTGTCGCTGCCGCTGGCTCTCCAGTTCCACCAGCTCTGCCTTCGTCAAACCTATCTCATCCATCGTGCGCTGCCAGCCGCTCTCACGCCACCGACGAAAGTTCTTATAGATGCGTTGGCTCTCAAGCCCATTGAGCCCGGTGACGGCGATGACATCCCCCGCACCCCACCCATAGGAGTGATGGTACAACGCAATCAAGGCATCTCGACTGACCACCGCCCGTGCGACCAATCCATCGAGAAATCGCCCCAGCGGTTTCAGCAGATCCGGGTGATAGCAAAACGGTTCCGGTTTGCTATGCTGTTTCGCGACCAACGAATCGAACAGGAATAAAGGCCGGCACGGGACTTCCGTTCGTCCACAGACGAGAAAACGTTCCAAATATTCAGATCCCCACCGTAGCGCAAATTTCTCATGTTCGATGTCGTCGTTCCACTGACCGGTTTCCCTCAAGAATCGCTTTGTATAACCTGCCGCCCGATCCAACAAAATCGGCAAGGCCTGCGCCACAACCTGATCGAACTCATCCGACGTCGCAACCACCTCTTCCAGGCGGCTCACCGTTGCTGTCCGATCAGCAATTATGTGGCTCTTCCTGAGCGTATTTTGCATCGTCGCCATACCTATTGTGCCTGCAGTGACACGCAGGGAGCATTGGACAAATATGTGTTCTGAGCGTTGGTTTTGTCCGTTGTTCCCAACATCCTCATTCCGGTACAAAACTACCGTTTACTATTCTTCCGATTGAAGCTTTCCCACTATACGGTAATTCATCCCTTCAGTTTTCTGCAATCCCTCCCCTTTTCAGCCTAGAATGAATGCTTCGGAATCCGAGATTATTGCGCTTCGACGCAATGTTTTCCGCACAGACCCGAACACCCCTCCGTTAGCTTGGTTACAGAGCGGCGACGAGACGATGGAGTGTCACGAACCTTGTTCTAAAGATACTGACTGAGGTGTCTGTCCATTCATAAAACTCCACAGCCTCGTCAGACCTACGAACTCATGGCTCTTTTACGCCCGGACGACAGATGATCCCAATGCCTTTTGCCGTCGAACCCACTTGACTCCTTCGACGACGGCCAGCGGGAGCAACCCCATGGCCACCATCAGCTCCCAATCCGCTATGGGTAAGGATGCAACCTTAAAAATGGGTTCCATGACCGGAATGGTCAGAATGCTAACCTGCAGGGCAAGAGAAATCGCCACCGCCCAGAGGAGGGCACGGTTGCTTGTCACCCCCACATGGAATAACGACCAGCGATCGCTCCGGCAATTGAAGGCATGCACTAACTGAGCAGCGACCATCACGGTAAACGTCACCGTTCGAGCCTGGTCAATCGGCTGCTGCCAGATAAACAAACTCAGCGAGAACGCGCTCAGAGCGATAACCGCCAACAGTAGCCCTTCTCCGGCGATGGCCCACAGCCTGCCACTTTCGAGTAGGCGCGCCTCTGTCTTCCGCGGCGGCTGCTGCATCAGATCCGGCGCTTTCGGATCGACCGCCAGGGCGAGAGCTGGGAAACCGTCCGTCACGAGGTTCATCCACAGAATGTGAATCGGCAGGAGCGGAAGCGGCAGGCCGAACAGGGTCGCAAACAGCATGACGAGCACCTCGCTCATATTGCACGATAAAAGAAAATGTACCGTCTTCCTGTTGTCGAAGATACCCGCCCCTCCTCGCGGCGGCGATCGAGGCAGGATTGCGTCGTCACGACCATGTTGCGAGGCTTCTTTGGTCACATCGGTGCCGGTAAGACCCATCGCCACACCGATATCCGAGGCCTTAATCGCCGGCGCGTCATTGACCCCATCACCGGTCATGGCGACAATCGCCCCGTTTCGCTTCCAGGCCTGGACAACCCGGAGCTTATGCTCGGCAGACACCCGGGCATACACCGTCACGCGCTCGACCTGCTGCATCAATTGCTCATCGGTGAGACCATCAAGCTCAGCACCGGACAAGGCCATGTCGTCATTGCGTTGCAAGCCCAGCTCGCGAGCGATCGCGACCGCAGTCTCCTTGTGATCACCGGTGATCATGGCGGTTCTGATGCCGGCTTGCCGGCAGAGACGCACTGCCTCTGTTGCTTCAGACCGCAAGGGATCTTTCATCGCGAGGAGCCCGAGAAAAATCAGATCGCGCTCAATGTCTTCATCCGCATTCACCTGCGAGCCGAGAGGCCTATAGGCGACGCCCAGGACCCGGAGAGCGTGCTGAGCCAACGACGCATTGGCGTCGCTGATCTGTTGCCGATGTGCTTCATCAAGTGCCTCGATCCGTCCTTCGCGCGTGATACGTGCGGCACAGCGTGTTAGCAAGACATCGGGTGCTCCTTTGCTGTACGCCTTACGGCCTTGCTCCGTTCGGCGGACGATCGTCATCATCTTCCGCTCGGCATCAAACGGGATTTCCCTCTCCAGTGATCCTTGGCCCTCCAAGACAGCCTTCGTGAGACCGGCCTTTGCGGCGGCCACGAGCAACGCCCCTTCTGTCGGATCACCGATGATCCGCCAGGTCCCGTTCTCTTGTTGCAACGTCGCGCCGTTGCACAGCACTGCCGCTTCCAACAACAGCCGCAGCCCAGACGGCAGGCGTGAGGGGTGAGGCGTAAGGGGTAAGGGGTCTTCGGAAGTCGTTTCACGTTTCACGTTTATCGTTTCACGAATGTGTCCCACCGGTTCATACCCCTCGCCGGTGACCTCGAATGTTTCGCTGCCGACCACTAACTTCGTCACCGTCATTTCATTTTTCGTCAATGTACCGGTCTTGTCTGTGCAGATCACGGTGGCGGAACCGAGTGTCTCGACGGCAGGAAGTTTACGAATCAGCGCATGTCGCTTGGCCATCCGCGTGACACCCAACGCCAGTGTAATCGTCACGACGGCGGGAAGTCCCTCTGGCACAGCTGCCACCGCCAGGCTGACCGAGACGAGAAACATCTCTACCAGCGGTTCGCCCCGGAGAGAGCCGAGCATGAATACGATTGCGACCACACCGAGCGCGAGCCACAGGAGTGTCGAGCCGAATTGTTCCAAACGCCGCTGCAACGGCGTTTCGGTACGCTCCGCCTCAGCGGCCTTCTGAATCAGAGCGGCAATCCGACCCAGCTCCGTACCCAAACCGGTCGCCACCACCAGTCCACGAGCCTTACCGGAGACGGCCACGGTGCCCATGAAGACCATGTTGCGCTGATCGGCCAACGGGACATCGGTTGCCTCAAGCCGCTCTGCCTGTTTCTGCACAGGTGTCGATTCGCCGGTGAGGGAGGCCTCTTGTGCTTGGAAATTCGTCGTGTAAACCAAACGTGCATCGGCTGGAATCCGGTCCCCGGCTTCAAGAACAACCACGTCTCCCCTGACCAGTTCTCGAGCCGAAATGGACTGCAGCACGCCGTCGCGGATGACCCGGGCCATAGACACCGACATCTTGCGCAGTGCTGCCAGCGATCGCTCGGCTCGAAATTCCTGCACAAACCCCAGCACCCCATTGAAAAACACAATGGCGAGAATCGCCGCTGCATCGATCCAGTCTTCCAACAAGCCGGAGACTATGGCAGCCCCAATCAACACCCACACGATCAGACTGGTGAATTGGGAGAGAAAAAGTTTCAGCAAGGAGGGAGGTGGAGCTTCGGGTAACTCGTTGGGGCCGTCTTGCGCCAACCGGCGTGCCGCAGCATCGATCGGCAGGCCACAATTGAGGTCTGTCCGGAGTTCCTCAGCCAGCGCTTCTGCCGGCCGGGCATACCAGGCTCTCGCGTTCACTCTCCCATTCGTTATCTGCGATGTCTTATCCATACGTCTCGTCCCCCTCAGTTCTCAGCAGGGGGCATGCCAAGCGGAACGCAAACTAGGAGGCATCTTTCTGCTGTTCGCTGTAGCGTAATGCCACGTGAACGGAGAACCATGGTGGCCAAATGCAACAGGAAGAATGAGAGATGCAAGGAGGGGTTATCAGTATGTCTTCTGAAATTTTATCGGCAAACTCTCTCTCTTGTACGTCGCTGTTCGCCTCTCGCTCCTTCGAGTGTGAGTTTCAGGTTTCAAGTTCAACGTTTCAAGTTGTGCAGAAGCCAAACACCTCACACCTGAAACATGAAACTTGAAACCCTTAAACCATACTGTTTCGCCCTTCACAGTCTGCTACGACCAGTATTGCGACGCCTTCATATAGCCGAACAGTATGTCGCGTCGTGCCAAAATCCCCACGAGCTTCTTATTCCGTACGACCGGAACACGAGTCAGATAGCGGTCCTGGAAGAGATCAGCCACTTGAGCCAATGTTTGATCCTCCGTCACGCTTACAGGATGGGCCGACATGATCTCTGTCGCAAGGATCTTCCGAAGGTCACGCCCCTCGATCATCGCTTGCAAGAGATCATATTCCGTCACAATTCCGACCA
>JAMXAU010000080.1 GCA_024281365.1 Nitrospira sp.
CTTCTATCTTGACAACAAGCAGAAGGCATCGATACTATTCGGTTTTGTGCTGTACCACCTGTCTGTTCTCAATCAACATATTTGCCTGTAGAGGAATACACCATGGCCATTCGTATCGGAATCAATGGATTTGGACGTATCGGGCGCAACGTGATGCGCGCCTCAATGGGGGACAAGGATCTGCAAATCGTCGCGATCAACGATCTCACGGACGCCAAAACGCTCGCCTACCTTCTCAAATACGACTCAGTCCATGGAACCTTACCGGCGAACGTCGAAGCCAAAGAAGATCAGATCCTTGTCGATGGAAACCCAATCAAAGTGCTGGCTGTCAAAGATCCCAAAGAACTGCCATGGAAGGCATTAGATATCGACGTGGTGATCGAGTCAACCGGTCGTTTTACCGACCGTGAAGCAGCAGGCAAACACCTGTCCGCCGGTGCTAAACATGTGATTATTTCGGCTCCGGCCAAAGATCCCGACGTGACCATCGTTCTTGGCGTGAACGACGAAAAGTTTGACCCCAAGTCACACCACATCGTCTCCAATGCCTCCTGCACGACCAACTGCCTTGCCCCGGTCGCCAAAGTCTTGTTGGAAAATTTCGGGATCAAGCACGGTATTATGACCACCATCCACTCCTATACCAACGACCAGCAACTCTTAGATCTGCCGCACAAGGATCTTCGTCGTGCCCGTGCAGCAGGTATGTCGATGATCCCGACCAGCACCGGAGCCGCCAAAGCGCTGCACCTCGTCATCCCGGAACTCAAGGGCAAATTGGATGGGCTGGCCATTCGAGTCCCGACACCGAACGTATCGCTGGTCGACCTGACGGTGGAAACAGAAAAAGATTGCGATATCGCCTCGGTGAATGCCGCATTCAAAAAGGCCGCGGACGGCCCCCTCAAGGGAATTCTCAAGTATTCAGAAGATCCGATCGTCTCAATCGACCAAAAAGGTGATTCTCATTCTGCAACCGTCGATGCCCCATTGACCAATGTCGTGGACAAGCGCCTGGTCAAGGTCACGGCCTGGTACGACAACGAATGGGGATATTCCTGCCGCGTTCGTGACCTCGTCAAGGTCCTGGCTGGAAAATCAACGACGAAGTAACTGACTGCACACCCGGGATGGTCGAGCCGGCTCCATCGCTCATCTCGTCCCGATTGTTTGACTGTTGAGTGAACCTACAGCAAGGAGCTTTCCGTGAACTTGCACAAAAAGACGATCGATGATGTGCAACTTCGTGGCAAACGGGTCATTATTCGAGCGGATTTCAACGTCCCCCTAGACGAGTCGTTGCAGATTACCGACGACACCCGCATTCGTTCGACGTTGCCTACGATCAATCGCGTCGTTGATGAGGGCGCCAAAGTCATTCTCTGTTCCCACCTCGGCAGACCCAAGGGAACGTTCGAACCAAAATACAGCCTCGCCCCTGTCGCCAAACGTTTGGGGCGATTGCTCGGGAAAGAAGTCCTCTTCGCTCCGGATTGCATAGGACCGTCCGTCGAGAAGCTGGTCGCCAAGATGAAGGACGGGGATGTACTCTTACTTGAAAACCTCCGGTTTCATACCGGTGAAGAGAAAAACGACGATGGCTTCGCAAAGGCCCTGGCCTCGCTGGGAGACGTGTTTATCAACGACGCCTTTGGAGCCGCGCACCGCGCCCACGCCTCGACGGTCGGCATTACGAAATACATTAAAGATGCCGCAGCGGGAGCACTGCTCAAGAAAGAGATCGAGTACCTCGAGGGAGCCGTCGCCAATCCCGTACGACCATTTGCCGCCATTCTCGGTGGAGCCAAAGTGTCCGGGAAAATCGGAGTCATTGAGAATCTCGGCAAGAAAGTCGACAAGGTCATCATCGGTGGCGGCATGGCGTTCACCTTCTTGAAGGCCAAAGGCATGGAGATCGGTAACTCGCTCTGCGAAATGGACATGCTGGATTTTGCGCGAGGCATCGAGGACCATGCCCTCTCGCGTGGGGTCAAGTTTTATCTCCCTGTCGACTGTGTGGTTGCAGCCAGCCGAGAAGTCGGTGCAGAAACCAAGATTGTCCCCGTCCAGGAGATTCCGAAAGGGTGGTATGCCCTGGATATTGGGCCGGCTTCCGTCAAACTCTTCAATGAGGCGGTCCAAAACGCCAAGACCATCCTGTGGAACGGACCAATGGGTGTCTTTGAAATCGACGCCTATGCAAGGGGGACCTTAGCCATGGCCCACGCCATCGCCGATGCGTACGCCCTGACGATCGTCGGTGGCGGTGAAACAGCCCTCGCTGTTCATCGAGCCGGTGTGTCAGAGAATATGTCATTTATCTCGACCGGTGGTGGCGCGGCGCTGGAACTGCTTGAAGGCAAAACATTGCCCGGCCTTGCGGCATTGCCTGATCGCCAGAACTGACGACGGGTTCTCAGTACAATCTCAATCCCGGGACATTCTGTGCGTACGCGGCTCATTATCGGCAATTGGAAGATGAACAAGACCGCATCCGAAGCGGCCACGTTTGTCGGCGAACTGATCCAGCACCTTTCGAAGGTTCCCACAGGCGTAGAACTGGTTGTTGCTCCCCCGTTTACGGCATTGGAATCGGTCGGGAGGGTCTTAGGCTCAGAATCTTTCATCCAGCTCGGGGCACAAAATCTGTTTTGGGAACCGAAAGGAGCCTACACCGGAGAGATCTCCGCCCCCATGCTGAAGGACCTCGGTTGTCGCCATGTGATTCTTGGTCATTCTGAACGGCGAACGCTCTTTAGTGAACGGGGTGACGGGATTCGCAAAAAACTTCAGGCAGCCTTTGCACATGGGATCCGCCCGATCCTCTGCATCGGTGAGTCACTCGCGCAGCGAGAATCCGGCTCAACCGACGACGTGCTCGCTCAGCAGCTCCACGAGAGCTTGGCTGGATTTTCCACTGAGACCCTGGAAACTCTCACGGTCGCTTATGAGCCGATATGGGCGATCGGTACCGGCCGATCGGCAACCACTGAGCAAGCCGTTGCAGCGCATCAGACGATCCGAGCTGTTCTTTCCGCCACCGCCTCTCCCGTCATCGCTGAACGGACGAGGATTCTGTATGGTGGCAGCGTGACCACACAGAATATCGCCTCACTCTTGTCGTCGGAGCAGGTGGATGGCGCACTGATCGGAGGCGCTTGTCTAGAGGTGAGCTCCTTTGCTACAATCATCAATCTTGCTTCTACTACTCGATCAATCGGAGTCTGAACGTTCATGTTATACACGCTAATCGTGGTCGTCCACGTGTTCATCTGTTTTCTTATGATCGGAGCGATTCTCCTCCAGTCTGGAAAAGGGGCGGAGATCGGAGCCGCCTTTGGTGGGTCCAGTCAGACGGTGTTCGGAAGCCGTGGCCCGGCTAACTTTCTGAGTAAGCTGACCGTGTTCGTTGCTGCCATTTTTATGGTGACGTCACTCAGCCTGGCCATCTTGGCAAAACAGCGAAATGTCTCCTCGACGGTCATTGACCTCGACCACAAGAGTGAGCCGACAACTGCTCCGGCTGCACCGCCTGCGCAGCCATCTGGTGAGTCCCACTCTTCCCCAGCTGATTCTCCCTCAACTGGCCACTAATCAATCACAGAAACGACTTCCGTCGTCGGACGAACTTGTACCTGCCGGTGAGGAGCGAGCGCTCCTCACTGGCAGGTATGGCTGCGAGCCGCTGCGATGTCTAGATCTTGGTCAGCCAGGATTGGTGCGAAGAGTCCTCACCACGCACAATCGAGAAGAAGGTGTCTTGGAGCGCGCGCGTAATCGGCCCGGGTGTCCCGGTACCGATACGGCGATTGTCAATCTCCCTGACCGGAGTCAGTTCAGCAGCCGTCCCTGTCACAAACACTTCATCGGCAATGTACATTTCATCACGCGTAAACCGTTCTTCGACAACCGTGATGTTCCGTTCTTGCGCCAATTGAATGACGGAATTTCTCGTAATCCCTTCCAGTACTGACGTCAACGGCGTCGTCTTGAGAACACCGCGACGGATGATGAACACGTTCTCCCCAGTTCCTTCGGCGACATAGCCCTCCGGATCGAGAAGAATCGCCTCGTCATATCCATCAGCCTTCGCTTGCCGTTTCGCAAGAATAGAGTTCACGTAATAGCCGGAGATCTTCCCTCTGGTCATGGACACATTTACATGGTGTCGCGTAAAGGAAGACACGCAAGCGCGCATCCCACTTCCACGCAGCAATGGCCACCCGAATCGGGTTGTCCCCGGGATGCACCCCCATCGCCCCATACCCGATAAAAACCAAGGGGCGGATGTAACAGGCATCCAGTCGATTCACACGAACCGTTTCCACGATGGCCTCGGTCATCTGCTTCTTATCGTACGGCATGACCATCATGCTGATGTGTGCCGAATCGAACAATCGATCGACATGTTCCTGCAGTCGAAAGATAGCGGATCCTGACTTGCCTTTGTAACAGCGCACGCCTTCGAACGCCGCCAGGCCATAGTGTAACGAGTGGGTGAGGACATGGACGTTCGCCTCTCCCCAAGGCACGAACTTCCCGTCCATCCAGATTTTTTCAACCGGCTCCAACATATGGGTGCGCGCTCCAGCGACGGATCGTGAGGATACTGCTTTGATTCGAGTGGGGGACTATAGCGTGCAGCTGGCCTCGGGTCAAGCAACCGGGGTTCAACCGGGACGAGGACGTATGCCGTCATGAGGTCGATGCTTAGGACGAGGCACAATAGGCGCGAAGGCGAGCACTCAGAAACGTAGCGACTCGATCTTCTCCATCCGGACTCATTGTCATGATTTTGGCTCCGAACAGCAGGCCGCGAACCCACCGAACCACGACGCGTTGGATTTCCACCGGCCCGTCCTTATCCGGGAGAGAGAGACGCACAATGAGTTCCATTCCCGGTACGACTTGATGATCCCCGAGCACACGAAACCCGTTGCGACAGAGGTTCATGACGGTCCCCTTTCCGAGGAAGTCACCACCCATGTAGTAGGCCTCACACCGAACGGGAATCCGGTGATAGGTACGAATCACAAACTTACCGGTATGCGCCATGCTTTCATCACCCTCTTGGAATGGAATGACGATCACCACCGCATCAACGACGGCGATGCGGTGTGGCGCAAGAATACGTGGCGGCTTGGAGGTGATCCTAGCCCACAAAAGAGGGGGCGGTGAAAGATCACCAATTCAAGCGAGGCGCTCCCGATGGCTTGACACTTCTCACACTCACATGTTAAATGAACCGTTCCTCAAGACTGGAGAAGAGATATGTACGCGATTGTTGAGACAGGTGGTAAGCAATATCGGGTAGAAGCAGGAGCGACGATTCAAGTTGAAAGCCTGCCTGGTGATATCGGCGCACAAGTGGAACTCGATCAGGTCCGTCTCGTGCACGGTGACACTACATTCCTCATCGGGCAACCTCTCGTGGCGGGAGCCAAGGTCACAGCTGAAATTGTGCGCCAGGGACGGACTCGATCGATTACCGTCTTCAAGAAGAAACGCCGCAAGAACTACCGACGTACTCGTGGGCACCGGCAAGGATTCACCAAGCTCCTGATTACCGGTATTGCAACGGCATAAATTCGAGTAGGAAGGATAGACCATGGCAACAAACAAAGGTGGCGGATCATCACGTAACGGTCGTGACAGTAACCCCCAGTATTTGGGAGTGAAGGCGTATGGTGGTCAGACGGTCACGGCTGGGAGCATTATCGTCCGCCAGCGTGGGACCAAGTTCTTTCCGGGCTTCAATGTGGATCTGGGAAGGGACCATACCCTGTTCGCCAAAACAACCGGTGTAGTCAAGTTTGAAGGTGGACGCGGCAGACGAAGAGTCAGTGTGTATCCGAGCTCCGCGAAGTCTTAACCTTCCCCTTTCTACTCTCTCCTTCCCAAGCAGGGCAGACATAGGTTCTCCCTGCTTCTTCGCCTCATGGTCGGGTATACTTTTCCATCCCCTCACGATGGTTCGGCTGTAGGAAACTAGCACCCCATGTTTGTCGACGAAGTACGCGTGACAGTACGAGCTGGTCGAGGCGGAAACGGCATCTGCAGCTTTCGAAGAGAGATGTTTGTCCCTCGTGGGGGACCGGATGGCGGTGACGGCGGTCATGGCGGCGATGTCATCATGACGGCCTCGCATCGGCTGACAACCCTGCTCGACCTCCGATATCAGAACCACTACGAGGCGCAAGACGGGAAACCCGGCGGTGGGTCCAACTGTACCGGACGGTCAGGTGACGACGTCACGATCGGAGTACCAGTCGGGACCATCGTCTACGACGACGAGTCGACAAACATCCTCGCGGATTTCACCGAAGACGGCCAAACAGCCGTGATCGCCCAAGGCGGGCGCGGCGGAAAGGGCAACAGCAACTTCGCCACTTCCGTCAATCGTGTACCAACCAAGTGCACACCGGGGAGTCCTGGTGAAGAGCGGACATTACGACTCGAACTCAAGTTATTGGCCGATGTTGGTCTTGTTGGATTTCCCAACGCAGGAAAGTCGACCCTCATCTCTGCCATTTCTGCGGCTCGTCCGAAAATTGCCGACTACCCCTTCACCACATTGGTTCCTAATCTTGGCGTCGTCCGATGGGGATCCGACCGCAGCTTTGTGGTAGCCGATATCCCTGGCTTGATCGAAGGGGCCCATGAAGGTAAAGGCCTGGGAGTGCAGTTTCTCCGCCATATCGAACGGACTGCGTTTTTACTCCACTTGATCGACATCTCGGAATGGGCCACCGACGATCCACGACACAGCTTTGAGACCCTCCGGCAAGAACTGGCCGCCTATGACCAGGGGCTGACCACCCGCCCCTTTGCCGTCGTCCCAACCAAAATTGATGTCGTTGGGGCCGGTGAACGGCTGGAACAAATTCAAGTCTATTGCCGGGACCGAGGATATCCTTGCTTCCCGATCTCAGCCGCCACAAATACGGGGCTGGATCAGTTGATCCGCTATGTCGGGAAACAGGTCGATCTGTTACGGATGCTGCCATGCGAGACACAGTCCTAACGCAGGCCACGCGGATCGTCATCAAAATCGGCAGTAGCCTGATCGCATCGCGCGCGGAAGGGCTACGCCCGGATAGAATTGAGCGGTTGGCCGACGAGATCGCGACGCTCAAGAAGCAGGGACGAGAGATCCTGATCGTCTCCTCGGGCGCCATCGTTTCCGGCATCAAAAAACTGCAGCTGAAAGAATACCCAAAAAATCTTCCGGTCAAGCAGGCTGCGGCAGCCGTGGGGCAAAGTCGCCTGATGTGGGCGTATGAAAAGGCCTTCGAGCGTCTCTCGATCCAGGTGGCGCAGATTCTCCTCACTCATCAGGATCTTGAAGACCGTCGCCGCTTCCTCAACGCCCGCCATACGCTTTCGACTCTGATTGATTTTGGCATTATCCCGATTATCAATGAGAACGATACCGTCGCTGTGGATGAGATCAGAGTCGGTGACAACGATACCCTGGCCAGCGAAGTGGCTCACTTAGCGGATGCGGACCTCTTGGTGATTTTGTCCGATGTCGATGGGCTCTATACGGAAGATCCTCGGAAGAATCCTTCCGCGACCCTGATTCCATTCATCCCAGCTATCACCGCCGACATTGAGCGCTTGGCCGGCGTGTCCAGTACCTTTGAAGGCACAGGCGGCATGGCCACCAAGCTCCGGGCGGCCAAGAAGGTCGGCCAATACGGAGTCTCGACCTTGATTCTCAATGGAGAACGAGTCGGGCTCCTCGCCTCAGCCCTGACCACAGGAACCGGCGGAAGTCTGTTTCTCGCCAGGGAACGCCGCCTGAACAGCCGAAAACATTGGATCGCGTTCACGCTTCGCCCACGTGGGCAAATTCACCTCGACCAAGGGGCCGTCGATGCGCTCGCTCAACGAGGGAAAAGCCTGCTCGCCTCCGGTATTCGTGAGGTCATCGGACCATTCGAAGCGGGTGATCCGGTGAGTTGCTTCGATCCAGGCGGAAAGGAGTTTGCCAAAGGCCTGGTAAACGTGTCATCGGAGCTCTTAGACCGGATGAAAGGCCTCAAGACGACCGTCATCCAGGAACAGTTCGGCCCCCAAGAATATGAGGAAGTCATTCACCGCGACAACCTTGTCATTCTCTAGCGCTGAGTCCTCAGTCCTGAGTTATGAATGTTTCAAATCCTCAGCAGTCACCCCTCACCCCTCACCCCTTACGCTTGAATGGTAACCGTCTCGGCCTTCTCGGTGGCAGCTTCAACCCCATTCACAACGGCCATCTCGCGATCGCCCATCACGTGTATGAACGTCTGCAACTCTCTCGGGTCCTCTTTATTCCAACCGGCGACCCACCCCACAAGCAGAGCGGATCACTGGCCCCCGCCCAGACTCGCCTTAAAATGGTCGAACTGGCCATTGCTGACACCCCCTTCTTCGAGGTATCGGCCATTGAGATCAATCGGGGTGGTACGTCGTACTCGATCGACACCGTCCATGAAGTCCGATCCCAATATGGTCCATCATGGAACCTTTTCTTTATCATTGGCTTAGATGCGTTTCTTGAGTTCTCTACCTGGAGAGCCCCTGAACAACTTCTACGGCTCTGCCATTTTGTGGTCGTCACTCGCCCGGGACAATCATTCCAATCCCTCAGCAAAATGCCCCTACTGTCCAACCTGGATGCACAGGCCCTTCAGCAATTAGATCTCGGTACCTTAGACCAGATGGAGATCGCCGTCCCTAATGCATCCGGTCTCACCTGTTTACCGATCCCTCCCTGTCTCATCTCTGCCTCGGAGATCAGGAGGAGGGTGAAATGCGGCCTCCCGCTGGCAAATATGTTGCCCCCCCCGGTAGAATCTTATATACTTCACACTAGTCTTTATCAGGAGGACCCTAATCGCACGCACATCTAAGGCCACAGCCCTCGCCGTCGCCAAGGCGATGCTCGACAAGAAGGCCCTTGATGTTCAAGTCCTCCATGTCGCCCCGCTGACTTCAATCGCTGACTACCTGGTCCTGGGTTCTGCCGAATCCGATCGGCAGACGCGTGCAGTCGCTGATTCGATCGTCGACGCGCTGTCTCGTGTGAACCAACGGCCACTGAGTCTTGAAGGAACAACCTCAGGCCAGTGGGTCCTCATCGATTTTGGTGATGTGGTTGCCCATGTGTTTCGACAAGATGCCCGATCACATTATGCACTCGAGCGTCTGTGGAGTGACGCACGGCTGATTCCCATTCCAGACAAGGACTCGGCACCGACTCCTGGGGCAAAGGAGCGGCTGACCCGGAAGACACGTTCGTAGAAGATGGTTTAAGCGATGTTTAAACTGCTGATCACCATTTTTCTCATCAGTGCCGGCGTGTTTGTGTATAGCTACTTCCGCGAGCTGAACCCGGGTACCGTCGTCATCCATACTAGTCCCGGCGTGGAGTTCGATCTCAGCCCGGTCACGCTGGTTTTGATCTCGATGGCCGGCGGAGCCGTCCTCGCAACATTCGTCGTCGGTTTGCAACAGACAGCCCACCTTATCCTCAATTGGCGTAGTCAACGTCTCGTACGCCGCAAAGAAAAGGTCGATACGCTTCACCGAGATGGAACCCATGCGTTCATGTCGAAACGCACGTCGGAAGCCATTACGTTGTTGGAGAAAGCACTTGCGATCGACCCGACACGAGTCGATTCACTGCTCTGGCTGGGAAACATCTATCGTTCGGAACAGAACTTTTCCGAGGCCATCCGACTCCATCAACATGCGCAGCGGGTGGACGATCGCAACATCGAAGTGCTGCTTGAGCTGGGAAAGGATCTCGAAGGAGCCAAGCGGTATGAAGAAGCGCTGCAGGCCCTGCAGCAAATCCTCAAGATCGAACCTGACAACCTCACGGCCTTGATCCGGAAACGGGACCTCAATATCCGCCTGGAACGATGGAATGAGGCGCTCGAAATCCAGCACCGTCTGCTCAAAGCCAACCTCCCCGCCCCGGAAAAACAGGCCGAGGCCGCTCTGCTGCTGGGGTGTATGTATGAGGTGGGACGCCAGCTGCTCGAACGAGGCCATCCTGATAAAGCCCGACGATACTTCCGCGGCGCCATTAAGAAAGACCGTGCGTTCCTCCCCGCCTATATCGGCATCGGAGAAATTCTGATTCATGAAGGGAAGACGAAGGATGCCGTTGAAATTCTAAAAAAGGTCTACACGCGCACACGAAGCGTCATCATTCTCCATCGGCTGGAGGAACTGTTTCTGGATCAAGGCGAACCCAGCGAAATCATCAGGGTCTATCAGGACGCGCTGCAGCAAGATCCGCAGAATCCCGTGCTCCAGTTCTACCTGGGCAAACTCTATTACCGGCTCGAAATGGTGGATGAAGCGTTTGATCTCCTCTCAACGATTGAAGGTCCGCAAGACCATCTGTTGGACTACCATAAGATCATGGCCAATCTGTACTTGCGGAAACAACAGTTCGAAGAGGCCATCACGTCGCTCAAGAAAGCGCTGAGTTTCAAGAAACGTGTGGTGGTGCCCTATATCTGTACTCAATGCCAACAAGAATCCGTCGAATGGACAGGTCGGTGCCGCCGCTGTGCCAAGTGGAATACACTCACGGCCCTCCCCTGGATCGAGACCAGTCAGGT
>JAMXAU010000081.1 GCA_024281365.1 Nitrospira sp.
CCTCGCGCCTTGGCAAATGACAGGGTGGGTAGGCCGATAAGCGAGGCGATGATGCAGACTGCTATAAGCTTTGACCTGTTTTGCATAGATGTCCTTTCACAAGAGGTTGGCACTCTCAGACACAACCCTATCCTAGCAGTTTTAGGAAAAGAAAACCGAATATTTGGGCTGTAACTCGGCGGATCTCTAGATGTCAACAGCTTGCTGTGGGCGGCCGGTTAAACTCGGCGACTGTGGGAAACACGAGCGCTGCAAAATCCCAATAGCGCATCCGGATCGCTTCCGAGTGAGTCCCTGCCTCGAAGAGAATCTCCTCGTCCCCGATGAGCGAGCGGTCAACATAGACCGGAAGTCCGTAGAGGGTGCCGAGCGGTGGCATCGCGCCGACTTCGCAGTCTGGGAAGAGCTGTGCCAGTTCTTCCTCGGTCGCAAGTCGGACGCGGTGGGTGCCGAACATCCCTCGCAGGCGTTGGAAATCGATCTTTGTCGTGGCCGGCAGGACCATGGTGGCGAATCGTTCCTTGACCTTTACGATGACCACCTTGGCCATAGACTGTTCCGGGAGATGAAGAATCTCGGCAACCGCCCGGGCGCGATTTGTGTGAGAGTGAGCCAAGATGTCGTAATGCACATGTTCGCGATCAAGGCGTGATTTCAGGGTGCGTGGAATAGGCATGGCCTTACCTCCTGTGGTGGGCGATTCCGAGATGGAGATCGCTGGTGGGTCGTACGGACGAGGACACTGAAGGAAGATAAAAAACTGATAGTCGGGATCATCTTCATGACTACGACTCCACGTAGCTCATGACGACCGGCAGGTATAAAGTCAGTATATTCCTTTTAACGGTTTTAGCAAATCTGCTGTAGGCCAATTGACCCGAGCTCTCCCGGCGCGTGGTCTCTCCGGGTGAGAAGAGGCCCTGTCTGGCGGCCTGATGCGAGTGTACTATGAGTGGGGATGGTGCAGCCGGTTTAGCCCATCGAGGGCTGCGGTACGATAGCACTCGGCCATCGTGGGATAATTGAAGACGTTATGGACGAAGTACTCGACTGTTCCTCCATAGCTAAGGACCGATTGGCCGATGTGAATCAGCTCCGTCGCGCCGGCTCCAATGATGTGGACACCCAGCAACGTGTGCGTCTCGCGGTGAAAGATCACCTTTAAGAGACCATGAAGGTCGCCGCTGATGTGCCCCCGCGCCATTTCTCGAAAGAAAGCTCTCCCGGTGGCGTGCGGAATGTTCGCGGCGGTGAGCTCCTCCTCATGAAGGCCCACCATTGAGACTTCAGGAATACTGTAAATGCCATACGGAATCACGTTGGGTTTATGTGTGTCAGATAGTTGAAACGCATGGCAGGCCGCGAGTCGTCCCTGCTCCATGGCGGTTGCGGCAAGCGCGGGAAACCCGATGACATCGCCGGTCGCGTAAATGTGAGGGAGACCTGTTTGGTAGTGGGCATTCACGGAGAGCTGTCCCTGCTGGTCCGTCGTGAGGCCGATTGCTTCCAGATTCAGCGCTTCGATATTACCGACTCGTCCCATCGTGTAGAGCAACATGTCAGCGGTGACGGTCTCTCCATGTTGAAAATGGACTGTCGGGCGAGCCGTGTGGTCGACGGATATGTCCAGGTCTTCCTGCCCGAGTCGCATCGTGACCCCATTCTGCTGCATTTGAGCCTCAAGGGCCTGCGCGATTTCCAGGTCCAAGAACCGCAACATCTGTGTCCGCCGATCGATCAGGGTGACGTTGATTCCGAACGCAGCCAACATTGAGGCGTACTCAGTGCCGATGACGCCTCCTCCGATCACGATAATGCTGGTCGGATTCATGGTGGTACGGAGGAAGGAGTCCGAGTCGCAAATAATCAGATCGTCAAACGGAATTTCTGAGGGACGGCGTGGTCGTGAGCCTGTGGCCAGTATGATGGTTGAGGCCCGGACCTGATCGATCTGCCCATCTGATCTCGTCACGCTGAGAGTGTGCGGGTCAAGAAAAGCGGCGGTACCTGGAATGATGTCGATATGATTGCGTTGCAGTTGATGAGTGATCACACCGACTTCGGTCTCGATAACTTGATCTTTGCGGGTCATCAGGTCTGGCAGGGTCAGTTGTCTGGTGAGTGCTGCGCCCAACTGGGCCAATCCTCGCCGACGCAAGCCATGGACGTACTCAATGGTATCTTTGAGGGTTTTGCTGGGTAATGTGCCGGTATTGAGCGAGGCGCCTCCAAGTTGCCGGGCCCTCTCAATGATGGCCACGCGCTTGGACAGTTTCGCCGCTTGGACCGCTGCTTTTTGGCCGGCTGGTCCACTGCCGACGACCACCAGGTCATAGGAACGCATAGAGGGGCACCTGCATCGGGTCCACGAGTGTGTTGCAGGTACGATATCGTGGAGGTGTCTTCTCGCCAAGAAAATAGACGATGTGCGAATCCGATCCTTGAGCGACTGTGACGCAAGGGTGAATTCAGAGGCGGCTTCATTCCATGCTGCTGATTTGCACCGGTTGTCATGAACCTCTTACAATGGTGCCGAGAGTTCCATATTCGTTTGACGGCTGCGTCTTTGTGAAATGCTTTGCTCAGGATCAGTATCCGGCAGGAGGAGCGCATGGAAGCAGATGGGGTGAGACAGCTTGGGCCATTGGCGGTCTTAGCGGGTGTCTGGGAGGGAGACAAGGGTGCTGATGAAGCGCCATCCGATGATCGCGGGACAGAGCAGAATCGGTTTCGCGAGCGGGTCACATTTGCTCCAATCGGCGTAGTGCGTAATCATGAACAGGAATTGTATGGCTTGCGCTATGCGACGGTTGCGCATCGACTCGGAGAGGCGGACCCGTTTCATGAAGAGGTCGGCTATTGGCTGTGGGATCCCGGTGAGCGACAGGTGCTACGCTGTTTTATTGTTCCACGCGGGGTGGCCGTGCTGGCTGGCGGGACGGTGGAGCCGACCGCCACGGCCTTTACGCTGGTGGCGGAAGGCGGGTCGGAGACCTATCGGGATCTGTTCGAATCGGTTTCTTGCAAGGGAGTTCAAGACGGTGCGCTATGAACTGACGGTAACGATTCTTGATCGGAACCGATTTCACTATAAGGAGGATACGCAACTCCGTATGCCAGGTCGGAAGGATCTGTTTCATCATACGGATGAGGATACACTCACGCGTATCTCGAAGTAGCGTACTGGCCGTGTGGTTTAAATGATCACGATGACTTAATCAATGCTATTGCCCTGTGACTCGAAGCCCTCTTGAATCGCGGTCTGGTAGATTGTATGGTGGAACTATGCTGCTGGTTCGTGTGATCAGAGGGTCTTCCGGAGTGGGCATCATGATCCTGTTGAGTCTGTGGGGTGCACTGTCCTATGCAGGCACAACGAAAGACGGATCTGCTCCGAAAGGACCGGCGCACCTTGGTATAGCGGGACCATCTGTTCTTGCACCGACAGGAGAGGTGGAATTGAAGCAGGCACCATCCGTTTCACTGGTGGGGGAGAGCGGCATGGCCTTGCGGACAACCCCCGCCGTCTCGACACAGATTTCGGTGAGTGGTCTGACGCTGGTTCCCTATGTTGCGGCAGGGTTTGGCGGTGGCTATGTTACGGAGCGTGATCGCGTCCTCCATACGGTACCGTCGGCTTCATTCCTTTCCAGCCAGCCCCCCGCAGGCTTGAGAAGCCTGTTGGGACCGCACCTCATCCCAAACGAAGTCCATCTCGGCATTCGTGTTCCCTTTTGACCGATCCCCGAGCTGACGACTCCCTCCTGAAGGTACCTCCGAAGTTCTGACATGTCTCAGGCAGAAGAAAGGTGTTCCATGAAACAGGGGTATCGTCTCGTACTGGTCGATAAGGACGGTGTGCTCGTCAGTGAATTTCAATTGACGGAGAATGCCCTCAGCCAGCCGGTGGCTTTTGTGGCGAAGTTGCGGGAAGCGATTGAGTATGTTGAAGAGCAGGAACCGTAAAGCTGTTCTTGGCTAGCGAGAACCGGAGCGAGGTGGGCAGGAGTACAGCCTGCCCACTGCCCTCAGTTAGATCAGATTACTTCGCAACTTTTAAGAGCCACCCATCCGCCCGCTGACAAAGCGTCAGCCCTTCAGCGAAGATGTCGACCCGGACGTAGGATCCTGTTGCACTGGCAGGCAGTTTGCCTTTGACCAGATATCCATTTCCTTGCGGGGTAATGGTAACCGGGACCTTCTCATCCTTGACGGTGACCTTCAGGCTATCAATACGGGTTGCCTTCGACGCCAAGAACGAGAAGTCTGACTTTGGCGCTGCCTCATTGCCCTTCTCATAGGAGTATGGGGGGGGCGTAAAAGCGGAAAAGATCACGTCGGCACAGGAGCCCTCTGCGGTGCCGATATTTGGACTCGCATCGTAGGCCCAGAGGTGGTTCGTTACGCCCCAGATACTGACTGCCACAACAAGCTGTACAAGATTACGCAGCCTCACGGTTATGCCTCTCTATAGAATGTGGATGATTAGGCCAATACTGAGAAAGCGCCGGTATTTTCTACGTCTGAAAGAGAAAAAACAACCCCCTTCTGTCTGCTTGGTCAGTAGATTCCGTGGATATGGGGACGTGTCTCCCATGTTCCGAGATGAGGTGGATGGTGAGGCTTACCGGTCCTGGAAAAAACTCCCGGGCCCATGGGAGAAGACCATGCTGTTTCCTGGGCGGAAATCTGGGACTACTGACAAGAGACTGTACTGGTCCTCACCAGTGAGATCGATGAAACCGGCAAGGCTCCGTTCCGAGGTCTCACCAAACCCTGACTGGACTCTATAGGTGTCACGCCCGCCTTCGTCCAGAAAGACGGCCCAGCCGGTGTGGTCGGCCTTTCCAAGACCGGTTGTGCGATCGAATGCATAGCTGTCCTGACCGGTTCCTGCATCAATGGTTAAGCTGATACTGTGGTCCCACGCCACTCCACCATTATAGTATGGGCCTCTTGATCCATAGTGATCGTTCCCCTGGCGGTCGATGAAGAGCGCCACACCATGGTGGGCGGAGGCGCCATGGCCATAGCGGGCAGCCTGGTAGTCATCTTCACCGTCGAGATCAAGCAAGACTCCTGCACCAAAAAAATATCCCATTCCCTGTGAGAAGTTTGCGCTTTGATATCGATCACGCCCTTTTAGATCAAGCAACAGACCCACGCCACCGGCTAAGCTTTGGTCGACCCATTGACGTTGTGTCGTCAGGACGCGCGAGCCGGCTCCGGCACCGAGGCCGAAGCAGTCGTATTGAAACTCCGGATCGCCTGGTTTTGACTCTAATGCCTCATGGGCGTTGTAGGCGCTGGGAATGACCTCACCGCATTGGTACTGATCATCTCCGTCCGTATCAATGATGGCGCCGAGTCCAAGAGGTCCCCCAAACCCGAGGGCAAATCCATGGCTACTATAGCGATCATTGCCGGCTATATCGATCAAGAGCCCCATCCCTCCAATCGCAGCGCCCTGCGTCAATCGGTTGCCATGGTATTGATCATTTCCTTGGGTGTCGACCAAGATGCCCAGCCCTCCCAAGCCCGCTCCACCTGATCCTGGAGAAAGTTCATAGTTGTCGTCTCCGGATCGGTCGAAGAGAAGTCCGACACCGAGTCGGCCTGTGGCTAATCCCAATGGGCTTCCAGTGTAACGGTCATTGCCGGCCAGATCGATGACAACGGCATTTCCATATCGGACGTCGTACGATGCACCGATGAGACCGTGATACGAATCGTCCCCGCCAAGATCAAGAATAAGGGCCACAGGCCCTTCCAATGCATAGCTGTTCGGACCTGGGCCTCCAATGATGACGAGCCCTTCCGATGTATGGACAACAAATCTGACTTCGCCGGTGATACCAGGAGGAATCTGTGTTGGAGAGACGGGATCCGGGAATGTCTCGCGTAGCTCTTCCAACCACTGCATACTGGTCAACTGCGCCAGGACTTGGCCTGCAGCAAGGAGATGATCGTATTTCACGCGCTTTTGCAAGAGCTCCGCAAACCTGGTGTTCGCGAGGATCTGAGACATCGTGACGTCAGAGAGTATGGAGATTTGAGGTGTATAGGATTCCGCCAGTGTTCGTCCGTGCTCGAAGAGGAAGGTCCGTTCCTGGTCGGAAAGATCTGCCAATGCACGTTCTCGATGGAGCGCGGCCTGATGAAGCACCTCACGGATGAACGCTATCGTGTTGCTGCGATGTGAACCAGTCGGGATGGGAACCGGCGTCAACGGCGCAGAGGACCGATTCATACTGGTCTCGAGTCTATTCAGGAGGGTTGGAAGATCCAGGGGACTGGCTGCTGCCAATTCCACGGCGAGGAGTCCATGGCGTTCCAGATTCCTCAGGCCTTCCCAGGGGTTTTTTAAGGTGTCAGTGACCGCTCGTGGCTTGTATCTGGCGGGTCGTGTCCCCACCGTTTGTTGGGAGGCGGTAATCGTGTTGTGAGCCTCACGAGATGTGGAGTTGAGGAGGCTCTGGACGACCGGGCCAACCCGATCGATCACCAGTTCCCTTGCGGCGAGTGAGGACGTGGGCGACGGATGGAGTGGAGAGGGGACGTGATGGCTGCCGCATCCGACAATCGATACAAGGAGGAAGAGAAAAAACCTTCACGCAGCAGAATCCTCGTGATGGATCACGTGCGAATTGTGGTCAGCGTTGTCACAACCGAAGTGTATCAATAGAGATAGAGTAGGAACAGTTTGTTTCACGAAATAGGTGGGGACGCTGGTTCGACTTGGGGCTGGGCGCTTCACGCTTCACGCGAACGACGAGTGTTACGGATTGTGTTGCAAAAATCCAAGTTGGGGACGAGGTTCACGGTTTAGGACAACTTTAAACGGTTGCAGGAGAAGCGTTCCTGGATTATGCGAGCTAGTCGCTCGGCGGTTCGAAGTGTCCTGACGGGCGTTGTTGCCAGGGGACAGTTGCTTGGCGGGATTGCTTGACCAAGCTCCGCAGGCTCATTTCGGCGGCTCTCAGGAGTTTCGGGTCGCCGGCTTGCAAGAGAGTGGTCAAGAGAACGAAGAGCGATCGATCGGCACGAGAGCCGGCCAAGATTCGATCGGTCACGGGATCAAGCTGGCTTGCATCCGGTTCTTCACCTTCGTCTGAGGCATCCGTTAAACAGGGTACTCAAGATCTCAGGATCATCAAACAGCCAGGAGGGCGGGACTCGGAGCGCACGAGCGAGTGCCTCGATGGTTCCCACTGTAGGGTCTGTTTGGTCCGCCTCAATCTGCTCAAGGAGGTCGTGGGGGAGATCAGCTGCGCTCGATAACAACTCAATCGATTGCTTTCGTGCAAGTCTCCAACCCTGAATGCATGCTCCGATCAGCATGGGTGGATGATACACAATGAGCGAAATGGCTTCAAGGAACCTGGCGAATAATTCGTTGTTTATGCTTATTAATCAACGTGTTGTAGGGCATTCCAGATTGCCTGTCAGTTCGGTTATAATGCGGACGCTCGTTGTGGAGTCTGTGCGTTAAGGAGGTAGGTACCTATGTTAGGAACAGATATCCGTGGCATCATGGCTGAAGAAGAAGAGGTGCAGCGTCGTCAGGAGGCGCTGAAATCGCTGATGACAATGAGGGCCAAGCAGCTTCGAGAATCGTTAGACGATCGAATCAAGCGGGCCAGAAACAGCGGGGATTGGACCCAACTTTCTAAGGCAGAATGTGCCAGTCTGCACAAGCAGGAAAAGGCCCACCTACAATCTCAGCTGGAACAACTCCAGTTTGAGCAAACCAGGACTCGAGGCAAACTGACGGCCTTGAAGCGAGCGAAGGCCCGTGCTCAGCGTATTCGTGCGGCGGAAGCGGCGTCCGAGCGAAGGCGTCGGTGAACGACGACCTCATCTGGTTTGGTCGGTTCCCTCCTAGCATGCGGTCGGGGTCTTCATAGTGGATACTGGGCCACACCCCCAGGTCTTGTCCCGTGCGCAGACTTCGTTGATCCGGCAGCTGCTGCGAGAGAAACAAGTTCGATCACGCGAGGGCGTCTTCGTTGTAGAAGGCGCCAAGCCTTGTCATGATCTGATCTCCCAACATCCCCAGGCGATACAGAGTCTCCTTGTATCGCCTCGTTATCTCCGTGCTGAGACCAGCGTGGACCGGAGCAGGCGCTTCAACTTAGAGGCGCGACAGTTTGTGTGCTCGGATCCTGCCTTTGAAAAACTGACAGATGTGGAGATGCCTCAAGGGATTCTGGCCGTTGTCCGGCAACCTCAGTGGGACGAGGCGCAGGTACTTGGGCAGCTACGCGTCCTGGGTGTATATGGGGATCGGTTGCAAGACCCAGCGAACGTGGGGGCGATTATCCGAACTGCTGCTGCCCTGAATCTGTCTGCTGTGTGGTTGAGCCATGACTCTGCCGATCATTTCAGTCCCAAGGTTGTCCGTGCCACAGCTGGTACGCTCCTGGCACTGCCCATTTTTCGGACGACGGATCTTCGGACAGTAACGTTGTCTGAATGTAAAATCTATTCAGCGGTCCTGTCGTCAACTGATAGAGTTCCCATTAGAGAGATTCGAACCGTACCCAGCCGGCTCCTGGTCGCTGTCGGTAACGAGGGCGCGGGGCTGTCATCGGAAATCATGAAGGCGTCTCAGATCAGGTTTTCCATTCCATTGGCTGAAGGGGTTGAGTCATTGAACGTAGCAGCAACGGTGGCGATCTCGGCCTTCTACTTCAGCGGATTGCCGATTGACTCCGCAGCACCACGAAGAAAGCCCCCACAGTCGGTGTAGATATTTGAAAATCAGATAGATTGGGCCTAGGATAGTTGAGGAAGGGTGGTGATGTTGAGGCAAGGAATCAGGATGGGGGTGGTACATGCTCTACTACTCCTGGGCATGGTGAACGTCGGATCCGTTGGATTGGCCGCAATGTCGGTGTCTGCGGAATCTGGGAATCAGGTCTATGGTCTTGATATGATCGTTGATCTGGCCTTGGCAAAGAATCCGGTGATTTCGTTCGCGGAAGGCACGATTGAGCAGCAAAAAGGTCAGCAGACCGCGGCTGGTGCCTATCCCAATCCGACTGTGTCCAGCAATAGCGGTCGTGGGAGGCTTAGAGACACGACCGTGGGGCCACCGGAGAATATTCAGTCGCTCACTGAATATAGCGTGACGGTGGGGCAACCGGTCGAATGGCCTGCCCTCCGTTCGGCACGGCAACGAGTGGCCGATCTTGGATTGGCGACGGCCAGTGTGGGCATGTCGGAAACTCGCCTGAACCTGACCTCACAGGTGAAGGTGGCGTTCTACGATTTGCTCCTGGCTCAACAGGAGGCCGATCTGGCGAAGCAAAATCTCGATACCGTCGAAGGCGTGGCCCGGATCGTCAAGGCACGCGTCAAATCAGGCGAAGCTCCACAGTTTGAATCCATCAAGGCGGAAGTAGAAGTCCTGAAAGCTCGTCAGCAACTCGCCCGTGCCGATAATCTTGTTCGCATCAATCGTGTTGCCGTCGACACCTTGACCGGCGGTGCGCTTGGGCCGTCGTACTTGGTTCATGGTGAATTCAGGATGCTTCCTCGGGACTTGCAGATTGAGGGGCTTATGGCTCGGATGATGGACCAGCATCCCACGATCCAGCGCTTATTGAAGTCCGTGGAACAATCGGACTGGAAGATTGAATTCGAACGACAGGCTCGTGTGCCCTCGGTCACGGTCAATGGCGG
This sequence comes from Nitrospira sp., assembly GCA_024281365.1. Taxonomy (GTDB): domain Bacteria; phylum Nitrospirota; class Nitrospiria; order Nitrospirales; family Nitrospiraceae; genus Nitrospira_D. The sequence goes on from JAMXAU010000081.1 coordinate 9,688, forward strand.
CTACTGGCGTGAGATGGGGCGAGAAGCGTTTCAAGGAGGACTCTCAATCCCGATGCCGCTGTGGTATCGACGTCAGGGAGAGATTGCTGCGTCATTAGGGGCGAAGCGTCGAGATGAGGCAGAGCTGCTCCGAACGCGCAATGAGCTCGGGCGTGCGGTCTATCAGCATTATCAAGATGTCCGTACGACCGCCGAGTTGATTGATGTGTTCGATAAGGGGTTGCTCAGGCAGGCGCAGGAAGCGTTGAGGCTGGCGCAGTTCAGTTTTCAACAGGGCGCCTCAAGTCTTTTGGAAGTGCTGGATGCCCAGCGTGTGCAGCGACAGATTTTATTGGACTATGCCCTGGCTCGGCATGACCTTTCCGTTTCGCTGGCCAGACTGGAACAGGCGGTAGGGGGAACCTTGTGAACACGCAGGTTTATTGCATCCAACCTCGATCATCATACCTCAGCCGAGGGCTGTGGAGTGTATTGTTCAGCGTGATGATACTGGATGCGGGCTGTGATGGGACACCGAGCGATGTGGTGGCCAGTAAAACGCCGGCCGCCGTATCCACACCAGGACGCATCACCTTGTCGGCGGAAGAGTCGTCACGGGTGGGGCTGGTGGTTCAGCCGGTCGCGCGCAGTGATTTTCGCACGCATCGAGACTTTCCCGCGATCGTGCAACCGAATCAGCGGAACATGGCGGAGATTACGACTCTGGTTCGCGGGCGAGTCGTCGAAGTCTATGCCGATCTCGGGCAGGAAGTGAAAGCGAACGCGCCTCTCGCGATTTTGTACAGCAGTGAGCTGGGACTGGCGCAGTCGGCGTATCTCAAGGCGAAAGCCAAACTCCATGTTGCGGAGCAAGCATTCAATCGTGCGCAATTTCTTTTGCAAGAGCAGGTGATCGGCGAGGCCGAGTTGCAACGGCGGCAAGCGGAATTGTTGAGCGCGCAAGCCGAGGGCAATGAATCGCATGATCGGCTGAAGTTGCTCGGGATGAACGACGAAGAGTTTCGACGACTCGAACGGAGCCGGCAGATACGGTCGGTGGTGCCGATCGTGGCACCCTTCGGAGGGCGGATCATCGGACGGAAACTGACGCGCGGGGAAGTCGTAGAGACGACCGAAAATCTGTTCGTGATCGCCGACCTTTCGGAGGTGTGGGTGCTCGCGAACATACCGGAAAAAGACATTCCCTTCGTCCATTCCGTGCATGCGTCCGGTGGCACGCAGGTCGACGTCCGGATCAACGCCTATCCGAAAGAAGTGTTCAAGGGGACGATCACGTACGTCGGCGATGTGTTGGATCCGGTCACACGGACCATGCAGCTGCGGATCGAACTACCGAACCAGGATGGGCGGCTGAAGCCGGAGATGTTTTCCACCATACGGCTCTATTCCGAGTCACAACCGGATCGCTTGGCGGTGCCGGAGGCGGCGTTGCAGCGAGATCAGGGACGGACCTTCGTCTTTGTGCAGCGTGGCGTGAATGAGTATGAAATGCGCGAGGTGCACATCGGTGAGTCGAATGGCACGCTGACGTCCATCCTGGGCGGACTGAACGAAGGAGAGCCGGTAGTGACGCACGGTGCCTTTGTGTTGAAGTCCGAGTTGTTGAAGAAACCCGTCTGATGGTCTCCCGTCTCCTTGACATTTCCTTGCGGCAGCGGATGTTAGTCATCATCTGTGCCCTCATGATCGGGGCCGGAGGGGTGTATGCCTTCCGGACGATTCCGATCGATGCGTTTCCGGATGTAACCAGCGTGTTGGTGCAGGTGGTGACCAAGGCCCCCGGTCTCTCGCCGGCCGAGGTGGAACGGTTGGTGACCTATCCGATCGAGCTTCAGCTCACGGGTGTTCCCGCGCTCACGGAAATGCGTTCCCTCACAAAAGTCGGGCTGTCGCTCATTACGATCGTGTTCGACGACTCCATGGACATCAACTTGGCCAGGCAGTTGGTGCTGGAGCGTTTGCTTGAAGTGGAAGAACAGCTCCCTCCCGGTGCCGAACCCATGCTGGTGCCGAACAGTACCGGTTTGGGCGAGGTGTTTCAGTATTACTTGAACGCGCCTCAGGGAGCCGCAGTCGATGCGGAAGTGGAACATCAAAACTTGATCGCGCAGCGTACGATCCAAGATTGGGTGATTCGGCCCATTCTGAAAAGCACACCGGAGGTCATCGACGTCAATTCGATGGGCGGGTACGTCAAGCAGTACCAGGTGTTGGTCGAACCGGGGCTCCTGCGAAAGTACAATTTGACGCTCCGGGAAGTCTTCGATGCGGTGTCGAGGAACAATGCCAACGCCGGCGGCAATATTCTGGAGAAACACGCGGAAAAATATATCGTGCGAGGGACTGGGTTGATCCGCTCACTTGAAGATATCGAGCGGATCGTGGTTCGCGAAACCGGAGGAACTCCGGTCTATGTCTCGGACGTGGGGCAGGTCGTGATTAATCATGCGGTGCGGCATGGCGCCACGGTCCTGAATGGGGACCGCGAGGTGGTGAGCGGCATCGTGCTCATGTTGCGCGGCGGGAATGCCCGGGATGTCGTCCAAGGTTTGA
>JAMXAU010000082.1 GCA_024281365.1 Nitrospira sp.
AAGGCTGTGAGAATTATGCCCGTATTACAGAAAGGATTGAGGCTATAACGTATTGATAAATAAAAACCAGGCAGAGGCTTTCCATCACCATCTGCCTGGTTTTCTCTACGTAGGCCGTCGCGAGTCTATCGGTTCGGCTGAGGCGTGTAACGAAGGTACGGCTTCACTGTCGTGAAGCCTTTAGGAAACAGTTGTTGCGCTTCTGCATCACCTACTGCGGGAGTAATGATGCAATCTTCGCCATCCTTCCAGTTTGCCGGAGTGGCCACTTTATATTTCGACGTGAGTTGCAATGAATCGATAACGCGCAAGAGTTCATCGAAGTTCCGTCCACAGGAGGCCGGGTAGGTCAATGTCAGCTTCACCTTCTTATCCGGACCGATGATAAACACCGACCGCACCGTCATGTTGTCGATCGCATTCGGGTGAATCATGTCATAGAGCGTCGCGACCTTTTTATCCGGATCCGCGATGATGGGATAGTTCATCGTCGTCTTTTGCGTCTCGTTAATATCGTTGATCCACCCCTTATGGGAATCCATGGGATCCACACTCACGGCAATCACCTTCACCCCTCGTTTCTTGAATTCCGGAGAGATCTTGGCGACCGTGCCTAACTCTGTCGTACAGACCGGAGTGTAATCCTTGGGATGGGAAAATAGAATGCCCCACCCGTTCCCCAACCATTCATGAAAATTAATCGTCCCTTCTGTCGTCTCCGCCGTAAAATTCGGCGCGTCATCGCCCAATCGAATCGCCATATGACACCTCCTTAAAATCGTATCGGCATAAAACTGATCCTCACTCGACCATGTGTCGTTACCATACTGTGTCGCAACGGACGAGTTCAAGTGGCTGAGGGAAGGAAGGGACACCCTTCTCAACTGCGACTGGCCCGCGTACGGCATCAGACCCGGCCCCATACTCAAGTTCCGTGAATCCCAACCGATATGACTCCTGAGTACCCTTGATGGAGCAGGACCATGGACTCGGACTCCTCCCGTACAAAGCTCCGTATTTCCAAAGACCCGATGTACTTGCTGCTCCGCGAAGGGTGCATCAAGGAATTCAATGCCAAGAAAGCCGCGGGGGACAAATGCGATCTCCGAGGATGCGACCTACGGGGGCTTGATCTTCGGGGGCTTGATGCGGATGGGCTGGACTTCAGCGATTGCTATTTCCGACAATCCGATCTGCGCGGTGTGGACTTAAGCAAGGCCAACTTAGACGGAGCCAGCATCAATGCATGTAAGATTTCAGGAGTCCTCTTTCCGGCAGCACTCAGCGCCTCAGAAATTGAGCTTTCTCTCCTCCATGGTACGCGCATGCGATACAGCCCGAAGTAACGGGATGAACTCGATACAGTGAAGCGTACCTAGCAAAAATGTTTCTCGGCATACGAACGAAATACGAACGGCGCTTCACGAACAACGCACCGTTAAGAACCGGCGGCGAGTGCCAATTGAGTGCGCACCTTCTCATGGCCGGACTCCGCAACTCCTGAATCCAGGAGAACGACCCGTTGGTCGGTCAACCTCCCACTTTCCAGCAGCAGGTCGCGAACCGCCTCCGCACGTTGTCGAGCCAACACCTCTAACTCAGCATCAGAAATTACGATAGCTGCGGCCACTCGTTGTTTCATCTCTTCTATGGTCGGCTGGGTAGACTCGGTCGTGATGGAATCGGGTGAAGGAAGTTTGGCATACAATTTTTCTATCAACCGTTGTTCGTCCCGAGGGGAGAGCGTATCAGCTGTCGCACCACGAGACTTTCCGCTCATCTCCAAGAGTTGCTCATGGAGCTTCCTCGCCTGAAGAGCCGCCCGATCCAGCGTTGCATCGAACGTTCCTTTCACGTCCAATCGAAGTCCGGCTCGCTCATCGAGCGCCGTCTCCAAGACCTCAAGCTTCTTCATATCCTCGTCGGTCAACGATGCGCTGCCTGGTTGGAACTCGATGAACTGCAGGCCTTCTTCATCCCCCCCCCCACCTGGCACCAACTTGCCCATTAATGAAAACGGCGACGCAACCACTTTGGTCAGGAGATTGAGTAACGTCGAGATCACGACCTTGCCGTACTTGAAGTCCGGGTCGTTGAGGTTCCCGCGAATCGGCATATCGATCTCGATCTGCCCCTTCCGATCCTTCAATAGTCCGACAACCAGCGGGACGGGTAACGAGGTAGCGTCAGGGCTATTGGTCTTCTCCCCAAACGTGAGTTGATCGACATGGACCAGATTCTCGGCCTCCAATATTTTTTGTGACACCTTGTACTTCAGGTCAAGCGACAACTTCCCTTTTGATAACCCGTACCCCACGTACTTACCGCTGTACGGGCCACCCGGTCTCAGATCCATACCAGCCAGCGTGATGACCAAATCCGTGAAGGCATCCTCGCTCAACGGGTTGATCTTTCCGACGATCTTAAACGGCGCAGTTCGTCCGACTTTTCCAGTCAGATTGACGTCGGCTTTCTTAAGCTGCTTGGAGGACAGTCCTTTGATGGTCCCGCCGAAATCGGTGAGACCGGTCTTGACCTTTGGTTCAATCGACTGATCCTCGAACGTCGCGGCCAACTTCACCAGCTTGACCTGATCAATCGTGACAGGCACAGGCTCCGCCGGCTTGGATTGCGGCTTGTCACCTCCGGGCTCCTTCTGAGGCGGCGCGTGATCAGTCGATGGAGACGAGGCAGCGAGCCGCGAGAGATTCAGTGTCCCGTCGCTCCCAATGACAATCTGTGCGCTTGGTTCTTGCCAGATGATTTCTGCAATCTTCACTGCCGTCGGCTCGACGTCCAGTGCGATACGATTGATGTTCAACGCCTTCCACGCCACGGCATCGGTCAGAACGTTTTTCTCCGCGATCGCCAGCTGACTCACCCCAAGATTCCCCTGAAACTGCACCATGGGCGCGTTCGCATGTTCCTTGGCAAAATGCACCACCCCATCAAGATCAATCGCACCGTCCCGCACTTCGGCGTTAAGGAACTGATCGAGATAGGGTTGAAAGGGACGGATTTCGATGTGCTCCAATTTAAGATTTGCGTCAGCCTTCAACGGTTCGACCGTCACCGTTCCTTTCACTCCGATCGCCCCGGTCTCATTCAGTTTCAGCGACAGATCGACCGGCAGCGGCTGCTTGAACGGAATCTGAACATCCTTCACAGTCAGGTTCATCGCGTCGACATCGACGTGGGCTGGCTTGGGAAGCGTCCGATCCTCATACGACGCATGGTAGTTTTTCAGTCCGATTTCATCGACCGTGATCGCCCAGGGCTTTGCAACCTGCGCTTGCTTGGCCTGCGCTGGCGACGGTGGCCCTCTGGTTTCTTTTCCACCCACCGGCGTAAATAGAGTTTGATAATTCACCACGCCGTTTGGGGCCATCCAGGCATCGAACCGGGCATCGGCTGAATGCACCTTGGTAACCTCGATGGTCTGTTGTTGCAGATCCAGTTGAATCCCCTCCACAGTGAACACCGGCACGGTCACCACCGGATCAATGCCGCCCCGCTCCACGATGGTCAAATCGTCGATCGACACCTTTCCATTCTTCACCGTGGCTTGCGGAGTCTGGCCGCGAAGATCGAAATGGTACGAAGCGGAGAGACCGAGTACACCCTGATTGACATCGAACTGAAACTGCTCCTGCACGGCTTGATACAATACCTTGAGCCTGATCCCCGATACATTCAGCTGCCCATCGGATTCCACCGGCTGCAGAAAGATATTCCCTTCCCAAGAAATCTTGCCATTTTTTCCGATCTCCGCCGTAAAGGCATGGGCGTTCTCACTTCCCTCGACTTGAACCGTGCTGAAGTTTCGTAGCACGATCCCAAATGGCACGACATCGATAACCACTGGCCTCGGCTTCGAGTCATCTCGATACTCGATAATGCCCTTTCCGATATCCAACAGATCAATCTGCACCGGCATCAACTTCTTGGGTTCACCGGCCGGTTGAGGAGATGGTTGGGCCTTCTCATCTTCGGGTGGAACCAGCGACATCAGATTCAGCTTGCCATCCGAATTGACCTTGGCAGCAACAAACGGCATCGTAAGATGAATCTCATCGAACACCACCTTCTGCAAGAACAGTGAGGCTGCACTCACATTCACGAACAATTCCTCGAATCCGAGCATCGGCGTCTCGTTCTGCTCCTGCACTTCCAACCCATTGAGACGGACCGACAGCGCAAACGGATTGAACGCCGCGTCGCGCAGCAGAATTGGATGCTTGATTTGCTCGGAGACGGTGGGGACAACGTATGACTTGATGATGGTGGGAACCAGCACGAATCCGAAGAGAGTATACAGCGCAATGAAACCAGCTAACGTGCCGAGGACCACACGTGGACGAAGCAGCCGACGCATACTTGGCCGATTCCTTGGTAAGTGGAAGTGAGAGTAAAACTATAGGGGGCTAGCCCTTTGAATGTCTACTAGTGAAACACCTTCTTTAGTCTGGTAACTATGTAGGGGGTTCAACTCGCTGGCGATGTGCTGATGGAGTGGACATCCTGACAAGCGATATGAGGAAGATTTAGGCTAAACGAACTGAACGTACCCCCTGGAGATACAGCGTGGCCCACCAGAGAGAACTGGGCTCCGAATCCTGTACGCGTGAGTAAAGGAGTCAACGGTGCGCGGTGTGTATCCTCGTAGTACAACCACGATGCAGCAAGAAACCGCGGTATGAGCAAGCTCTGTATGGTGCGCCCGGCTGGAATCGAACCAGCGACCCTCAGCTTAGAAGGCTGATGCTCTATCCGACTGAGCTACGGGCGCGCCCTAACATTCCGCTCACTTACGAGGATTGCCCTCTTCGACTTTACCAGCTGGTGTTAGCTGGGTGTTAACCCCGGAGAGGTACTGTGGCACACTTTTTCCCGGCGAGAGTCAGCCCTCTTTCCTTCATCGAATTGTACCGCTTCCACATACGCTCGGACTTATGTCCTATGATCTTCATCGCCGTTGCTGCGTCGACCCCCTGCCCTTCGTAGGTTTGTCGAGGCACAATGCCGAGGGTGGTGGAAACGGAAGTTCGTGATCCAGCATTCTTTAACGCGGTCCGAAAAGGATCGCCAGCGTTGTAGCGGTTGGCCCTTGTAGGTGAGACGTGGCTATTGGTCAGACTGCGAACCGTGGCCAATCGTTGGATGGGCTGACGCCGCCGCCTACCACAGCAATTGGCCTGCAAATCAGCTACAGTGGTCCCCGGACTCTAAACCTGGCTGCTACTCAACAACGGGGACGCTTGTCGGCTCGGTACGCACACCTGCAGACCCTTCACCTGAAATCTGCGGTAGAGGGGGAAAAACAAACTTTGGAAAGCGGAAAGAAGAGTCTAAACGGATTGGAGACCAGATCGTTAGCTTGAGGCCGATTCCTAATCGAACCGTGACCAGAACCAGAATTCAGGGGAATGCGGAGAATGGAAAAACAAGCGAAGTGGTTGATATTATTGGTCGGGGCGAGAGGATTTGAACCTCCGACATCCTGCTCCCAAAGCAGGCGCGCTACCGGGCTGCGCTACGCCCCGACGGATTGATTTTCGTGAAGCTCCAGCTTTCTCCCATTTACCTGACTGCGTCGACTCCGTCACCAATGCTCACTGCAACCGACGCCTCAGCACTGCCGTTCCAACCAGGCTCGCATCTGGGCAAACGCTTTGGCTCGATGACTAATACAATTCTTCTCCTCAATCGTCAACTGGGCGAGCGATTTCCCATATTCCGGGACCAGAAACACGGGATCATATCCAAACCCTCGATCTCCAACTGGGTGTTCAGCAATGGTCCCTTCGAGACTCCCCTGAGTGACGTGTATATCGCCACCGGGAAAGGCAATCGCGGCCACCGTCAGAAATCGTGCGTGCCGTGCCCCCTTCGGGACCCCCTCAAGCTCGCTTAAAAGTTTACGACAGTTATCCTCGTAGGTCGCATGCTCTCCCGCATAGCGGGCGGCAAACACACCAGGCCGGCCTCCGAGCGCATGGACTTCCAGGCCGGTATCATCGGCCACGGACAGAAGACCGGTTGAACGGGCCACTTCTCTGGCTTTCTTGATCGCGTTGGCTTCGCAGGTCTCACCATCCTCTTCGACTTCCGGCACGGCGGGAAATTCCGCCAACGTGCGGATGCGGATTCCCAACCCTCCGAGCAGCGCCGCAAGCTCCTGTCCCTTGTCAGGATTCCGGGTTGCGAGCACAAGCTCTTTGACTGGTTCGTCAGCCCGCATGATTTATGACAGTTCGTCGCGAAATCGCCAAGCCGCGTTGTGAGACAGGCGCGCGGAGCCAGGAGGACCTGAGTCGTACTCGAGCAGTACGTCGAAGGCCCGAGGGGCGAGCCCGCAAGCCCCCGGCATGTCGCAACAGCGGATCGGCGATTGCAGCAGGAGTGTTCATGAATCATGCGGGTTGGTCAAGGGCACCAATCAACTCTTGCTGAATGGTCGTGAGCCGCTGAATGGCTTGCCAACTCAGCGCCAGGAATTCATCCATATCCTGTTTCGCAAACGGCGTCCGTTCTGCAGTACCCTGCACTTCGACATACCGCCCACGACCGGTCATCACCACGTTCATGTCGACTTCCGCCATAGAGTCCTCGCTGTAGGCGAGATCGACCATCACCTCTCCACCGACTTTCCCGACACTAATGGCTGCCAAGTAATCCGTCAACGGCAACTTCTTGATGAGTTCTTTTTTCTTCAGTACCGTACAGGCATCGGCCAGCGCAAGGAACGCGCCGGTAATCGAGGCCGTCCTGGTTCCGCCGTCAGCTTGAATCACATCACAGTCGATCCAGATAGAGCGTTCACCCAGTTGAGACAGATCGGTAACGGACCGCAGGGCACGTCCGACCAAACGCTGAATTTCAAGCGTTCTCCCGCCTTGCTTCCCCTTCACGGCCTCTCGAGGCGACCGCTCATGCGTCGCGCGCGGCAACATCGCATATTCCGCAGTCACCCAGCCGCTGCCTTTTCCTTTGAGAAATGGAGGAACCTTCTCTTCTACCGAGGCGGTACAGATCACCTTGGTATCTCCCATTTCGATCAGAACCGATCCTTCCGCATGCTTCGTAAAGTTCCGCGTCACTTTAACGGGACGGACCTGATCCCGCCGGCGCCCATCGAAACGTACGACTCCTGAAATTCCACTCATGCCCTGTCCCTTCGTCAAGATAAGGGTCGGATTATAGTGAAGCCCCTGCGAAAGCGCAAACCATCTCCTCACTCCCTTTCCCGTCAAAGGCGCCGGTCGGCTCTACAAATGGTTGTTCACCTCTGAGATTTCTCCCCTTTGTACAAAACCACCCGATAACATTGGTGAATTCCGTACAATCGCTTGACGTAGAAGCAGAAGCATTCTACAGACTGAGTAGGATATTGGAGTACATCAGTAGTGTCCCCACGTTAAAGAAAATGCCAATACCCAGCTCGCAAGTCGTTGATTCGGCTAGGTACGCATTTCGGCACTCCATTGAAATCGGCACCAGGTTGTGAAGCTGTGAACCTTAAGCCCATTAAGGTGTTTCGTTTCTTGATCACTCAAACGTTGCGACACCACTGGGAGTACATATCAACTCAGTCCCTAATACATGATGTGTTGATTCTTCAATTGCACGATCGTCGAAAACGGTCTCAACGAAACAATCTGGTTCGCGGCAAGTCTCACGCATTCGGCACACAATGTGCGGTTCTTTAAAATTCCCATCCCGATGATTCAAGTTGGCAGCAAATACACCGATAGGGAATTAACACGGCGAGCCTCGACCCCTATGAAACCACTAAGACCCGATCCATGACAGTCCTCCTGGACCACACAACACACCAGACGCTACTTGATAATCGTCTCATTCTCGTGGTCGACGACGAGGAACCGATCCGCCGTCTGCTCGCGTATCTCCTGCAATCCCATGGCTACACAGTCGAAGGTGCGGCTGATGCCCGAGAGGCCAGACAGAAGCTCGCCGCCCAGCCCTACGCCTTGATGTTGTGCGATGTGAACATGCCTGGCGAATCCGGCATGGACCTCGTTCGCCACACACTCTCTGCACATCCACACACCGCTGCTATCATGGTGACAGGCCTCGACAGTTCCGTTCTAGCCAATGCTGCTCTCGACGTGGGCGCCTTTGGCTACATCGTCAAGCCCTTTGAGTCCAACGAAGTCTTGATCGACGTTGCCAACGCGCTGCGGCGACGCAGACTCGAGTTGGAAAACCGTCATCATCGGGAAAACCTCGAGGACATCGTCAGGACCAGAACGCTCGCACTCCAGCAAGCCTTGGAGTGGCTCGAGCGCACGGAGAAAGAACTGCGCTTGTCACGCGAGGAAACGATCCAGCGGCTGGCCATTGCCGCCGAGTTCCGTGATAGCGCAACAGCTCAACATGTACAACGCATGAGCCACTACTGTGAACTGCTCGCCCGCAAAGCCGGCCTCTCGCCTGAACGATGCGATTTGATCCGTACCGCCAGTCCCATGCACGACATCGGCAAAATCGGTACACCGGATCATGTGCTCTTGAAACCCGGAAAGTTCACCGAGGAAGAATTCGGGGTTATCGCACAACATGCAGAAATCGGGTATCGCATTTTGAGCGGGTCGGATGCGGAACTGCTCAAAGTCGCAGCGGTGATCGCCTACACCCACCATGAACGTTTCGACGGGACAGGATATCCCCGAGGCTTGAAAGGCGAGACCATTCCCATTGAGGGTCGTATCGCGGCCATCGCCGACGCTTTTGACGCACTCACGACCCAGCGCGTCTATAAGCCGGCGTTTGAGCTGGGCCATGCGATCGACCTCATGCGTAAACACCGAAGCGCGCACTTCGACCCGGAGCTCCTTGATACCTTTATCGCTTCCACGGACGAGCTGACACGCATCCACGATCAATACGCTGATCGCACCGACACGACACCGCGCTCCGACACCTAACAGCACGCTGAACAATCCGCCAACCTCCCCTTCAAGCGCGTGAAACGTATCTCGTGAAGCGTCCTACGTTGGGGAGTTGGAGGTGAGAGGTTTGAGGTATGAGATGGATGCCTCCCACTTCGAACCTCAGGCTTCAAACCGTGACCGCTTCACATGTCACGCTTCACGAGGGACGGGCACTGTCGCACCTTCGTATCGGCGGTTGTAATAGAAACGCTCATGAATCATGCAGGCTAGGCGTCTCCCACAAGTGATCCCGTTGCACGATTCGCTGCAATTCGTTGACCACCCTCGGCACTGCGGATATACTTTTTTACTCACCAGGTCCCCTGGTTACAGTCTTGACTCCCCAATGTCATGTCTCGAAGGATGGTCGATGATGGCAAGAAAATTGACGACCGTTCGTAAGCGTCCGCGTAGTCGAAACTGGCTCGCCTACCTCTGCGAAGCGCTGGTGAGCTCAGGTGCCATGCCGACCTGGGAAGCGGCCACCTACCTCACGGAAAACCTCTTCGGAGAAAAACCGAACCCCCATCTCTTGGCGCCGACGACTCCTCATGAACTGACCAGGCAATTCCTGCAACGCCTCTACCAGCCGATCGTTGAAGCGGCTTCGCGGGACGTCACGCTTTCCCCCGCCGCCACGGTACACCTCTTCGCCGATATCAGTTTGACCGGCAACTCGGCCGTCCTGGTCGTCCTGTTCCAGGGACACGCGAAGCCCAAACAGCTGGTCCTGTTCGACGCCGCCAAGGCTTGGGATCTCGTGTTTTCCGACGCGGAAGCCTTCAACACCTGGGCGGAAGAGCGGTATCGTCTGCTCGTCAACGCGCTGCGCACAGCCTTGGCGACGATGGATGAAGACCTGCTCACCGCCATCTGAGCGTCACCTGTCTCTGAACACTGCCCCTCGTGATGCGTGATTCGTAAAGCGTAACTCGTTCCTTCGCTGAGGAGTTTCAAGTTTCAGGCTCAATGTTTCACGTTAACCAAAAACCTCCAACCTGAAACTTGAAACCCGAAACTAGTGTAGTGATGCATAAGTGTCTTGACATATCACTAGGCATGGTTATGGGCTTCTCTGGAGGAGGACCACGCCATGCGCATCGCCCCCTTTGATCCAGGTTACGGAGCCGAACGTCAGCAACTTGCACAGTGGGCTCGTGGTCGGCGGACGCCTGCTCGGCTCGTCCTCCGTGCCAAGATTATCTTGTTGGCGGCTGAGGGCTACGATAACCAGCACATTGCCACCGCGCTTGGCACGAGTCGGCAAACCGTGGGCCTCTGGCGGCAGCGCTTCGTCACCCAGCGATTGTCTGGGCTAGCCCAGGATGCGCCCCGGGGCGGACGCCCTCCCAAGGCCCGTCAGGCGCTCACTGCGCGCATTCTGAAGACGACCACCCAAACCAAACCACCCGCTGCCACCCACTGGTCGACCCGCAGCTTGGCACGGCATCTACACACGAACCCCACGTTCGTGCAACGAGTCTGGACCAGTCACGGCCTCCAACCCCACCGAGTTCGGGCCTTTAAGCTCAGTCAGGATCCGCATTTCCAGGACAAGCTAGAGGATGTCGTGGGCCTCTATCTGCACCCGCCAGAACATGCCGTGGTCCTGTGCGTGGATGAGAAAAGCCAGATCCAGGCGCTGGATCGTACCCAACCTGGCTTGCCGCTCAAGCCTGGGCGCTGCGGTACGATGACACACGATTACAAACGCCATGGCACGACCACGCTCTTTGCCGCCCTCAATGTGGCCGAGGGCTCCCTCATCTCCACCTGTTGGCCGCGCCATCGGCATCAGGAATGGTTAAGGTTCCTTCGTCTCATTGACCACCAGGTCCCCCAGGACAAGGCCCTGCATCTGATCGCGGACAACTATGCCACACATAAACATCCCTCGGTGCAGCGGTGGCTGATGCGCCACCCACGTGTCCACATGCACTTCACTCCAACCAGTAGTTCCTGGCTCAATCTGGTTGAACGCGTCTTTGGCGATCTGACGGCCAAACAGATTCGTCGCGGAGTCTTTCGCAGTGTGCCCGAGCTGATTGCAGCCATTGATGCATACATCGCCGAACGAAATGCGCGGCCCACCCCCTTTATGTGGACCAAAACGGCGCAGGAGATCCTGGCAAAAGTGAACCGGGCACGGCGAGGCCTTGATAAGACAAGAACAGCATGAATCACTACACTAG
>JAMXAU010000083.1 GCA_024281365.1 Nitrospira sp.
TCTTGAGCGCAGTCAGTTCGCCAGGAGCGGCACCGGGAAACGTATTGAGATCCATCTCCATTCCCTGCGTCAGCGTGACTATCACGCGCCGAATCCGATGCTGGTCGTCCAATGAGCAGGCCAGAAATAGTTGGAAACACTCATCCAACCGTTCCAGCAGAATCCGCTCCGCCGAATCGTGTTGCACCGACCCAACGGCCTGTTGAATAGACCGAATCTGCTCCCAGTCGAGATGCTCGCTGACAAATTGCTCCCGGAGGCGGTGAAGAAAACCAAGTCGACGCGGTCTATCGATGAGTTCGGTATCGGCAATGGTATCGGCAGCCCGGGCAAAGAGATACGCGAGCCCTACCTGATCACGCACATTTGCAGGCACCACTACTAACGTCGTGTAAAACAAGCGTGAGACCTGTTTCAGAAGGTCACGGAGCAACGTTTCCTTTTTGGACGAGTCGATCGCCTGGAGGTGAGCCATCACGTGATTCCCGGTATGCCTTCCATGCCGGTGAGCCCAAAAGACATTTCACTGAACATCATGAGCAATTTCTAACAGGAACCACCGGAAAGGGTCAACTTTCCATTGTACTTTCATCGACTTCCAGCACCTTGACTTTCATCAAGACATTCTTATTTGTTGAAAGCAACGGCCTTTGAATACTGCGACTCTATAAAATGGTTTGTGTATAATGTTGGCTGTTCCATGTTCAGGTTTTGAAATGACTGCATAGGCGAAAGCTTATTGCGAAGGAGGATATCCATGAAGTGGCTCAAAGGTATTGGCTTGTTTCTGATTGCAAACTTTCTCATCTTTATCACGCTGTCATTCACCGCCAATCTCTTAATCAATACCGTATTGCCGGCATTTGGGATTGACGTCCGTGGAGTATTCAACCAGCAACTGCTGGTTTTCTCATTGGTCATCGGGTTCGGCGGAGCATTCATCAGCTTGGCCTTTTCTAAGCAGATGGCTCGCGCCATGCTGAGCTGTCAACAGATCACCCAACCCCGATCGCATGCCGAACACGTCATCTTTGGGTCGGTTCAAGAGATTGCGCAACGGCTCCACATTACCATGCCGGAAGTGTGGGTCTATGACTCACCAGACCCCAACGCCTTCGCGACTGGTCCAAGCAAGAATAACTCGATGGTCGCTGTATCCACGGGTCTCTTACAAAACCTAAGAGAAGAGGAAGTCAAAGCCGTGCTCGCCCACGAGATGGGACATGTCTACAACGGAGATATGTTTACCACGACCGTTCTCGCCGGTCTGATGAATACCTTCGTCTATTACATCAGTAACTTTATTTCTCACCTGATTGCGCAACCCAGTCAAGATCGTGAGGAGGGATCCGCAGGCAACCCCTTCTTGGCGATGATCGTCTACTTCTTCCTGCAAGTCGTGTTGACAATTCTTGCATCAATCGTCATCGGGTGGCATTCCCGCCGCCGCGAGTTTGCCGCTGATGCATTCGCAGCCAAGGTGTACGGGAAAGACGCCATGATCAATGCCCTCCGAGGCATCGACCGCTGGGTCAACCGTGCGCAATTTGAATACTCGAATCAAGACGCCTTAGCCACGATGAAGATCTCAGGAAACTCTTCCGGCTTCATGCACTTGTTCGCGACACATCCACCCATCGATGCACGTATTGCGGCGTTAGAGCAGTTATAACGGAAATAACAACCCAGCCGTAGTTCGTCTGACGCCCGCCAAACCTGGCGGGCGTCACATGTTCCGATAAAACATGATGTGATGCCGGTACTCCTGGATCGCCGCCCCCAGGGCGACCGATCCCAGTACGATATTGTCATCAAGCGCGGCCTCGACGGTAGGATCATCAATCTCAACTTCATAACGGTCTTGAATGTTCGTCCGCACCGGCCCCTGCGAGATATCTCGAGGCATAAAAATCTCTTTCCAAATCTCTTTCTCAACCAGACAAACGTCCCGGAATCGCTCATAGAGTAATGCCAGTTTTTCAGGATCTGTAATCTTTAGACGCTCTCCCATATGTCTCCTGTTGTGAGGAACCTACCGCATCGAGGCTTATTCAGAGGATAAGACACGAAATCGCATCGTTCCGACCTGATTCACCGCATGAAACGGTTGTTGTCCAATCGGCGCGATATAAATCTTGGCAACGTAGGTGCCCACAATCCATCGGTCGCCTGATCGTGTCATTTCCAGATATCCATACCGTTCATGGCCAGGCAGTTCCAACACGTCCTTACCCAACTGTTCCTGACGCATCTGACTGTTTGGTTCCTCTCGATACCATTGCACTCCAAACTGGGTCGGGTCTTCCAGAGGGGCCACTTCAAACACGATATAAATGGTTGGAGTCTCTGGCTTGAATACAGAACTAGGTCCAATCGGTTTTAAACGTGGATCTTGGGTATACCACCCTTTTCGGCCAAAGGTATCCCATTCCACGTCAAACCCCTTGGCCATTTGAATCCATGTAAAGAGCGACTGCGGGATACCGGTCTGTTGATCATCAAATGACGGACTCTGGGTTGATCCAACCTCGGTCGACTCCTGTTCCTTCAGTGGTAGGAGCTCCTTCGCTTCGCCTACCTGCTGACAGCAAAGAGTGACGGTCAGCAGACCTGCAACTATACAACCTGCGGGCATTCGCCATGCAGTGGCCTCAGAGCGCATAGGGATTATCGTACTGACCTCGATCCCAGGGGTCAATTCCATGCGGCAATCATCGATGAAACCTTGTACGAGGTCAGTGCTATGGTAGAGTGCTTGCGGTGTTATCGCATGACTGAACAGCCCGTGCCCTCTTCACATGCACTCGAACGACCTCACCCTAGCGTATCAGACCCACATGAATCTGGACGGCGCTTCGGCATTCGTGATGGGATGTTCCAAGCCGTCGCCCAAGGAGGAGGTGAACACTATCTTTCGGCCTTCGCCATTCTCCTCTCCGCAACACCATTCCAATTAAGCATCCTCTCGGCCATTCCCCAACTTCTCGGCACATGGGCCCAACTGATTTCTGTCAAGGTCTCACACTGGTTCCCAAGCCAATCCTCCCAAGTCTACTGGGGTATTATCGGCCAATCCGTTTCCTGGATTCCAATCCTGGCATTGCCCTTACTCTGGCCGGAACATGGACCCTGGCTTCTCATTGCAGGAGTTGCAGTATATTTCACCTGCACCCATTTCACGTCTCCTGCCTGGAATAGCCTTATCACCGAATTACTGGACCCCAATGAGCGGGGAGCATATTTCGCCAAACGATCTCGAGTCGTTGCCATCACAAGCCTTCTGGTGCTCTGTTTAGCAGGGGCCTTATTGAGTCTCTTTGAAAAACTAAATCAATTATGGATAGGCTTCACGATCATCTTTCTGACGGCAGGGCTCTGTCGGAGTGCCTCGGCGCTTTTGCTCCATACAGTCACCGGCTTCCCCCAGCATGACCTCAGTCAAGCTCCAACAGGGTTTCTGCACTTTCTTCGCACCGGCGTCTCTCATAACTTCCGCCATTTTTTACTCTTTTCAGGGCTCATGCATGCCGCGGTGCTGATCGCCGGTCCCTTCTTCGTCCTCTACATCATTCAGAATCTCCATCTGGCCCATTGGCAATATGGGACCTGGCTCGCGGCAGGCATTCTCGGTCAGTTTCTGACCTTACCAGGTTGGGGGCAATTCGGTGATCGTTTTGGCAACAAGGCGTTGCTCACGTTCACCGGACTCCTCGTTGCATTCCTCCCGATGCTGTATCTGTTCAGCAGCGCCTGGCTCTTTCTTGTCAGCATCAATTTCTTCGGAGGGGTGGTCTGGGCAGGATTAGGCCTTGGATTGAACAATTACGTCTATGATGCTGTACAGCCCGCGGATCGTGCGAAGGCGGTCGCCGTCTCAAGTATCGTGAACGCCATCGGGTGGGCCATGGGAACCGTAGCCGGAAGCCTCTTGATCAATACGATACCGAACAGGCTTTATCTAGGAACCTTCCTGCTCGAACCTGTCTCCAATATTCCGTTTATCTTCTTTCTCTCCGGTCTGCTCCGCTTGATTGTTTCAGCAACACTCCTTCGGACGTTTCACGAACCTCGCCAAGTGGAACAGCGTGCCCACAGCCGCCTACTGTGGGAACTCCCGCTCTTGAAACCTTTACGACAATTCTCGCGGCGGCCGACCGGTCTCAATCAGTAAGGAGCAGCCTCGGAACCGACGGCGCGATTTTTCTCTTCTTGTTTGAGTCGTTCAAACGATTTGTCGGCATTGCTCTTGACCTGTTCCGGCGTCATGGCCGGGGCTGGCTTGGGTGATTCCGTCGCACACCCCGTCGCGATTGCCACTCCGATCCCCATCGCAACCACCACGCACCACCTGCCTCCTGCCCTCTCCATGAGTTCTGCAAGCATTCTCTTCCTCCTTGGCCACGATCTACGATCCACCCTGTGCATCATACCACCTCTTTCCTTGAATGCCGTTGAGAATCCAGCTCGTTGACTCACTCGAACAAGGCAGGTATGCTCCGCAGCACATACGGTGTCACCACAAAGAGGCTCCTCATGTCGCTCTATGACCGCCTAACCGAAGACCTCAAATTCGCCATGAAATCACGCAATCAACTCCGCATGGATGTGATCCGAATGATCAAAGCTGCGGTGTTGAATAAAGAGGTAGAACTGAAGCGCGATCTTGATGACGCAGAAATGAGTCGAGTCATGACTACGCTCGTCAAGCAACGCAGAGAGTCGATTGAACAGTTTGAGAAAGCGCAACGTCAGGAGTTGGCCGCCAAGGAGCGTCAAGAAATCGAGATCATTGAATCCTATCTTCCTAAACCGATTTCACCGGAAGAGCTTGAGACCTTGATCACGTCAGTCATTGCCGACACAGGATCTCAGTCGATGAAGGATATGGGAGCGGTGATGAAGGCAGTCATGGCACGTCTTGGGGGACAGCCTGTCGACGGCAAGCACGTCAGCGAGCTTGTGAAGCGCAAACTGTCCTGACCCCTCCGCAGGCGGTTTGCTCCTGCAAATCTTATTTCGACTTCAGTTTCATTAGGTTTCAGCCGTAGAGTAAGAGCTATGGCCATTCTCATCGTCGACGATTCAACAGATCACTATGCGCTTCTCCGATCCATCCTGACCAAAGCAGGCCACCATCAGATCCTCGGAGCCGAATCTGCCCAGGCAGCCTTTTCAATGTTGAATTTGGATGGAATACAGTCGGCAACCGACGTCGACCTGATCTTGATGGATGTGCTCATGCCGGAAATCGACGGGGTGCAGGCTTGCCGTCGGATCAAGCAGCAGACCCATCTTCGCGACATTCCCATCATTATGGTCACGGCCAAGAACGACCTGGAGAACCTGCATGAAGCCTTTTCTGCTGGCGCCATGGACTATATCAACAAGCCCGTCAAAAGCGTCGAGCTCCTCGCCCGAGTCGCCTCCGCCATCACACTGAAGAAAGAAATGGACTGCCGCAAGTTGCGTGAATCGGAGCTCCGCCGCACGAACGAAGAGTTACAGCAGGCTCTACGGGAAGTCAAAGTCCTGCGGGGCTTGATTCCAATCTGTGCCTCATGCAAAAAAATCCGTAACGATGGGGGGTTCTGGCAACAAATCGAAGAGTATATCGGCGAACACTCGGAAGCCGAGTTCAGTCATGGCATCTGTCAACCTTGCCTCAAAAAGCTTTATCCTGGTGTTTACCAAGACTAGCTGTTAGGATTCTCCCAGTTCGCATCTGTCTCAGTACCAGTGCACCTATGAGCATCCTCCTCATTGATGATTCGCCGGATGACCGCCTCCTGCTCCAGGCCATCTTATCTGCGGCAGGCTATGAGAATATCATCGCAACGGACTGCGCAGCGGCCGCCTTCAAACAGCTCGGGCTGGACGGGGGGAAACAAGGCCTCGCACGTGTTGATCTGATTCTCATGGATATGCTCATGCCGCAAATGAACGGCATTGAAGCCTGCCGCCAGATAAAGGCGGTCGACCGTTTCCGTGACACCCCGGTCATCATGGTGACCGTAAAAACGGACCCTGTGGATCTTCAACTGGCATTCGCTGCAGGGGCGATGGACTACGTCGCCAAACCGATCAATAAGATTGAGCTCCTCACGCGGGTCCGATCGGTGCTCCGACTCGTTCACGAGATCGACCGCCGCCGCGCACGAGAGCACGAGCTCCTTGAGGTCATGCGTCAACTCCAGGAAGCGAATCAAATGTTGCTTCGGCTCTCCTGCTTAGACGGTTTGACCGGCATCACCAACCGACGCCAATTCGATGATTTCCTCGATCAGGAATGGCGAAGAGCCTTGCGTGAATCGACTCCGCTATCTCTGATCATGTTCGATATCGATCGATTCAAAGCCTATAACGATTCCAAAGGGCACACTGCGGGAGACGAATGTTTGAAGCAAGTCTGCGCGGCAATTTCTAGTGCCGTGAATCGCCCCGGCGATTTGGTCGCTCGCTATGGCGGAGATGAGTTCGTCACGGTCCTCCCCGGGACCGGGATAGACGGTGCGGCACAAGTCGCTGAGAGCCTTCGCCGCCGAGTTGAGGCCCTCGGCATTCAACAAGCCGATGGGGAGCCCATAACCATCAGCGTTGGGTACGCCTGCGTTGTCCCAAGCAGACACTCTTCTCCTACCGATCTTGTGAAGGCTGCAGACCAAGCGCTCTATCAAGCCAAACAAGAAGGGCGAAATAGAGCCCGATCGGCCAGCATTTTATCGTTGGTCCAAGATTCACCGAACGCATAGCCGACCGTTGGCACACAATTGTATCGCCTCGCTGCACTCGGGATTGCTTGAAAGTGGCAAACCGAATCGACGGTGTCCTCGGAATAGACAGACATGACCACCAGCGGGCCTACCTATTCCCTGAAGTATTCATGGGCTCATGCCACGACATCCACGGGTAGAATCTCATAAACGGGTTTTGAAACCCGCTCAGCGCTCTCGACGGACTCGTACCTCTCCCAATCAAGCGATCACCGCACGGAAGTCCGCAACTCCCCGCTCAGCTCCGCCGTCGCCGAAACGCAACTCAACTGCCGTTCTGAAGCAGTACCAGGATGTGCTCCAGCAACTAGCACAAAGCGAGGCCTTAAGCAGTGGTGACATGGTCCAAGCGTTCCGGGCGATTTCTCACACCTGCGCCAAACTCCTTCGAGTCAACCGCGCGAGTATATGGCTGTTGTCTGAAGACCAGCATGAACTCATATTCCTTGACCTGTCTGAACCCAGGCAAGGACACCCCCATCCAGGACTCATCTTCAAATACAACGACTGTCCTGCGTATCTTCACTCACTACGCCGTGAACATCGCGCCGTCGCGATAGAGCAGGCTTCCCAGGATCCCCGAACCCGCGACCTGGCACAGATCTACTTCGCTCGATTTAAGATTCAGTCCACACTGAGTGCGCCAATCAGGCGGAAAGGGGAGCTTGTCGGGATACTCTGCGCTGAATCTGTCGGAAAACCTCGACGGTGGAGTCAACAAGACGTGTACCTCTGCTGCATGCTCGCGACTCTGGCGACACTCGCACTTGAAGCAACCGAACGACATCACGCGGAACAGGTGCTTCGAGTCGCCAAAGAAGTCGCCGAGGTGGCCAATCGCGCCAAGAGCGAATTTCTCGCCAGCATGAGTCATGAAATTCGAACTCCGATGAATGCGATCATCGGCATGGCCGACCTCCTCTGGGAGACGCCACTGACCCCTGATCAACGAAAGTACCTGCGTATTTTTAGACGCGCGGGGGGGACACTCCTCAACCTGATCAACGATATCCTCGATCTCTCGAAAGTTGAGGCCGGGCACCTTGAATTGGAGACCATTGAATTTGACCTCAATGAAGTCCTTGACAAAGCCATCGACATATTGGCCATGCGAGCCAACGAAAAGGGACTGGAGTTAACGTCTCATATCGACCGACAGGTCCCGTGCGACTTGATCGGCGACCCAACACGTCTGACCCAAATCGTCATCAACCTTATCGGCAATGCCATTAAATTTACCGAGACGGGAAACGTTGAGATTCGCATCATCAACGACCCAGACGGGAGTACCGCCGGTGCGATTCGAATTTCAGTCAGTGACACGGGAATTGGAATCCCGACCGATAAACTCACAGCCATTTTTGAAAGTTTCACCCAGGCCCATGCGTCAACAACGAGGCAGTATGGAGGGACTGGACTTGGCCTCGCAATTACCAAACGGCTTGTGGAACAGATGCAGGGTCGGATCTGGGCGGAGAGTACCCTTGGCGAAGGGAGTACATTTCACTGCTCCCTCCGCCTTCAGGTGCAGACAGACTCCCTCATACAGAAATCCTCTCCACCAATCGATCTTACCGGAGTGAATGTCTTGGTCGTGGATGACCATCCGACTAATCGCCTGATCCTTCGTGAAACATTACGGACATGGGGCGCTCAGGTGACGGATGCACCGGACGGGAAGGCTGCCTTAGACCTACTCCTCGGTGGACAAGAGTATCGACAGAACTATGACATCATGCTGCTTGATTGCCGCATGCCCGAGATGAACGGGTTTCAGGTCGTCGAACAGCTCAACCAGTCGCCAGGCAGAAAAGACCTCACCGTGGTCATGATGACCTCAAACCACTGGGCTGACGATATCGCCCGCACCTATGACCTTGGCCTCGGCGGCTATCTCATCAAACCGATTCGCCGCACAGATCTACTCCAATCAATCCGAATCGCTCTGAGCCGGAGAAAGGGAATCTCCCTGCCGGCGACGCCCACTGAGACCATGAAAATATCGTTGAGTGGTTCAGACAGGCCCTTTCAAGTCCTTCTGGTCGAGGATTCACCTGACAATCAACTCTTGATTCGATCCTACTTGAAGAAGACCGACTATCTCCTTGACGTCGCAGACCATGGCGGGATTGCCGTCGAGAAAGTCAAGACCACCCATTACGATCTGATCTTGATGGACATCCAGATGCCCGTGATGGATGGCTATACGGCGACCATGGCGATCCGAGCATGGGAACGAGATCACGACCTCCCCGCAACACCGATTATTGCCCTGACAGCATTGGCTCTACGGGAAGAAGGGACTCGGATTCTTGAGGCTGGGTGCAACACGCATGTTACCAAACCCGTGAAGAAATCGACGCTGCTCGAAATCCTTCATGCCTATAAGGAGCACGCCACTTCATGATACCTCCTCAATCATCTTCCCCTCGCACGCCGATACCTGTAGAAATCAGTCGTGATCTTGAAGATATTGCGCCGATCTTCCTGGAAAATAAGAGGAAGGATTTGCAGACCCTTCGTATCGCAGTGGGTGCTCAAGACTTCGCAACACTTCAGACACTGGGCCACCGCATGAAAGGTGATGGCGGAGGATATGGATTTGATCACATTTCAGAAATCGGTGCGAGGCTAGAGCATGCGGCAAAACAGCACGATCTGCCCACCATCGAACTCTGTATCGTTGAGCTGGAAGACTTTCTCAATCGAGTTACCGTGCTCTATCGTTGAGCATCCTATCCATTCTTTGCAGTCCTTCATTCCAGCAACACCTGAGATCGGAGAAGGGTTTACGGTCAGGCCTGTCCATTTTGTCGATTACATGCGTGTCGGAGAGATACCAGCTCCGAACGCGGCATACCTCAGATGACTGAGAAAGGTACTGGTAGAGTCTCGACCACAGGTTGTGTATAATGCCGATCACGGGAAGCGCGATTCACTCTTCCTCCCCGTTCTTCGACCGCGGCAACAAGCCTGTACGATTATGTGCGGCAAACTCCGCGGGATTCACGAATCGCGCCATCCCAACATCCCAAGCGTGGGGGGCTAGCTCAGTTGGGAGAGCACTACGTTCGCAACGTAGGGGTCGGGGGTTCAAC
>JAMXAU010000084.1 GCA_024281365.1 Nitrospira sp.
CGATTCAGCGGCGTGAATCTGTAGATTGGGAGATGGGCGAGCTGAAAGTGGAAGATTCGTGAGGACGGGCTGGGCGGCCGTAATCTTATGCTCCACCGCCTGGGTCAGCCACCGCTTTGCTTGGCTGAGATCTCGTTCGACACCACGCCCATAGGCATACATGACGCCAAGGACATACATGGCTTGTCCATTCCCGGCCTCCGCGAGACGATGTAATCCGACAAACGCCTTCTTACACCAACTAACGGATTCTGGTGCCTGTCGGCCCTCTTGCTGCGCAACGCGGCGTCCGAGACGATACTGAGCGAGTTCTTTTCCCTCCATGGGCAATAGCTGGGTGCGGCACCATTCCTCGGTGAATTCTTAATATGACTTGTTTCCCACCTCGCGCATCCACGTTCAATACCCGTAATTCTGGCTAATACCTCTAGACAACTATCCGTTTTCATCGCGACTACTGTATCTTCGCCCACGATACGGCCGTACAGGCGTATCGATTCGGATACAACTTTGAACAAATTGGATACAGTTCGGTTCATTCGTATACCATACATTTATAAAGCACCACCTGAAACGCTGGAGATTTTGAATGGCATGGGTGTTGCTTGAGCCAGGTTCGGCATCGAGTGACCGTGGGGATCAGGTCAGCTCGACTTGTTTGGAGGTCCCACAACATTTTCAGGAGGAAGATGATGCAGAGGTACCAGAACCGGTTTCGTGCCGTCATGGCAGGGATGCTTTTCTGTGGGGTGAGTGTTAGTCCCCCCGCATTTGCTGATAATGATGGAAGAGGCCCTGGGAATGACCACGAAAAGAAAAAGGATACGTCCTTCACCCGGATGTTTCATGATCTCCCTCCTGGCTTGCCTCCGACGGACGAGGCACGTGATTTGGTCAAGCATTTAGGGGCGAAAGATGGGCTCATCGATGCAAAAGATATCCTCACAGACCCCGTGCTGTCGATTACGAATCCGGCGGTGTTCAGTCCGAACAATCCGGACAATCCAAGTATGACCGCAGGAATGACGTTTGTGGGGCAGTTTCTAGATCATGATCTCACGTTCGACCCGAATTCTCCGTTGCTCGAAAAGACTAATCCTAAGAAAACGACCAACTTTCGCACCCCGAAATTTGACCTGGATAGTGTGTATGGAGGTGGCCCGGAACAGTCTCCCGAGCTGTATGATCTGAGTTCAGGAT
This sequence comes from Nitrospira sp., assembly GCA_024281365.1. Lineage (GTDB taxonomy): Bacteria > Nitrospirota > Nitrospiria > Nitrospirales > Nitrospiraceae > Nitrospira_D. Next base: position 1,201 of record JAMXAU010000084.1, read on the forward strand.
TCATCAAACTGCGGGTTGAGACAATTCCTGGTTCGGAGGAGTTCTCACGAAATGGAGCAGTTCGCTTCGATCTCCCGCGCGTTCCCGGGACGATGACTGCACTGTTGGGAGATCGACGCAATGACGAGCATGTGATCTTGTCACAGCTGCATGTGGCGATGCTCATGTTTCATAATGCGGTAACGGATCGTCTGCAGGCTGACCCCGCTCATGCCGGAGATTCCGCTCAAGAGATTTTCAAAAAGGCCAGGCGACAAGTCCGCTGGCACTATCAGTGGATCATTGTTCATGAATTTCTGCCGCTGACAATTGGACAGGCTCGCGTTGATGATATTCTCCAGCGTGGTGTCCGTTTCTATGATGTCGATGATGATCGGCCACAGATTCCGATAGAGTTTTCCGTCGGTGCGTATCGATTCGGCCATTCCCAGATTCGGCCAAGCTATCGGTTGAATTTTGGCCGTCCAGACCATGGGCATAGCCCGTTCTTTGCCTTTATCTTCGATGATGCCCAAGATCCAAATGATCCCGATCCCAACGACCTCCGAGGTGGCAAGCGAGCGCCTCGACGGTTTGTGGATTGGCAGACGTTCTTCAACTTCGGTGATGGGAACTTCAGGCCGAACAAGAAGATCGACAGCAAGCTCTCAAGTGTCGTGATGTTGCTGCCGGGCTCCCGTGGGCCAGCTCCAGGCCTACCTGGTGATGGTGTCCAATCCCTTGCCTCGCGCAATCTGATGCGCCATGTGAACTTTGGTATTCCATCCGGACAGGTGATTGCTCGGCGGATGGGGTTACCGGTTTTGACGCAGGCGCAGCTTGAGCCGCTTGCATCCTACGGGTTGGACCGGAATACGCCGCTCTGGTTGTATATCATGAAAGAAGCGGAGGTGATGGAAAATGGGCTTCGCCTCGGACCGGTGGGAGGTCAAATTGTTGGCGAGGTCTTTATCGGACTGCTAAAAGCCGATGAGACATCCTATCTAACCTCTCGTCCAAATTGGACACCAGTCTTGCCGTCGGCCATCCCCGGTGAATTTCGCATGACTGATTTGCTCACATTTGCAGGGGTAGTTCCTCCGCTGAACTAAGTCAGGACGATAGTGGCAGAGGGCATTGTGTCGTAGGATGCAATGTCCTCTGTCCCTTATTGTTCGTGTGCTCAGTTCGAGAATAGCGATGTGTCAGACGTGTCAGTAGTTCGACAGGAAGTCTCACCTTTCAACGAGCATTCTGAATCCTACAATAATCATCAGGAACATGATCAGTACCTCAGACTGAGGGCTGTGAGGTATTCAGATCGTGCTGCGTGTGCAACCCTAAACGTAACAGTTCTCTGCCGTGACCATGAGGAATTGTCCGGACGTTGAGAGGCCAACGGAGCTTAGTTCTGCTGTTTTCTGGATTTTGCTTGTTCGGCTGCGTGAAGATGGGAATTGGTACGGGACGATATTGGTAGATTGGCAAGCACCGGTTGGGCGGCTGTCACCTTCTGATCAACAGCTCGGGCCAGCCACCGCCGTGCCTGGCTGATATCTCGTTCGACCCCGCGTCCATAGGCATACATCACGCCGAGGACATACATGGCCTGTCCATTCCCTGCCTCCGCGAGACGATGTAATCCGACAAACGCCTTCTTATACCAACTGACGGATTCTGGTGCCTGCCGGCCCTCCTGCTGCGCAAAATGGCGTCCGAGACGATACTGCGCAAAGGGGTCGCCTTGTTCGGCAAGGTGTATGTCACTCTCCTGATTCACGACCGGCTTTTCCTGCAGCCGAGCAACTGCTGATTTCTCGTGGTCTGAGTTTCTGACCTGTGGCTCTGTGCGAAGTTCGGTCGGTGCAGTATGTGCCGGTGCCGGGTGTTCCACCATGGGTGGAGTCTGAGGCTGGTCCGGATCTGGCTGAGCGATGGTTGGCAGCGGTGACGCTTCGACCGAGGTTGCAACCGATGAGGATTGTGTCAGGCTAAAGTCGCTTGGACGCGCGTCGGCGTCTGTGGTTGATGCCGCTGTGCCGCATTCGTCCGTGGAATTCTCCGTGCCTGCTTGACCGGCTTCGGATTGGCAGGGTGTGTGGTTGTCGGAGGTCGGGGGCTGGGTTGTAAAGGTCCAGACGGTCCAGGTAACGGCGACGAGAACGAGTGCGCCCCGCACAATCCGACGTCGTAAAATCGTTCGATCACTGGGAGGGACCAAGACCAGCCCAGGGTAAGCTTTACTGACTACGCTCGGATTCGATGGAGGGTGTGTTCCGCCGTCGTCTTGTTGATCAGAAACCTGAAACATGCCTTCGATCTCCATGCCCCTGCTGGTCGTGGCGAGCACCCACTCTTGGAGAGTGTGCCCAAGGAGCAGTGCCCCAGAGAGGGAGATTGAATTACTTCTATAAAATAATAAAATAGCCTCTTGTCCGGGCGAAGTGCAAGCTCTTATAGTAGTCTTTCTGCCTTTTCAGGCCCTTCTTATCTCAGGAGTGCTGTGCCGATGCCGTCCCGTGAGAGTAGCCTCACTATCATCAGTGTGAGCGGCCCGTTTCGTGAGCCGAGAGAGCAGGTGTTTTCGTACGATTACGCTGTTCAACGATCGACCTGGCCGACGCCGCATGGCGTGCGGGTGAAGATTTCTCTGCCGCATGAACTGGAGGTGTTCAGGGGCCGTCTTCTGGGGGAGGTGGCCGGTTCACCCGGCCAGCAATTGATGATCAGTAATCTGCTGGCGAAGAACCTTGCCGACTTGAAGATCCAAATCGCTGAAACAGAAGGGTTTTTTCTAGAACGACGCGATGTGATGCTGGCCCCGTTTGTGGGGCCGTTGGCCCATCTGCTTGCAAAACTCGAGGAGCGGTTTCAAGCTGAACGGGCCGCGATTCGAGAAGAGGTGAAGCAACGCGTCGGCCTGTAATCTGTCGTGATACCTTGTCGTCTCCGTCCCCCTCCCTCAAAAAATTCTTCGGTATTGCTTCGAGTGCACGCCGGATTCATCCGCGAATCCCAACGACCCGTTGTCGGGGTTGCCGGTATCGTTCAGGTCGATTCGGTAGTGGCCGCGGACTTGTTCCATGGCCACTTCGAAGGGAACGGCATTCGGGTAGAGCGTGCCAGGTGCATGCGCACCTCGTGTGAGTGTGCGGATGGTCTCTGCCTCGGCAAATTGCTTTTCCGAAAAGATCAAGATGTCGGCAATGGCATGGTCACCCAGCTTGTGGCCTGGTGTCGTGGCTGGGAGCTGTGTGCCGAGAGAACCCTCGAGACGTGCTTCCTTCAAGCGTTTCAGCAGTGCGACGATCTGGCTATCCGTGGCCTGTTGGGGCACGACCAAACTGATTGTATTCATATCGACGATGGTTGTCTGGACTTTGAACATGACGGGGGCGGCTTCAGGATCTTCGATGGCCGAGACATTCGGCCCTTCGGTGCCGGCGGCCTGTTTATTTTTCGAGCTGGGGACGATCAGGGCAACGAACAACCAGAGGCCGATCAAGATCCCAAACACCACGAGAAGCGGGTGGGCTCCGGCACGTTTTCCTTCTTCGTAGGGTCCTTGATCCTGAGTCATGGCCTGTGCTCTCCGTGCTGTTGGGGCGAGCCTGGTTGGGCATCATGCAATCGGCGCTTGGCCTCCTCCCAGAGCTCGTCCATGTCTGCAAGTGTCATCTCTGTCAACGGTCGGCCCTGTTGCGCGGCGCCTGCTTCCACGAGTTGAAAACGATCGATAAATCGGTTCGTCGCGCGGCGCAAGGCCTCTTCGGGATTGACCTTGATGAAGCGAGCCAGGTTGACCAGCGAGAAGAGGATATCGCCTAATTCCGCTTCAATCTGTTCTTGTCCGTTAGATTGAAGAGGTGCTGGGCTCGTGTCGGTCTGTTGCTGCGCCTGAGCGAGCGCCTCCCGCAGTTCGTCCACCTCTTCGGTGATCTTGCCAAATACCTGCTGGAGGCCCGTGCTGTTGTGGGGCCAATCGAATCCCACCCGTGCCGCTCGCGCCTGAACCTGATAGGCTCGCAACAGCGCTGGTAAGGTCTTCGGTACCCCGTCGAGCGCCGACTGCTTGGTTCCCGCCGCCTCACGTTCGGCTTGCTTGATCTGCTCCCATTGGCTCAGGACCTGCTCGCTGTTCGTCACCCCGGATGTTTGATCGCTTGCGCCAAAGACGTGGGGGTGCCGACGGATGAGTTTGGTGGCCAGGGTGTTCAGGACATCCTCAACTGTAAAGGACCCGGCCTCTGCCGCGATCTGACTGTGGAAGAGCACCTGTAACAGCACATCACCAAGCTCTTCCTTGAGCTTCTGCGTATCACGCTGATCGATCGTCTCGAGAACTTCATAGGTTTCTTCGAGCAAGTAAGGCTTCAACGACTCGTGCGTTTGCTTCCGATCCCATGGACATCCGTTTACGGCGCGAAGCGCCGCCATGACCTCGACAACTTTGTCAAACCGTGCTGACATACAGATTACGATACTCCACTGGCCTTCGTCGAAATGCCGTCACTCTATACCGAGTGAGACCGTCTCTTCAATCTGGTTCATGGCTTGCGATGAACCAGTTCCTATGGTAGGGTACCGTCGCATTCTTCGCATTGAGTGGGAGTAGGACTAAATGGCGGAAGAGCAAGGGTTTGTCATCGGGATCGGAGAGCCAGTGGAGGAACTGAAGCCCTCCCGTGACGGCTTCGACCGCTCATACTTCGACATCAGTGGAAACCGCCCAGCCGGAATCCTCTCAATCGGTCCCAGTCCCTCCGGTGACCTTTTCGTCCTTCGTCATCTCCCTCGGCTCCTCGTCGCTCATGCTGATGGGTGAGCAGCTCGATCCTCAACAACCCTCAATGCCTGTGAACTTGCCGCAAGCGAAAGAAATCATCGATCTCTTGTCCGTCTTGGAAGACAAGACCAAGGGTAATCTGACCTCTGACGAACAGACGGTTCTGCGCGACATGCTCTATGCCCTTCGTATGAAGTATGTCACGCTCGCTTCGCCGAAGTAGTCTCCCATCTTACGGTTTGCTGTCTTGCTCGGTTTCCGGACACTGCTGTTTGTGCGGTAGGCTTTGAGCCTGCCCGGTATGTCGGCTATAGTGATACCCAAGCTTGTTGCCCTGTCGTGAGGGTGCCCAAAGGACACGTGCATGCCTGAGCCGAACCATCCGAGCGGGACACTCAGACGAGCGTCCGGAGAGATCGACGAAGTTCAACCCATTGTGTTCAGTCGGAGCATACATCGGTCCTTGCCCGACCATTCACGAAAGTTTGACCAAAAGCCGCCCCACCTCCGTCCGGTCTGGATCGTTCTCATTCTGTTGATCCCCTGTGTCGCCCTGACCTTCTATTACTCACAGGTGGTTGCCCCGGGTAGTGAGGAGACCGGTTCATTCCTCCCCACAACCAGTTACGCACTGGTGTTGCTCCTGCTGAATTTGGACTTGATCGGCCTGGTGGTCCTGGTTCTCCTCCTCTCAAGAAATTTGATCAAAGCCTACTTTGAACGCCGACATCGGCTTGTCGGGTCAGGATTTCGAACGAAATTGATCGCGGCGTTTATCGGGTTTTCCCTGATCCCGACCTTGCTGCTGGCGTTGGTGGCGAGCGGATTGGTCAACAAAGCCGTCGATGTCTGGTTCAGTGAACATATCGAAAAGGTCATGAAAGATTCCTATGAAGTCGCTCGGATGCAGCATGCGGGGCATGTGGCGCTGGCCGTGAATAGCGCCAGGGCGATTTCCCAGGAATTGTTTCGAGAAGATTTATTGATTCCGGTCCAGCGGGATCTCTTGATCGCTGCCATGGCGAGAAAACGCATGGAGTACGGAGTGGCAGGAATCGAGGTCTTTTCAAACAAAATGGAGACTCTGACCAAAGCGTTGGATGCTGAGCTTCCACCCGGAGTGTTGGATTTGCCGATTAGTCAATTGGTCTTGCAGGTCATTAACGGCAAACAAGAGTTTACCTCGGTCCAGGAGGCGCAAACCGGGAGGTTGGTTCGCGCGGCCATTCCAGTGGCGTCCGCGAGCCGACGTGGGGAGATCGAAGGCGTCGTAGTGGTGGAAACGTATGTTCCAGAGTCGCTCCTGACCAAGATGGAGGGGATCGGTCGACAATATACGGAATATAAACAGATCAAAGCGATGAAGAATCCGATCAAAGCCGGAGCGTACCTGTTTGTGGCAGTGGTGACGGTCTTGATTCTCTTCAGCGCCACATGGTTTGGGTTTTATGTGGCCCGTGGCATCACTGTTCCAATCCAACGCTTGGCGGAGGCTACTGAGGCAGTGGCTCATGGGGATCTCAGCGTTCAGATTGATGCGAAGGCCACCGATGAAATCGGGACATTGATCGCGTCGTTCAATCGCATGACACAGGATCTCCAGGGGAGTAAGTCCAAATTGGAGGAGACCAACCTGACGCTGCGCAATACCAACGTCGAGCTGGATCGCCGCCGTGCCTACATTGAAACCGTGGTCGATACGATCGCCGCCGGCCTTTTGTCGATCGACCGTAATGGGATCATTACCACGTTCAATCCCTCGGCTGAGCGCATCCTGGGACTCGTTGGGGATCAGTTGAGAGGGCGACCGGCCAATGATGTCTTCAAGGAGTTCGGCCTGGACTTGTTTCAGACGGCCTATGACCGTATGTTGAGCGATGAGCGTGATGACTTTGATTTGGAGGGGCAACTGGATATTCAGGGCAAGTTGCTCACGATCGGTTTGAAAGGTTCTCGCATGCGAGACGAGGCCAGCAAAGACCTGGGATTTGTGTTGGTGTTCGAAGATCTGACGGAGTTGATCAAGGCGCAGAAAGTTGCTGCCTGGCAGGAAGTGGCCAAGCGGGTTGCGCATGAGATTAAGAATCCGCTCACGCCGATTCAGTTATCGGCCCAGCGGTTGCGCAAGAAGTTCTTCGAGAAATCTCCAGATCTCGACCGAGTCTTTGATGATGCCACGAATGTCATCATCAACGAAGTCGGCAGTCTCAAACAGATGTTGGACGAGTTTTCAAAATTCGCCCGTCTCCCCGCGCCGCAAATGACTCGGCAATCGTTGCACGACGTGCTTCGCGATGTCGTGACCTTGTATCGTGAGGCACAGAAGGACATCGAGTTCGTCATCGAGCTGGATGACGCATTGCCGCCCATCAACTTTGATCGTGAACAGTTGCGGCGGGTGTTCGTGAATCTGTTTGACAATGCCGTTCAAGCCATGAACATGCGAGGCAGACTATGGGTCGGCACACGATACGACATCAAGCGCAGACGTGCGGTGGTTGCGGTTGCAGACGAAGGCCCGGGTATTGCGCCCGAGGATCATGACAAGCTGTTTGTGCCATATTTTACTCGCAAGAAAACGGGAACTGGATTGGGATTAGCGATTGTTCGTCGAATCATCACCGATCATGAGGGGCAGATCCAGGTTGGTAACAATCAGCCGAGAGGCGCCGTGTTTAAATTCGATCTTCCGGTGTAGCAAGATGCGTGAGGGGCCATACGACAGCGGACAGCTGAAATGGGTAATGGTTGCCGGCCGATCGTAGATGTTTCTTGGAGGAGGTAGATGTCAGCATCGATTCTGATCGTAGATGATGAGGAGGCCATTCGGACGTCCCTGCGAAGTATCCTTGAAGATGAAGGATATGAGGTTGCTATCGCAGCCAATGGACTTGAAGCGCTGAAGATCTATGGAACGGATCCTCCGGACCTTATGATCCTGGATATCTGGATGCCGGAGATGGATGGTCTGGAAACTCTGCGGCGGGTGAAGGAGTTTGTGCCGACCACCCAGGTGATGATGATTTCCGGTCATGGCTCCATTGAAACGGCGGTGAAGGCGATTAAGCTGGGAGCCTATGATTATATTGAGAAGCCGCTGTCGCTGGAAAACGTGACGTTTCGCGTAAAACAGGCGTTGGAGCAATATCGATTGGCTCAGGAGAACCGGGCGTTACGGAGTAAGGTCGAGAGGAAATTTGAGCTGGTCGGACAGTCTCCAGTGATGCAACGGCTACGAGAACTTATTGAAACGGCTGGCCCGACGAATAGTCGGGTCTTGATCGGGGGAGAGAATGGAACAGGAAAGGAGCTCGTCGCCAGAGCGATCCATCTCCACAGTACGAGGTCGGATCATCCGTTTGTGGCGGTGAATTGCGCCGCCATTCCTGAGACGTTGATTGAGAGTGAACTGTTCGGTCACGAGAAGGGTTCCTTCACGGGTGCCATAGCTATGAAACGCGGCCAGTTCGAACAGGCGAATGGCGGCACCCTGTTTCTCGATGAGATCGGCGACATGAGCCTCAGCACGCAAGCCAAAGTCCTGAGAGCCTTGCAGGAGCAACAGTTTACGCGTGTCGGTGGAACGAAGCTGATGAAGGTGGACGTGCGAGTATTGGCGGCTTCCAATAAGGACTTAGAGAAGGAAATTGGTAAGGGGCAATTTCGAGAAGATTTATACTACCGCCTTAATGTGGTTCCAATTGTGGTCCCACCATTGCGCGAGCGGCGGGAAGATATTCCGGCGCTCGTCCAGCATTTCATGAAGCTGCATGCCGAAGAACAAGGTCTGCGGATGAAAGACGTCTCTCCGGAGGCGATGGGCGTGTTTCAGCAATACGATTGGCCTGGGAATATCCGGGAACTTCGGAATTTGATCGAGCGGCTTATGATCATGGTGCCGGGATTTACGATTGAAGCCGCACAGGCCACGCTCTCATTACAGGGTCGGACGACTGGCGCTGTTTCCGCAAGTCCCTCTGCTGCACCTCTGCTTCTGACCAAATCCTATGACTCGCTTCGCGATGCTCGGAACGCTTTTGAAAAAGATTACATCAGTCGAAAGTTGCGAGAACACCATTGGAATATTTCACGGACGGCGGACGATCTTAAGATCGAACGAAGTCATCTTCACCGAAAGATTAAGCTGTTGGATGTGGAGATGCGGCCTGAAGGGTAGGGAAGTTC
>JAMXAU010000085.1 GCA_024281365.1 Nitrospira sp.
ATTTGTAGTTGCTGGCGCCATAGCGGCACTGGTGGCTGGAATGGGATCCACGTTGCCCAGTGCCTTTGCTGGTGGCATGATCAAGGCGGATGAGGACAAGTGGATTTCGATCGGGATGGGCGTCCGAACCAGCTTCAATTCCATCGAAGGGGCCTCGCCGGCCGGGCATTATAGCAATGATTTTACGATCAACAACGCTCGTATTTACGTCAATGGGCAGATTCATAAGTACATCAAGTTTGAGTTCAACACCGACTGCTTCAACTGTGCCGTAAATGGAGGGGCTGGGGCGTTTCTCAGCAATCCGACCGGCGTAGCAGTCGGGCAAAATTTTGGCGGCAATTCTTCAATCGGCTTGCTCGATGCGATCGGCAAGTTCGAGTTCAATGAGATGGTGAACCTCTGGGTTGGGCGGATGCTATTGCCGAGTGAGCGCGGGGAGTTGAACGGGCCGTTCTACCATGCCACGTTCGATGGCTTTCGAACGCCGTTCTTCCCGGCCGATGCGAGTGCCAACTTCAACGGGGTGAGTGCACTGGGGGGCGGCGCCGGTCTCTATGGTCGTGATAATGCGGCGACCTTCTGGGGCAAAGTTCACCCAGGGGGCACGCATCTCTTGTATGTGGTCAGTGTGTCGCAGGGGTTGCGCGGGGGCCCCAACACCGGCAGCAGTCTGATGTACACGGGACGGTTACAGTGGAATCTGTTGAATGATGAGATGAATCCTGGCTATTACACGTCCGGGACGTACTATGGCACGGCGGGAGATATTGCGGCGATCGGGGCCAGTGTGCAGCACCAAAAGGATGGGGCGGGGAACACCGCGACGGGGAATGTGTCGGATTTTACCGGGGCATCCATCGATGTGTTGGTGGAAAAAGTGCTGCCGAATAACATGGGCGTGTTCACCTTCAACGGAGAGTTTAAGCGCCACTGGGCCAACTATGGCACGGGCGCGTTTGCCAACAATTTGGGTGCGGGCGTCGGCAGCAGCTGCTTCTGCACGTTCAATGGCCACTCGTGGACGGTGTACGGCTTGTATCTGATACCGAATGAGATTGGTATTGGACGATTCCAACCGTATGTGCGGTTCACGAGCATTGATCCACGGTACAGCGCGATGCGGCAGGAGTGGGAGACCGGAGTGAACTATGTGATCTCCGGGCATAATGCACGGGTCTCGGCCTTTTACCGGTATGGGGACATCAATACGAAAGGGTTTGCCGGGGGGTACGCCCCAAGTACGACGGGCGATAAGGTTGATTCCTTCCATGTCGCCTTGCAGCTGCAGTACTAGTCACTCTGCGTAAGTTAGACCGGTTTGTTTGAGATAAGGGCCAGAATCCAATCACATGGATTCTGGCCCTTGTTTTTCTCCCTGGCGGGATCGCTACTCCGCTACACGAGGACTAATCCAGTGGCCCTGATCTGTTTCCAAGCCTGAGACGTGAGAAACCGGTCGTAGCTTGATGCTGTTCCTGGAAATCCTTTACCCGCATCGCGCATATGTGGATAAGTCTGAGAGGGCTGCTGTGGAGTGGCAGCCGAGAGCAATTGCGTCAGCCATTGGACTTGCGAAGTCGGGAGCATGAGGATCTGGTCATGGTGAGTCCCTCGGAGGATGAGTCGTGAGCGTTTTCCGACAGACTCACTCGTCACATTTCCACCGAGCCAAACCAACCGACGTTCTCTGGTTGTACCCTCATCGATATGTTGTTTGGTGAGCAGGCCTGTGAGCCATCTTGAAGAAACCCTAGGGTGAGGAACTTTTTCATCGAACCAGAAACGAACATCGAGGTCGAGCCCGCGCCGTTCAAGGTAGTTGAGGAGCGATCGTCGGAGTCCTTCGCCAAGCCACGCTGGTGTTTCACCGCAACGGTCCTCGTGTTCACGGTCATTTTCTGCAAACCCTTGATGCATGGGTCCAAGAATGCGGAGGCCATGTGCCTCGGGATCCAGACCTATCGGGCTATGGGCGGTGACTGTGAACCGGTGCCAAAAGGCCGACTGAATCAAATCGGCGGCGAGAAGTTGGCGGATACGTTCATGAGAATCAATGGTTTCCTGAACGGTTTCTGAGGGACAGCCATACATCAGATAGGCATGGATCATGATGCCGGCGTCCTTAAATCCTGCCGCAACCAGCGCGGTCTGATCAACGGTAATTCCCTTCTTCATTTCGCCTAGAAGCCGGTCTGAAGCGGCTTCGAGGCCGGCTGTGACGGCGATACATCCAGATGCAGCCAGGAGTCGGCAGAGGTCAGGCGAGAAGGCCGGTTCAAAGCGGATGTTCCCCCACCAGCGGATGGTGATTTGTCGTTCCAAGAGGCCCAGGGCCAGTGCTTTGAGAGCCGCTGGTGGAGCCGCTTCATCCACAAAGTGGAAGCCTCGGCGCCCTGTTTCAGCCACGAGCTGCTGGATTTGCTGAATGAGCCGTTCAGTCGGCGTCATTTCGTAGCGACTGATGTAGTTCAACCCCACATCGCAAAACGTACACTGCTTCCAATAACACCCATGGGCCACGGTGAGTTTGTTCCAGTGACCCTCCGACCACAGGCGATGCATGGGGTTGGTGCTATCGAGAATGGTCAGATAACGACCCAGCGCCAAGCCTCGATAGGTCGGACACCCGATATCATCCATCGAGAAGTCAGTGAGACGGGGATCATCGGCATACACTACTCGATTCTGGTCACGATACATCGTTCGACACAACGCTCGGTGATGTCGCTGTCCAGAGAGATGCTCAATCAAAGAGAGGAGCGGTCGTTCACCGTTGTCGAACGTGATGTAGTCAACGTAGTCAAACACTCGAGGATCAGCCACTCGACGGAGCTCAGTGTTTACGTAGCCACCACCAATGACAACAGGGAGGTCAGGGTACTGCTCCTTGATCGATTGTGCGATGACGAACGCACCATAGAGATTGCCTGGAAAGGGGATCGATAGGCCGACGAGCGTCGGTCGAGTTCGTTGAAAATGACTCCAGAAGAGATCCCGTACCCACTCATCTATCAGGCTCTGGGGCGCCGCCAGCGCGGTGGCGATTTGATCGAACGATGACGCACTGCGCCCGATATGCTCGGCATACCGGCTCAAACCGAAGTGCGGAGTGATGGTGGCTTGTACGAGATCGGCGAGGTCTTCAAGAAAGAATGTGGCCCATTGTTTGGCTCGGTCGCTGATTGACACCGAGCGAGGAAATGTCCGCCGACCCCGAAACCGTGGTCCTTGGGGTAGCACGCCAGGTTGCATGAAGCGATCGGCGAGGTCTGGACTCCGGCCTTGCAAGAAGGTGATGACGGGTCCGATCAGTTCCAGGTAGCGATGTTCGGCCTGCATCATTTGGACGGCTTCTTTTGGAAGGACGCTCCTGTTGTTGTGCAGTTCTTTGAACACGGATCGTAAGCCGTCGGTACTGAAAAGCCGGAGCACCATTTCAATACCGAGGTCTGCCTGTTCCACCTGAATCCCACGTGACTGAAGAAATCCGGTCAGATAGGTGATGGATGGATAGGGCGTATTCAACTGGGTTAAAGGAGGGATGACTAACAGCACACGTTGAGGTGTCATGAGCCGGACATAGCACAGTGGGAGAGAAAAATGCTATGTCCGAAGAAATATCCCAATTGAGGAAGAGTCGGATGATGCCTCGGCTCTGACCGCTCCAATAGCACCGCTCGACATAGAAGGCCGACGTGACGCTACTTCTTGATGTCGAGGACGCTGCCGAGCAACGCATTACCAGTCTTGATAGTCTGAAGATTGGCTTCAAAGCTTCGTTGAGCCAGCATCTGTTGTACGGTCTCCTCACCCAGATCAACATTGGAAAGCTCGACGGGGAACTGATTCCCACCTGTATCTCGTAGCACCGTTGGGCCCGATGTATGGTCTTTCTCAACCACGGGTAGGACTCCTCCGGTCTGGACTTCCATAAATTCTGTTCGGGATTTCTTGAAACCGTCGGTGTTGAGGTTGGCGACATTGTGCGCCACGACTTCGATCTGTTTCCCAAAGGCAGCCAGGCCCGAGAGTGCGGTGTGTATGGCGGATATCATAGACACCTCCCTTGGAGATTCTAGTATGCCCCGTCGTGTGACTTATCGGAGGGTACGAGCAGAACTTTACTCGAAGGAGAATGCGGTGATGCAATTGATATCAATCGACAGAAACGAACACCATAGGCTAGAGATGACAGCTAGTGAGACTTTAGAGGATCTCCGGTTCTGCCGATAGAAAGGAGGTTCGAAAGCCTCTCACGCATACCTATGACGGATTCCATGAATAGTGCTCCCTCGAATTCTGGGAACGGATCACTGAACGTCCTGACCAGTGATGATGCTCGCTTCTTGTGGGAAGCGGTCCCTGAGGCCATCTTCTTCCTCGACCGTGACAATCGTATTGGGCTACTGAATGGCGAGGCACAGCAATTGGTCGGACGAACACGCACGGTGATCGGGATAGGGTTTCACGACTTAATGGGCTGTCTCACCGTAGGGGAGAGCACTACTTCAGAATGCCCATTCACTCGAATGAAAAGTACTGGAGAGCTCGTTGTGATTCCTTCTCATATATGGACTCGCGAGGATGGGACTCAATTTGAGCTGTCACTCTCCTTCTGGCCTCGATTACAGCAGGGAGTGTTTGTCGGAGGCGTCGTGATCGTTCGTGACTTGACCGATGCGATGGAAGTTCAACGTGATGTGCAACGAGCGGCCCGACTGGCTGAGGATGCGCCCAACCCCATCGTAGAGTTTGATGCGACGGGTGCCATGCTCTATGCCAACACAGGCATGTTGAATTTGATGGGACGGTGTGGGCTGCTCGATGCCGGGATTGAGGTGATGTTTCCAGGACATCTTCCGGCCATGCTTCAGGAGTGTCTCTCTACTGATGTGTCGTTGCCTCGGGTTGAACATCTTGTGGGGGATCGTGTCATCGCGTGGTCGTTCTTTCCCCTCCGCGATCTTGAGCTGATCCGTGCATATGGGCTCGATATTACCTCGGATGTCGCGTTGCGTCGTGCCAAGGAAGCGGCGGAGGAATCGGCACGGGCGAAGGGGATCTTTCTTGCCACCATGAGTCATGAGTTGCGAACTCCCATGAATGGTGTGCTGGGATGCACGCAGCTCCTTCAAGATACCTCGTTAACCGACCAGCAACGAGAGCTTATCGAGACGATGCATCGCTCCGCGGAAGCGTTACTGACATTGGTCAACGATATTCTGGATTTTTCAAAAATTGAGGCCGGGAAGATGACCTTAGAGGTGGCCAATGTCAATCTGCGAGGACTCATTCGAGATGTCACCACCTTAACGGATGGGTTGGCTGCTCAGAAAGGTCTGACTGTTGCCGTGGAGATCGAATCGGATGTACCGGAGGAGTTTCGTGGTGATCCAATCAGGTTGAGGCAGATCCTGTTCAATCTTGTGGGGAATGCGATCAAGTTCACACAACAGGGAGGCGTCACGATTGCGGTCGCTGTAAAACCCAGGCTGTCTGAAAACACGGACACGGTGGTGTTGCAATGGAGTGTCCGTGATACGGGTATCGGGTTGACTGCTGAACAACAGGCTCAATTGTTTAAAGCCTATGCCCAGGCCGAGGCGTCCACCGCAAGAAGATTCGGCGGGACCGGGCTTGGTCTTATGATTTGTCACCAGCTTGTTGAACTGATGGGAGGAACCATTTCGGTCTCAAGCCAGTTCGGCAAAGGTAGCACCTTCAGCTATACTACCAATCTACTTCCGGCGATCCTTCGGGAGGCCAGTACATTATCGGTAGGGACGGACCAATCCGCTTTCAGTGAGCAGGGGATTCCAAAGCGGGTATTGGTCGCAGATGACAACGAAATCAATCAAGTTGTGGCCTGCAAGTTCCTGCAAAAGTTAGGCTGCCAAGTTGAAGTGGCGCGTACAGGACGAGAAGCGGTGGAGGCTATTACGCGAACTGCATATGATATTGTGTTGATGGATTGTGAGATGCCTGAAATGGATGGGTACGAAGCGACACGCGAAATTCGCCGTCGTGAGGAAGGGGCGCTCAATCATCTCCCGATCATGGCGCTTACCGGTCATGCCTCCGATGAAGATGCTCAGAGGTGTCGCCAGGCTGGTATGGACAAGGTGGTGACCAAGCCGCTCACACTGCCGGCCCTACGGGCTGGTCTTCAGGAATTGTTACGACAGCACTCCACTTAGCTCCCAATCACAGTGCGCTTCCACGGCAGGTAAAGGGAGGTAGATTCTCGCTCGCCAGTTCGGTAGAGTGGCGTGTATGGTCCCTGATTCTCCATCTGATCGCGTGATCCTCTATAGTGACTTTAACTGTCCGTTCTGTTACGCCCTGCACGAAAGACTGCATGATGTGGGTGTGATCGACCGCTGCGAGTGGCGCGGAGTCCAGCATGCCCCGCAGTTGCCGCGTCCCATGAAGCCGTGGAGCGGCTCATTAGGTGCGGAGCTTCGACATGAAGTGACGATGGTGCAGCGGCTGGCTCCAGGATTGCCGATCGCGTTACCACCTGGAAAACCGAATACGCTTCCGGCGATTGAACAAGCGATCATGCTCTTACAAAAGGAACCACGGGTGGGGATGGATTTTGTTCGGCGAACGTACCGAGCCTTCTGGTGCGAAGAGCGAGACATTTCTGATCCGGTGGTATTGAAGGAATTGGCAGGGGAGCATGTCGTGGACAACGGTGATGGGCAGAGCCAGGTGCTTGCTCAGAAATGGGAAACCGCCTGGCATGCGACTGGGCAAAACGGAGTGCCCCTCCTTGTGTCGTCGGATGGTGACTTGCTCGTCGGTTGTGTGCCGGTCGAGCATGTCAGGCAGTTCTTTCAAGTCTAGAGAGTCATTGACCGAGACGGCGGCTCTTCCTGCCCTGTTCCCACGGATTTTCCAATGATCCCTCCAACTTGATTACGGAGCAGGGTATTGAGATCAGCCATGTGTTGGTGAGGATCCAAGACGATCAACAAAAGTCAGCTCGGCAACTGCAGATTTATCGAGCTCACCTTTTCCCTGTACGATCAACCGTTGATATTGAGCAAGGGTTGCTTCTCCCACGGGTAGCGAAAGGCCGAGATTCTTAGCCAAGTTGAGGGCGATGGCGGAGTCCTTTGCGGCATGGGCAGCAGAAAAGTAACAGTCGTGCGCACGTTGTTGCATGTCTTCTCCGTCCGTTTCCAAGACTCGTGACGCGGCGCCTGTTTGACTAAACACGTCGCGCAGGAGGGTGAGGTCGATCCCAAGCGCCGCTCCGAGCCCAAGTCCTTCCGCCAATGCAGCGGTATTGCTGTTCATCACCATATTCACCAGGGCCTTGACCTTTGCCGCTTCGCCGGCTGGACCGATGTAACGGACTGTTGTTGCGAGCCTGGCAAGGATGGTCTCTGCACGAGCAAAAGCCTCGGGCTTGCCCCCGCACATGAGGTATAGGGTGCCTTTCCTAGCCTGAGTGATACTTCCTGCCATGCAGGCTTCAAGGCACAGTCCCCCCCGCTCAGTGACCAAGCCCTCAATGTCTTGATGGGTGCTGGGAGAGAGGGTGGCGCAATTGACAAAGAGCCGACCTCGAACGTTGCCGAGGAGACTGGTTTGGTCGGTTGCAGAGAAGATCGCACGCATCGCCGTATCATCCGACACCACCGTGATGATGACGGATGACCGGTCAGCAACCTCAGCTGGTGTGTGTGCCGGGTAGACACGAAGTTCATTCGCCAAGTCAACGGCGGCTGCGGAATGAAGGTCGTAGACCGATGTCAGATGGAGGCCGCGTTCATGGAGACAACGAGCCATATTGGCACCCATCCGACCGATCCCGACGAAGCCAATACGCTCAGTTGGTTCAGTCATACGAGGTGATCCTGGCGTGATCGATGGTCGTAACGACTAGAGCTGACGGGTTTCTGTGAATTGCGGTTGTTGCAGTTTGTTCCATTTGAGGTTGGTTTTTCCGTCCGTGGTGGTAAATCCATGATCGTTGAAGGCGATCACGCTCACACGTTGTTGCTTTTTCTGTGCCGGGTGCAGTTGAGGAAGTCCGTCCTTCGATTGAACCGTTCCTTTGAGACTGTCCACGATCAATAAATCCGTCGCTGCCGATGGCTGGATGGCCCACACAAAGGTAGCAGGACCGCCAGCATAGGTGCCGGAGCCTTCCCATTGCCCGATGAGGTCAGGGTCAACGGTCTTGAGTTGGAAGACAGGCACACTCGTCGCTTCCCGCCGGAGGTTCCAGAGTTCAGCCGGAATGCGTGCAGGGTTCTGATCGGTCACGAGCCGTTTCCAATTCGCCTGAACACTTCCGGTCGTGGCGAATGCATTCGGTGCGGTGATTCGATAGGTTCCTTTCCATCCGAGACCTCTGAATGTGTTCGCTCGTTCCAGGGACCACAGGCCGGATTCGGCATTCAAGATGCCATCGAATTCCATCATCGAAGAGAGCGACCATTCTAAGTTCGGTTTGATGACCAGCAGGAGGTCATGCTGTGTCGTGCCACGTGAGACGCGAGTATGCCAGGTCCCGATCAGGTTCGTCGGATCAATGGACGTGGATTTCTTGGGTCCGTCCTGAAGAGCCTCAGGAGCCGGACGTATTTTGGTGAGTGTCACGGGGGCTGCGCGAGAACCGGCCTCCCGGTGTGAATTCTGTTCCGTGGTGGGGCTGGTGACCGTGGAGGGGATGGTTGCGGTCAAGGTGGCACCATACCGCTCGGCAACCGCCCGACTCAATCGGGTGACGGCGTCAGCGAGGTGCTTCTGTTTCGTCGAGGCGACGATCACGGTGATCAGCTCATCCTCGTGCAGAAACGTCAGACGGGAGAGAGAGGCCGAATCGATTCTGACCGCTCCCTCGCCAAGGCCCGGGATCAGCCGACTGTCACGCCGAAGCCGCTCCTTGTTGAACCAGGCCCGCCGGTCCTGACCGGAGCTATCATGGAGTTGAACGGTGACAGTATTGCCATCACTCCGATGGGCCCTGAAGAGGCATGTCTTGGGTTCAGATGGTGTCCCTTCTTCTACTGGCTCCCCAAGCGCCTGTTGGGCCTCTTCGACAGTGACCAGTGCGCAGGGGTCAGTGGTCGAGCCGAACAGACCCCCGACCTTTCCACAGGAGAGTAGAACGAGAGGGAGGAGAAGCCACGTATAGGATCGTATGGAGCGGAGCATTACACTCTGAACCCGGTCATGACTGGTGTGGAATTGTACCGCGAACCGGATCACAAGTGCCAGGGGGGGCAACTGGGAGTGTGGGACGCCTCCCTGTGCGTCCTACGTAGAGCCTGGTCATGTGAGCGCGTGAAAACCGTTGGATCTCAATCGGCCAAGAATGTGAGTGCCGCTCCGTTGATACAGTATCGGAGGCCTGTGGGTTTGGGGCCATCCTTAAAAACATGCCCCTGGTGGCCTTCGCATCGGGTACAGTGGACCTCTGTCCGAGGGATAAAGAGTGCAAAGTCTGTTCGAGTTTCTACGACTCGAGGATCGATCGGCTGCCAAAAACTCGGCCAGCCGGTTCCACTATCGAACTTATGCGCAGACGAAAACAGTGGAAGGTCGCACCCTGCACAGTAGTACGTGCCGGCCTGGTGATTCTCATGCAGGGGGTTGACGAATGCTCGCTCCGTATCTTCATGTCGTAGGACCCGATAGGCTGTGGGAGAAAGTTGTCGCTTCCATTCCTCGTCCGTCTTGGTGACCTTTACGATGGGATCAATCTGTAGTTTAGGCGGCATTGAATATCTCCTTTGTATGCTGTGATCACTGCTTCAGAGTCGAGTGGGACGTCGTTGTCTTACATCAGATGTATCACGGCTCC
>JAMXAU010000086.1 GCA_024281365.1 Nitrospira sp.
GTGGAATGCTTTTCGCTTTGAGAATGGCTTCCTGCTCCGTTCCCGCAGCCAGAGTGAGTTCATAGCTCACCGTGTGTTTGATTTGAAACATCCTCATATTGATTCACCTTTGAATATGTAGTCTCTCTGCCGTTCAATCACGAGCTGTGGGCTCTCCGTTCTATTCGAAGCCGACGGAGCCGTGATACGCCAGGTGGCCTAATGGTTCGCTAGCAGGGCTTCTTTTTCCCCTGCATCCGTTCCTGTTCTAATTCAGTCTGTTGCCGCATCTGTTCAAGTTGAAGCTGAAACTGCCGCTCCCGTTCGTCGTTTAGGCCTAGAGGCCGTGTATTCCCTCCGGTTCCATCTTTCCCAGCGGCTTGGACCAGCATCGCCGTGAGAACAGTACCGACTATCACACCGAGTATGAAATTCCACATCGCTGTTCTGCCAGGCTCCTTTCGGTTTAGGCGTATCGAGCATTCAGCAATATCGGTGCGAGAGGATGGTCACCTCTTGCACGAGAGTCCAATCGGGTAGCCAGGGCATTGTAATCGATTCGGCCTCAGATACCATAGAGGCTTGTCTCGTCTGAGGAGGAGATATTCGGACGGTCATCCGGTCGTTACCTTGACTCTATTTCCATCGCTTTGCTAGAGTGATCAGCCAATCTAAATATTTGAAAGTTCCGCCGTTTCCGAACCATTTTCACAAGTAACGCTGAGGCAACATTGTGATGAACGCCTGGTTGTGTGATGACTCGCAGCGCTTCAATCGTCGCCTATGTATCGATGGGCTCCCAGGAGAATGGGGTGGTGGAGATCCGGTTGCTGAAGAAGAAGAGCTGCCGCTGCCTCCGCAAAATGTCCACGCCAAGTCTGGAAACGGGCGCATTACCATTACGTGGGATCCGGTTCCGGATGCCATGTACTATAACCTCTACTTCCAGACAACCAAGGGCGTGCAGATCAAGTTCTCGGAGTTGACCCGCCCTATCGCTGGTCCGGAAGATTTTAAGAGCGTCATCGGGGTCAAGAAAGACAAGGCGACCTGCCTGGAAGGGGCCTCCAGTCCCTACGTCCATGACGACCTCGCCAATGGTACCTGCTACCACTATGTCGTCACGGTGGTGACGCCGAAGGGCGAAAGTCTCGAATCTCAAGAAGTCATGGCGATTCCATCGCCCTATCTCCTCGCCATGGTGATTGGATGCGAGGGCGTAGATGATGGTGAACTCAGTTCTCCGACGGGTATTGCGCTCGACAAAGAGGGGAATCTCTATGTGGCGGATACCGACAACCATTCCGTTCAGAAGTTCGACAAGACGGGGAAGTTTCTGGCCCGATGGGGAGGTGAGCCCAGTTCGCAGGAAGGGCAATTCTATTATCCCCGCGGGTTGGCTGTCGGACCGGACGATGTCGTCTATGTGGCAGACAGCGGGAATAACCGCGTGCAGAAGTTCGATCTCGAGGGGAATGCCCAGAAGGCCTGGGGGAAGTTCGGGTTTGCCTGGCGCGGCGCTGAGATGGGGCGGTTCGACGTGCCGTGGGGTATTACCACGGATCAAGACGGCAACGTCTATGTGTCCGACACGAGCAATGCGCGGATTCAAAAGTTTCAAGCCGACGGGCAGCCGCTGTTGAAGTGGGGGCGAGACGGCAGCTTCGATGGTGCCTTCTTTTTCCCGCGCGGGGTCGCGGTGGATTTTGTCGGGAATATTTATGTGGCCGATGAGAGCAATAACCGTATTCAGAAATTCGATACGCGTGGAAGTTTTCTGACAAAGTGGGGGCGTGAGGGGAGTGGACCCGGTCAATTCAGATCTCCCTGGGGGATCGCCTGTGATGCACTGGGCAATGTCTACGTGGTCGATAGCGGCAATCACCGGATCCAGAAGTTCGATGGGAACGGGACCTTTCTCTGCTCGTTTGGAAACCGAGGGAAGGCGGAGGGACAGCTCAACTTCCCCTACGGGATTGCCGTGGACAAAGAAGGCTGTGTGTTTGTCGTCGATAGCGGGAACAATCGCATTCTTAAGTATGTGCCGACGGAAGAGGAGTTGAACCGCGGCAAAGAGCAGCCTGCGCAGGCTGCAGATGCCGGAGTCGTGCAGCCGCCTCGCAGCCTTGCCGTCAAGGCAGGTGATACGGAGGTCTTCCTGAGCTGGATGGAGGTGTCCGGTGCGCAGTCGTACAACCTCTATTTTAGTACCTCTCCCCACATTACACTTGAGGGGGCTACGAAGATCGAAGGCGTAACGAATCCCTATACCCATGAAGGTCTTACCAACGACACCCCTTATTTTTACGCCGTGACGGCATCGTTTGAAGATGGGACGGAGAGCGGGTTATCCGAAGAGGTGACGGCGATGCCCGTGCTTATCGATATCACGGCACCGCAGAACCCCTATGCCGTGATCAACCACGGGGCGTTCATGACGAATTCGCCGGATGTGGTGGTGACAATCTCGGCGACGGATTTGGACACGGGCGTCGGGGCCTATTTCATTTCCGAGAGTCCATTGACGCCCATGGCCGGCACGCCGGGGTGGGTGGATGTGACGCCGGCGATCAAATTTGGAGCGACGATTCCGTTCATTCTGTCTCCGGCCGACGGCCAGAAGACAGTGTATGTGTGGTTTAAGGACATTGGGAACAATGTCTCGACTCCAGCGAGTACCACCATTCTCGTCAATACCTCGGGCTATCTCTGTGTCGCAAAATGGGGGAAGCCTGGTCGCGGTGCCTCGTTGTTGCACGGCGGGGAATTCATGGCGCCGATGTACGGACTCTGCGTGGATCAGCAGGGTTCGCTGTTTGTCGTGGATAACGGTAACAATCGCGTGCAGAAATTCGACAGTGCGGGCAACTTTATCATCCTGTGGGGAAGCTTCGGCTCCGCCAATGCCAACTTCCATAATCCCACCGGGATCGCCTGCGACGGGAAGGGTGATGTCTGGGTGGTCGATACCAACAACCATCGCGTGCAGAAGTTCGACGGGAAACTCGGTGGCTATTTGATGAAGTTCGGCTCACGCGGGAACGGCGAGGGCCAGTTCAATGCGCCCTGGGGCATTGCCGTCGACCGTGTGCGAGGGTATGTCTATGTGGTCGACAGCGCTAATTTCCGGGTACAGAAGTTCGATATGGCAGGCGAGTTCATCATGGCCTGGGGCAGCTTCGGTAACGGAGACGGGCAGTTCTATTTCCCCCGCGGGGTGGCGGTCGACCAGGAGGATGGAACGGTCTACGTCGTCGACATGGGCAATCACCGCATTCAGAAGTTCGACACCAGTACCAACGTGTTGCCGCAGCTCTTGACGAAATGGGGAGGCAGTCCGGCAGCCGGGCATGCCAGTAGTTCCTTGGCACAGGAAGCTGGACAACTACGCTCGCCCTGGGGGATCACCGTGGATGGAGCTGGTGATGTGTATGTGACGGATACGGGAAATCATCGGATCGAAAAGTTTGACCGCGAGGGCAATTTCATCACGCAGTGGGGCGGGTTCGGCAACGGTGACGGGCAATTTAATTTCCCGTACGGGGTCGCCGTTGATGCGAAAGGCAGTGTGTTTGTCATCGACAGCGGCAACACCCGCGTGCAGCAGTTTATGCCGGCGGAAGAGGGTAGTGAGCGGCTGCAAGACGAGGCAGAGGATCTGGCCGAGTTGGAAAAAGCGCAACGAACTCAGAAGGTCTGACGAGGGAACGATGCTTGATAAAGAGCCGCGACTAGGACTGACCTACGACGACGTGATTCTGGTGCCGGCTAAGTCACAGATTCTACCCAACGAAGTCGATACGAGCACCTTCATCTCGCGGAACATCAGGATCAATATCCCGCTGGTCAGTGCGGCCATGGATACGGTGACAGAGTCACGGTTGGCGATCGCGATGGCCCGTGAAGGGGGGATTGGCATTATGCACCGGGTTCTGTCTCCGGCTGATCAAGCCATGGAGGTAGATCGGGTCAAGAAGTCTGAGAGCGGGATGATCATGGATCCTGTCACCATTTCTCCCGATGAAACCATTCGAGACGCACACCAGCTCATGGCGAAATATCGCATCTCTGGGATTCCTGTCACCAAGGGGCGCAAGCTGGTGGGGATCCTGACCAATCGAGACCTGCGGTTCGAAAGCAGAATGGACCTGAAAGTGTCACAGGTGATGAAGCGGGACCGGTTGGTGACGGCGCCGGAAGGCACCAGTCTAGAGAAGGCGCGGGAGATCCTGCACGAGCACCGGATCGAAAAATTGCCGGTCGTCAACAAGCAGTATGAATTGAAGGGGCTCATCACCATTAAGGATATTGAAAAGCGGATCAAATACCCCAATGCCTGCAAGGACGGGCATGGACGCTTGCGAGTTGGGGCGGCGGTCGGTGTCGGGCAGGATACTCAAGAACGCGTGACCCTCTTGAGGAAGGCAGGCGTGGATCTTGTGGTGATCGATACCGCCCACGGCCACTCACAAGCCGTGTTGAATACCGCGAAGATGATCAAGAAGCTGTATCCGGAGCTTGAGCTGGTTGCGGGAAACATCGGCACGGCGGAGGCGGCAAAGGATCTGCTGAAAGTCGGAGTCGACGCGGTCAAGGTCGGGGTCGGGCCGGGGTCGATTTGTACGACCAGGATCGTGTCGGGTGCCGGCATGCCGCAGCTGACGGCCATCGCTGATTGCGCCAAGGTCTTACGTGGAACCGGCGTGCCGGTTATTGCGGATGGGGGGATCAAGTTTTCCGGCGACATTGCCAAAGCACTCGCGGCTGGCGCGTCGTCGGTCATGCTTGGTGGGCTGTTTGCTGGAACGGAAGAGTCTCCAGGAGAGACAGTGCTGTATCAGGCCAGAACATATAAGGTCTACCGTGGCATGGGGTCCATCGGCGCGATGGAGCGTGGTGGGGGCGATCGATATGGACAGGGAGGACGCCCGGCGCAGAAGTTGGTTCCGGAAGGAATCGAAGGGCGCGTGCCGTACAAGGGGCCCTTGGCGGCGGTGGTCTATCAATTGGTCGGTGGTGTCCGGTCTGGAATGGGATACTGCGGGTGTAAGTCGATTGCCGATCTCCAGAAGAACGCCACGTTCATCAGGCAGTCTGTTGCCGGCCTCCGAGAGAGTCATGTTCACGATGTCATCATCACCAAAGAAGCTCCGAACTACCGGATGGATTGGGAATAGGATGGGAGCCCATGGCGTGTGGCGTATAGCCAATAGCAGA
The DNA here is from genome assembly GCA_024281365.1 of Nitrospira sp. GTDB lineage: Bacteria > Nitrospirota > Nitrospiria > Nitrospirales > Nitrospiraceae > Nitrospira_D. The sequence goes on from JAMXAU010000086.1 coordinate 5,197, forward strand.
AACGCCGGAGGCTGATGCTCCTTCGCCTTCCGCATTTCCTATCTCCGGCCATTAGCCATCAGCTATAAGCTATACACTCTTCTCAACCATGGAACTCTGGCACGATAGAATTCTGGTTCTGGACTTCGGGTCCCAATACACACAGTTGATTGCCCGCCGCATTCGTGAGGCGCAGGTCTACTCGCAGATTTTCCCCTGCACAGCTTCATTAGCCACAATCCTTGCCTATCGGCCGAAGGGCATTGTGTTGTCCGGCGGGCCATCCAGTGTCTATGAGAAGAAAGCTCCATCCATTGCCAAAGAACTCTTTGATCAGCATATCCCCATCCTTGGCATTTGTTACGGCATGCAGCTGGTGACCCATCTGTCCGGAGGAGAAGTCACCAAGTCGACTCATCGTGAATATGGCCGCGCTGAGCTCACGATCGACGATGCGAGTGATCTCTTTAAGGGGGTGGGCGTCAAGCAGCTGACCACGGTTTGGATGTCACACGGTGATCGCATTGAGCGGATGCCGCCGGGGTTCCGATCGATCGCGCATACCGGTAACTCGCCCGTTGCCGCCATGAAGCGGGATGATGCCAAGCGGCGGGTCTATTGCCTGCAGTTCCATCCAGAGGTCGCCCACACGTCCGAAGGTACGAAAATTCTACGGAACTTCGTCTATGAAATCTGTGGCTGCAAACCGACGTGGACCATGCAGTCCTATGTCGAAACCGCGGTGAAGCAGATTCGTGAACAGGTCGGCAAAGAGCGAGTCATCTGTGCCTTGAGTGGTGGGGTTGATTCTTCGGTCGCAGCAGCGCTGACGCATCGGGCGATCGGGGATCAGTTAACCTGTATCTTTGTCGACAATGGTGTCTTGCGAGCGGGTGAACGGGAGCAAGTCCAGAAAACTTTTGCCTCGCAACTCCACCTGAATCTCCGAGTGCTCGATGGGACGAAGCCGTTTCTCACGGCTTTAAAGAGTGTGACGGATCCAGAGCGAAAGCGAAAAATCATTGGCCGGCAATTCATTAAGCATTTTGACGCCGAATCGAAGAAGCTCAAGGGGACGAAATTTCTGGTCCAAGGCACACTCTATCCCGACGTGATCGAAAGTGTCAGTTTCAAAGGGCCCTCGGCCACGATCAAGACGCACCACAATGTCGGCGGGTTGCCGGCACGGATGAAACTCAAACTGATCGAGCCGCTGCGAGAGCTCTTTAAAGACGAAGTGCGGGTACTAGGGCATAAGCTGGGGTTGCCGGATGAGATCATCTGGCGGCAGCCGTTCCCGGGCCCGGGATTAGCGATTCGTGTGTTGGGTGCGGTGACCGCGGAACGATTGGCGATTCTTCGTGCCGCGGAAGCGATTGTCGATCAGGAGATCAGAAGCGCCGGGCTTTATCGGGAAATCTGGCAAGCGTTTGCCGTGCTGTTACCGATTCGCACGGTTGGCGTGATGGGTGATCAACGGACGTATGAACATGTGATTGCCATTCGTGCCGTAACGAGCGTGGATGGCATGACGGCCGACTGGGCGAAGATTCCCAATGAGGTGCTGGGCCGAATGTCGAATCGGATTATCAATGAAGTGAAGGGTGTGAATCGAGTCGTCTACGACATCAGCTCGAAGCCGCCGAGTACGATTGAATGGGAGTGAAAAGTTAGAAGTAAAAAGTAAAAGGACAAAGCAGCCGGTCGTTTCACTTCTCACTTCTGACGTTTCACGCATCTTTATGGAACTCCGTCTCCAAAAGCTTATCGCCAGTACAGGGTTGGCTTCACGCCGGAAGGCGGAGATGCTGATCGCCAGTGGCCGTGTGACGATCAACGGCAAGGTCGTGACCGAACTCGGAACGAAGGTCGATCCGGGGCGCGATCACGTGAAGGTCGATGGCAAGCATCTCACCTCGGCGCAGCCGTTTGTGTATTTGGTATTGAATAAGCCGAAGAACGTGATGTCAACGTTGGACGATCCCGGTGGCAGGGACACCGTGAAGGATTTTCTTCATGGCGTGACCGTGCGAGTGTTTCCGGTTGGGCGATTGGATTTCGATAGTGAAGGGTTGATGTTGTTGACGAATCACGGCGATCTGGCCCAGGCCCTGTTGCATCCGCGGTATCATGTGCCCAAAACCTATTTGATCAAGGTCAAAGGCGTGCTGACAGATAGTGAGATCGGTCAACTGCAGCGCGGAGTCAAACTGGAGGACGGGATGACAGGCCCGGCGGTCGTCAAGAAAGTGAAGCGAGCCGAGGCGAACTCCTGGCTGGAGATCACGATTCGGGAAGGTCGTAAACATCAAGTGAAACGGATGTTGGAGTCCGTGGGGCATATGGTGATCAAGCTCATACGCATAAGGATGGGACCGCTGGCGCTCGGCAATCTGGAGCCCGGCGAGTTTCGTTTCCTCAGCGATTATGAAGCGAATGCCTTGCGCGAACTGGTGGAACAACGGGTGACCTCGGTCGAGCGGGGAGAAGAGGCGATGCCAGGTCCCAAGCGGCTGGTCAGGCGCGAGGGCTGGGCCAGACCGGTTAAGGCCAAGAAGTATGTTGGAAAGAAAGCGAGAACGGCATGAACATCCGCACACATCGCTGCGGCGAGTTGAATACAAAACAGATCGGGGAAACCGTCGTCTTGAATGGCTGGGTGCAGCGGCGGCGCGACCATGGCATGGTGATTTTTATCGATCTGCGAGACCGGACCGGCATCACGCAAGTGGTGTTCAATGCCGAGCGCAATCTTCGGTGCCATCAAGCGGCCCACACACTCCGCAGCGAATGTGTCGTGTCCGTGACCGGGCAGGTCATGGCACGGCCCGATGAATCAAAGAATCCCGATCCTCTCGACCGGGGAGATTGAGATCTTTGTCACGACGTGGAAATTCTGAATGAGGCGAAGACACCGCCGTTCTTGATTGAAGACGACGCGGATGTGACGGAATCGATCAGGTTGAAGTATCGCTTCCTGGATCTTCGTCGCCCCAGAATGCAAAAGCTGTTGAGTCTCCGTCACGGCATTACGCAGGCCACCAGGGAATTCGCGAATGCCGAAGGCTTCCTGGAGGTGGAGACACCGATTCTGACGAAAAGTACACCGGAGGGTGCACGGGATTATCTCGTGCCGAGCCGCGTGAACGCCGGGCAGTTCTTTGCGCTGCCGCAGTCACCGCAATTGTTTAAGCAGGTGCTCATGGTCAGCGGCGTCGATCGCTACTACCAAATCGCCCGCTGTTTTCGGGATGAAGACCTTCGCAACGATCGGCAGCCTGAATTCACACAGATCGATCAAAGAAATGTCGTTCGTCGAGCAATCGCCATCAGTGATGAGCCTGATGGAGCGCATGATCGTCACGATCTTCAAGAAGGTGGGTGGAGGTGCAGTTGCCGGACTGTCGTTACAAAATGGGCCTACGCGAGGCCATGCGCCCATGGGTCCGATTAAACCGAATCTCCGTTTAGATGCCGCTCTATGACATGACGGCTTTCGGGGCTGCGAGTGAGTTTAAGGTTTTCAAGGATGCAGCCACCAAGGGCGGGATCGTCAAAGCCTTGATTGTCAAAGGTGGCGCGACTCTGTCTCGTACGCGAATCGATGCGCTAGGGGAAACGGCAAAGAGTTTCGGGGCGAAAGGTCTCGCTTGGTTGAAGTTGACGGCAGAAGGCCAGCTGGAGTCCGTCATCGCGAAGTTCTTGGATGCGAAGGCGTTTGCAGCAGCCCTGCCGGAAGCGAAGCCTGGGGATCTGGTCCTCTTTGGTGCCGACAAGTCGTCAGTCGTCCACGATGTGATGGGGCGAATCAGACTCTTGTTGGGGGAAGAGTTGAAGCTGATCGATACGACAGCTTGGAAGCCCTTGTGGGTGGTCGATTTCCCCATGCTGGACTATGATGCGGAGCAGAAGCGGTATGTGGCTATCCACCATCCCTTCACGGCCGCGCTCGATGAAGATCTGGGGCTGTTCGAAACCGACCCGCTGGAAAAAGTGAAAGCGAAGGCCTACGATATGGTGCTCAACTGAAGCGAAATCGGTGGCGGCAGCATTGAATCGCACCGGGAGCATATCCAGAGCAAAGTATTCGATCTATTGGGGATCGGCAAGGAGGATGCAGCGGTCAAGTTTGGATTTCTGCTTGAGGCGCTGGAGTACGGGGCTCCGCCGCACGGTGGAATCGCCTTTGGGCTGGATCGCTTAGTGATGCTACTGGGCAAGTGCCGATTCCATCCGCAAGTGTCATCAGCATCCCAAGACACAGAAGGCGCAATGTCCGCTGACCGATGCACCATCAACTGTGGATCAGAATCAGTTGAAAGAACTGCGTATCAAGCTGGATCTGGTCGAGTAGGGAGTTCCTGTTTTTATGGCAGGCAACACCTTTGGGCATATATTCACAGTCACCTCATTCGGCGAGAGCCACGGACCGGCGATTGGGTGCGTCGTCGATGGATGCCCGCCCGGACTTGCCCTCTCAGTAGAAGATATTCAGAAAGATCTCGACCGGCGGAAGCCGGGCATCTTCCGCCATGTCACCAGCGGCAAGAGTCGGATAACCTGTGAAATCCTTCTCCGGCGTCTTCGAAGGACAGACGACTGGACGCCCATTGCGTTATCTATCCGTAACGGGAACATCAGCGTGTAGCTGAGACTACG
>JAMXAU010000220.1 GCA_024281365.1 Nitrospira sp.
ATTCGCGCTCGAATTTACCGCAGACCAAGTGATCAAGATCGACGGCAAAACACGGAAGGCCTATATCTACTACCGTGATGCGATGTGGCGCATCGAGCACCATACCATGGGACCTGTGAACGTCAGCATCGTGCGCAAGGATAAACAGGTGGTGTGGCTGCTGCTGTCGAGAATGAAGCATTTCAAGACTGTCCCCTATAGTCCTGAGCAGGATCTCATGGTCAAAGAGCGCCTAGAGGGAGAAGTTTCTCGTGAGGAAATCGGCACGGAAATGCGAGAAGGGCACCCCACGATCCTCTACGAGGTCAGAACAAAACAAGGGGAGCGCGTCGACGAGTACTACCAATGGCTGGCTAGCGATATCCACTTTCCCATGAAGCTGGCCAAAAAAGACGGCAGTTGGATCGTGGAATACCACCATGTCAAAATGCGTTCGGTATCTGACTATCTCTTCAACCTACCGGTCAACTTCCACCCATTGGAAGGATTCGATACCCCGGTGCCGGAGCAGACCGGTCCTGGACTGTTAACACAACCATATCAGTTGAAAGGGAGGATGGGCCGTGCACGCCGTTAGGAATTATTGTAGGCGTTGCGTTGATAGGAGTCATCACCGGAAGTGCTGCATACGCACTGGATGTGGCCGATGTCGTCCGACAATGGACTCCAGAAGGGAAGAAGCTGCGGCTGAACGGGCCAGGCTGCCGGCTCATGATGAAATGGTCCTGATCCCAGCGGGGAGTTTTCATGGGAAGCGACAAGAGGGCCGATCGGAACGCGTATTCAAGCCGAACTGCCACAGAAAACCGTCTATCTTGACGCCTACGGAAATCGATCGGTTCCAAGTAACAAGACCGTCCAATTTTTTGAAATTTATCCTGTCGCATGATCTCCCTCCGCTCATCGATTGGCAATACGACGGGGGAAATTTTCAGGAAACCATGACGAGCCATCCGGTCATGCACGTGTACTGGACCGATGCCGAAGCCTATTGTAAGTGGGCTGGTAGACTACCACGGAAGCTGAATGGGAAAAGCTGCCCGTGAAGGATGGACGGCTGTATCCATGGGGAAATCAGATCGCAGGACTGTCAAGGTCAACTTTCGGCCGGACAGGCCTGTCTGGTCCCCATGCAGGGATCGTCCAGAACGACTCCTGCTCTATCCACCCGATTATTTCCGTTGACAGGTATGGCCGGTGCTCTCAGCCCATACGGAGTCTTCCAGATGTCCGGCAATGTAGCCGAATGGGTAGCAGACTGGTACGACCCGAAGTACTATGCCACAGCACCGAATCGCAACCCGGGAAGGACCGGAGAAGGGACTGGACAGGATTTTTCGGGGCGGAAGCTGGATCGACAGCACACCAAGTGTACGAGTGGCTCAACGGAATGGGACTGATCCAAATACGAAGATGAACTGGCTCGGCTTTCGCTGCGCACCGGACATACAACCCTCACAGGATTCCACACCGATGAGTGGTTTTCCCTAGCTCTCTTGAACGGAAACGTTCCCGGTTTAAAAAGAGAGATGCGGTGATCATTCTGCATATGAGATGAGAACTCTGCTCTTTTGAGCTTCGGAGATAGAGACGAAGCTCGTCTCCAGTTTCTATTTCCTCCCGACCTCTGTGGCACATCGGAACCCTGTGGACTCATTGCGCATGGTCGGGTCACTCTCGACACGGGTAAAGATTCGGACCGTTGGTGTCTCATTTTGCCAACCAGCTCCTCGAATGACTTTCTTCAACCCGGTTTCAGGACCTTTCGGATTCCTCTCAGGACTTTTCTCATAGTACCGAGCATCATACCAATCATTCACCCACTCCCATACGTTGCCGGCCATGTCATACGCACCATAAGGACTTTTCCCCGCTTCATAACTTCCGACCGGCATGAGTGTCTTTTCGCCGATCCACCGCTGGTTATAATTCAAATGCTTTGCAGTCGGCTCAACATTCCCCCAGACGAACCGTCGGTCGGATGTCCCTTTTGCTGCTTTTTCCCACTCAGCTTCCGTGGGTAGTCGCTTGCCGGCCCATTTGCAGTAAGCGTCCGCATCAAACCAATCAACATTGATCACAGGACGCTCAGCAACTGACTCCGTGATGCTGTCGCCTTGCCATAGATTCCTCGTGGGATTTGTCTGGTTCTGTGGAACACGATGGCCCGTGCTTTTGACAAACTCGATATATCGACCGTTCGTCACTTCAAATTGATCGATCAAGAACGAATCCAAGAAAACCTCGTGACGTGGATACTCATCCGTCCCCCATCACGATTTCCTGGTGGAACCCAGTGGGAATGGGCGACAGAACTCTAGTACCGTCGGTGTCCCATCCTTACTCGTTGGCGTCTGAGTTTCATTGAATAAAACTCTATCTTCGGCAAAGGAAAGCGCGAGACCGAGAACGAGGCCGAACATGATTGAAAAGGTCGTCATCGAATCAACATCTGAATAGCTCCTTCCAGGACATTTCTCATCCCCCAATGTCCCGAATATCGACACCTAAGGCAATTCTCGACTCCGCTGCTTATTCAGCGAGGAAAGAACGATGAGCAGTGCGCCTCCTGCCGTCGCTCGAACCGCATCATCTTCGTCATGCAAACTATTCTTAAGAACCGTACGTGCGCGTGATCCCTCAATCTTTGCCATCGACCGAATCGCAGCGATACCCGAGGCACCGAACCTGAATCAATATCATCAAGGCAGACCGCGCCGACTCGCGATTAGGCTCTCCGGCATGCCCCAAGGCGCGAGCCACGAGCGGGACTGCGGGTTCTTTCATGTTGATGAGAGCCTGAATGGAACTGGCCACTACCTCATATCGCTCTCCGTGCTCCAGTAGTGCTCCGATCACGAATGCTCTGACAGCGTCATCACGCTCAACGAGTGCCCTCTTTAGGGGCTCTTCAGCGTTAGAAGCCCATGAAACTTCCCTAACTTCACCGCTGCAGCAATTCGCACCGGAGGAAGCGGATACCTAAACGGTTCGGTGTGACGAGCGCTTTTTCTGCCCGACGGCAGACGACCAAATCCTGTCGCAGCAGCACCACGCACCGATGGTTGTTGGTTTTCACTCGCATCTTTGAGGACACGGAACAGACTCTGTCGATTGGCGCTCAACCAGCGCACGAATGGCTGCCGTTCGTTCATCTGGATTGGGTGCTTTGGCGTAGCGCAGCAACGCATCACATCCCTTCGACCGCTTGAGATGACAGAGCACCCTCGGCTGCCGCAACACGAACCCGTACTTCTGGGTCCTTCAGCAAGGGCTCAGCCAGTGAGATGACCGAAGCATCATGTGACTTTGTAAAGCCCTTGAGCACCGCCTCTTTGACCAACGCAGCCTGATCTTCCAACGCTTGGCGGAACTTCGGTGAGCGTCGACCAGCATGAAGTTCGCCGAGACCCTCAGCTGCTAAGGCTCTGACAAGAGAGTTACGGACTCGATGTGTCAGGTCCTTTTCCCTCCAGAGAATGGCATCGATTCCGGACTATGCCAATCCTTCAGAGCCGTGTAGGCCGCCCCACGCATCTGTTCTCGCATATCATTCGTGAGTATGACGACAAATCCAAGTGCAACTTCGCGCAGGACCACGACTCCAGTCCTTCCTGATCCACAACCTCCGCCAGCTTGTCGTATTCTGTCGGGCATCCTTCGGCTTGCCGAGCCTCAGCAACGTGCGAATCTTAAGCCGACGAACATCCGGCACATTAGCGGTCTCGATCGAGCCGGTCCAACTCCTCAAGAGTTTTGGGATACTCCTTGGCATCGTAGCGTCTCTGAATCTGTGAGATGTAGGCGCAGCCCCACTTCGACGCAGGGGCAGTAATGGAAGGTAGCAGCATCAGGCTTGTGATCGAGGCTACTACGCATCGCATTTCAGAACACGCACTGTGCTATCTCTACTATCAGTGGATAGTTTCTCGCTTCGGCGTTTTCGATACCCCGGCGGCTGCTCGAGATACAGGATACGGCTGCAGCAATCCCTGATTCGTTCATACTCAAACGACCAGATTTTGGTCCCGGCTGACTAACTTGAGCACGACACCAACCTCTATATCAACCCACTGATGGAATCGCTCTGACACTCCATCCCGTTCTACTTGAACGTCGAACTGCCGCGCGGCACGGCCGACTACAATCGCATCACCGACCTCATTTCTACTCGTCTCCCCAACTAGCTCCTTGCGTATCAATAGGGCACGCTCATGACAGGCAAGACCAGGAGATCTTCTGTTGAGGCAGGACATACCATCGCTCACCGAGATCCAGTCGGATAATTTCAAGTGCTGAAAAGCCGAGCTCAGTTCGAACGGCATATTTATATTCCAGCCTAAGCCGATCCCCCTTCCCGAATACCTGGGCCTGATATGTCTTGCCATTCACTCGTTTCAGAAGGCTACCGGAAAATTCAGGCTCAAAAGGCAGCGTATCGCCAGCCTCCCCGATCGAGGTCATCAACGACGTCGTCACAGCATAGATAAGGAAAGGGAGCACCAACCGACAGGTTCTCCTTGCAGCGCGTATACACGCCCTATCGCTACCGCTGACTTTCAACCAAGAGCGGTCGGATATCGATGCTATACCCAAGGGACTGAAGGCCAAACCGAGGATTGTCCATGACTTTATACGGAGTTCGATTCCCCTTTGGCGGGCAAGGATAACTGTAGACGAATTTTCCATCTGGCTGCACCACAGACAGATTTCGTCGTGCCAGGGCCTGTCTGCGGATGCAGCACCACCAACTGATACGTACCAGGCGGAATACCGTAGATCAAACTTTTCCTTCGCATCTGTGACGGCGTCATCAGGGATTGTTCACAGCCATCGCCCAGCTTTCCATGTAGGCATGAAAGCCACACTGCATGTAGAACGTCCGTCGACCCTTGTTCAGATGAATGGGTCCGATCAAGGACTTACCTGGCGCATGATTATGCATGGCGTGCAAGTCGCCCTCGATGATGCTGATGGTTCATGATGAGAGGCGTCTGGATGATACGCGCGCACCAGCCTCCGGCGACGTCTCATAGCCCTGATGTTAATCGTGAGCAGGTCCATATTAATGACCTCGACAGCGTGCCCGTTACGAACAATCGTCATAAACGGATAAAACATACAGTCACGCGCTTCTATCAAGGGCACTGATACATCAAAGGGTTTCCCGGCTTCAATCCCTTCAAGCAACACGATGGCGTCCTTCAATCCGCCCTGACGGCTGACGACAAAATCATGAAGCAAGCGCCACCCACGCCCGTTGGAAATACGCCCACAATACATTGGGTCTGGGAAGGTAATGAGATTGAACCCTTTTGGTTCCGGCACCACTCCATCGAGTATAATCGTACCTTCAATTGTACCCCCATGCTCCACGTCTATCACATCATAGGAATACACAAGCCAAGTCCCAGCAACAACGTGAGGATTCCAGAACAAAAGGCGATCATTATCCGTCTTGTGCCCAACTCTTTCTCCTTCTATTTTGGCTCCTAGGTGAATCTAAACCTTAAACCACCCATCCGATGCTGAACCCCTTCATGTGGCTCATATATTCTACCGAGTATACGTGCGGGTCCAGTGTGGTCAGCCCTACAAATGCTCTTCAACTACCGAGCCGATAGTTTGAGTGATTAAAGAAGCACTTCCTCGAAATAGTCATTTCATTATACCGATTGTCACACACAATATCAGCGCTCTACGAGGATGAGGGCAAAAAACAGGGGAGCCGTGCTAACGGCGCGACCCTCATTCTAAGCAGATGTGCGAATCGTTCTATTTTATTGCCGTCGGAAGAACCTTTGGCTCATGATTCGCCTCGGCATGCTTTGAACCAACTCCACTTCCGCTTAACGGCTGAATCCTGTTGTCGCCGTTCGGCAAGACCCTCAGGAATCCCCATTGTCCGGACTGGGAATAGGGCAAGCGCTGGTTACTGTACACGTAGTCACCAGGCAATCGATATGGCCCTCCGGCCGAAGGAATGAAGGCATCAAGCACTTCGGAGCCGGAGAATTCCACGACACTGATCTGGTCCGCGCCGCGCATAAATGGTTCGATCGGCCATTCATGCTTCTCAACGCTGAACATCCCATTCTGCTCATTGTTTGCCCCGATGACATGGATACGTACCGGGTCACCCGCATGCGACTCGATGATCGGTGTACCCGGATCTTCAGGCTTATCCGCTTTGCATGGTTGAAACATCTTACCCAATGAACAGCCCTGGTCTTGTCGATAGAGATACGGTTCAGACCGGTAGTTGATGCCGGTCAACCCAGCAACGTTCTGCACATACGGCATAAAGCTCGTACCGATGATGTTATCCTCGTCCTGGAAAAACAGTGCGACATCGCGATAGTTCGCGCGCATTTCATTCCCAGGAATGGACTTGTCCACGATCACGTCGGCTGCCCAGGCGTTTCGGTTGGTCAGATCAACGCCCGTCCTTGTGTCACGG
>JAMXAU010000087.1 GCA_024281365.1 Nitrospira sp.
AAACTTCAATCAGTCCCGCGTGCGCGGTCCACGAGCACAGGAGACCATCGAGCTCCCTCTCACACCCCGCCTGTTTGACTCGTCCCCCATCGTTTGTTACTCTCCGCGCGAATCGGCCGATCAGCTAGAAAGACGAACGTCATGAACATCGCCGACTATCTCGAACGGAAACGGCTCGACGTGGATCGATTCCTCGATCTGGTTGCACCTCCGTCCGTCACCCCGCCGACGACACTGCATGAAAGTCTGCGCTACAGTCTGATGGCGGGCGGGAAACGGGTCCGTCCGATTTTGACGATCGCGACAGCGGAAGCGCTGGACCAGACACCTCCGGGCCTCATGGCAGTCGCCTGCTCACTGGAGCTGATTCATACCTACTCGTTAATCCACGACGATCTGCCCTCAATGGACAACGACGACTTTCGCCGAGGAAAGCCGACGAATCATAAAGTCTATGGCGAAGCCATGGCGATTTTGGCCGGCGATGCCTTACTCACCATGGCATTCGATATCGTCAGCCGTCCTGATCTCATGAAGGGCTGCGATCCGGTACGGCAAGTCCGTATCATTCAGGAATTGGCCTTTGGGTCCGGTAATATGGGCATGGTAGGCGGCCAAGTGTTCGACATCCAGGCTGAGAATAAGGACATCGACCTCCCCACCCTTCAGAATATTCACAAGCATAAAACCGGCATGTTGATGCGTGCTGCCGTCCGCATGGGGGCCATTGCCGCCGGAGCCAACGACCGCCAGCTCGACGACATGACCGGCTATGCCGAAGACATCGGCCTGGCATTTCAAATCGCCGATGACGTGCTGAATGTCACCGGCACACGTGAGGAACTGGGGAAGAATCCCAACACCGATGCGGAACGTGGGAAGAAAACCTATCCCACATTCTACGGCGTCGAGGGGGCCAAGAAGCTGGCCGACGACTGTGTCACCCGCGCCATCAACCGCCTCTCGTCATTCGGCCCCTCCGCCGACCCCCTGCGCGAGATTGCGCGATACATCACGGCTCGTAAAAACTAAGAGCTCATAGCATATGGCTTGTGGCACAATCATAGGATTACAGTTTTTTGCTATCAGCTATAGGCCACCCGCCATTCGCTCCTCTCGATGAAAGCTCTCGTCACAGGGGCAACCGGGTTTGTCGGGGCAGCGGTTGCGCGAGCCCTTATACGAGCCGGTGTCGACGTTCGTGTTTTGGCGCGGCCTGAAGCCGACCTCACAAACCTAACCGGCCTTCCGGTTGAACGAGTCGCAGGGGATTTGCGCGCCCCTGCGTCACTTCGTGTCGCGCTCCGAGACTGCCGCCACCTCTATCATGTCGCGGCACACTACGCCCTCTGGGCCAAGAACCCTTCCATCTTTTATGACGTCAACGTGACCGGCACCAGAAATCTTCTGGAAGCCGCGCGCGAAGTCGGCGTGGAACGGACGGTCTATTGCAGCACCATCGGAGCCATCGGCCTGCCGCCTGGCGGCGGGCTTGGAACGGAGGAAACCCCGGTCTCGCTCGAACAAATGGCCGGCCACTATAAGCGCTCGAAATATCTGGCCGAACAAGAAGTGCACAAACTGGCCAAGGATGGATTGCCGGTCGTCATCGTCAATCCCAGCGCCCCGGTCGGGGAGGGCGATGTGAAACCAACACCGACCGGCCAAGTGATCGTCGATTTCATGAAGGGGAGGATGCCAGCCTATATCGAAACCGGAATGAACATCATCGACGTCGATGATGTCGCGACCGGTCACCTACTCGCAATGGAGAAAGGCCGCCAGGGTGAACGGTATATTCTCGGCTCTACCAATCTGTTACTGCGTGAAGTGTTTGAGATCCTCAGCCGATTGACGGGGCTCAAAGCTCCAGCCGTGAAACTCCCACGAGGTGCGGTGCTTCCGCTCGCCTACCTCAACCATTGGTTTGCCAATATGACGGGCCTCCCTCCACGCATTCCGCTGGAAGGCGTGAAGATGGCCAAATACAAGATGCACTATGATTGCAGCAAGGCAATCCGAGAACTTGGGCTGCCGCAGCATCCTCCCGAAGTTGCGCTGGGCAAGGCCGTCCGGTGGTTCAAATCCCACGGGTACGCATGACGGCCGCCTCGAAGTCCCATTGAATGGAACACATCGTCCTCTTTTTCAAGACCATTGTCCTCCGGCCTTACGTCTTTATTTTTCTTGCCGCCTTTCTCTTTTCCGCCGTCAAGCTGATCGGCTGGCCACGAACCTGGCGATTCTGGCTGATCAGCTGGGCCACCGCGTTCATCTGTGAATTCTCGTCGACCAGAACCGGCATTCCCTTCGGCTGGTACTTCTATAATGGTTCGACGATTGGTCAGGAGCTCTACTTTTTCGACGTGCCGTTTATGGACTCCATCTCATTCAGCTTTCTCCTCTTTGCCGCCTACTGTGTGGCACTTGGGCTGCTCCTCCCATTTAATGCCACGTCGAGGAACGACGGATCTACTCACAAGCCGTTACGCTTTGAGGTGGCTGCCCGCACAAGTTGGCCAGTCTATGGCCTGACCGCCTTTCTCTTCGCTTTCATCGATATGGTGATCGATCCAGTGGCCTTGCGTGGGGACCGCTGGTTCTTGGGGAAAATCTATTACTACCCTGATCCAGGGTGGCACTTCGGTGTCCCTTTCGCAAACTATGTGGGCTGGGCCGTCGTTGGGCTGATTTCACTGGCGCTGTATTTTCCGTTAGACCGACGTCTCGTTCCAATCGTCCCCCCCCTAGTGATCACTCAGCGACTCCTACTCGGAATCGGGTTATATTACGGTGTCTTAGTTTTCAACCTCGGCATGACATTTTGGATCGGTGAAACGTTTATGGGCATCAGCGGCCTGCTGATGCATCTCCCGGTCCTCATAATCTTGACCACTCGCCTTTCTACCCTCCGATAGATCTCCCTCGCCGAATAGTGGGGTGACATTCAGCCCAAAGAATTTGTATAGTCGGATGAGTGTTCCACCAACAGAGAATCAGTCACATGAATAGTTCCACGGACTCACAGCCGGCTGACCCGGAACAACTACAGCTCGATTCTACTGTGTCGTACCGTGCTATGGGATCAAGCTCCGATCGATCTGCTACAAGCAGTATCGTGCTACTCACAGTCTTGTCGCTCTACCTGATGGCGTTGGCCCCCGTGCCTGAGCTCCTGCACGTCCTGGGCATCGTGACATCCATCGATGAGAAACACATTGACGTAAAAACAGCGAAGGGGCAGGTGGTGTCGGTCCTGCTGACCAAGCAGGTGAAGTACAAGAACAAAAATAACCCCAAATCACTCGACCCGCCCGCCGTCGGCGACCGTGTCATCATCGAAGCGTCAAGAGATGAGAAGAACAAGAAGGTCACGGCGACGGTCGTACATTATTCACCGGGCAGCAGTCCTCCACCTCCACGATAAGCCATGCCGACTATTCGCTTTGCACGAGCCGTCCATGAATCACCCTTTCACGGGGGAGTACGCCAGGCCTTTCTGCGGGTGTTCATCACCGGCATCGCCGTCTTCCTGGCTATCGCCATTGTCCCTGGGTTGGAGGCCAACAGTTTCGGGGCCGGTATGGCAGCCGTACTGGTCCTGACCTTCTTGAACCTCATCCTTCGCCCCATCCTGTTTCTGCTCACGTTGCCGCTGATCGTCTTCACGCTTGGACTCTTTCTGGTGGTGCTGAACGCACTGCTGCTCGAACTGACCGCGTTTTTCGTGAAGGGGTTTACGGTCTCAGGGTTCTGGGCTTCCGTCGGTGGTGCGCTAGTCATTAGCCTGGTCACAACTATCCTCAACAGCTGGACCGTTGATCGCCGCCTTCCTCCTGACCTTCAGGAGGAGCCACGTCGGCCACCCAAGATCATCAATCCGGATTGAGCCATCACAACTTCCGATCAGAATAACCGAACGGTTGGACGGCTGTGGACAGCAGTGTTTCAACCAGATTAGGCAACTCGCTTGACAGGCATCAAGAGGTTATGCACTCGGGAAAGCCTCCCTCTTGAATGAAGGGACGCCCTCCTGAAACCCGTGCAATGATAAAGAAAGGATAGCTGTAGCCGGCAGGAAATCGTGACGGCACGCCGAGATACGTCATCGGCGTGCCGTGTCCTTAAAAAAACCGGTGATCATTCCGCATCCACACTCTTAACGATTCGTATGTTATTCGTCTCGATGCTCATACGCGACATGCTTTCGGTAATCTCCCACCTGCTCTGATCGACCGATGTAGTACATGAACAGCGCCAGCATCATGATTGCCATATTGATCGAAACAAAAATCGTGATCATCGCAACATCCCCGAACATAGTGCCCCTTTCCTTTCTGTTTTGTAATGAGAATTGTTTGTCTGCCCAGAGTCGAAGGTGCCTCCGATCTCATGCCTCTTACTTCTTCATGTACAGCAACATGCATGCCAGCGACTCCCTCCCGGCTCGTATTGCGTATTCACCCAGTAAGTGATGAAAAATCATGAATGCCCGCGATCTGAAACGTACGAGGGGTCTTCGCTACCAAGAGTCGGGTGGCACGAGGTGAATCTGATCGATACAGCGGGCCGTATCGGATTTGATACGAATCGACCTGGAGGATCTCACCATGGTGCCTGGAACGTGATCGACGACAATCCTTGGGTCAGCACGCTAGGCACAACTCACCACATACATGACCATCCCCAATGGAATGGGTCACAGAGGTCAAGACTGTGAAACGGCACATGGTCGGTACCCACGATGCGACATTCAGAATCACCCCCCTCCACCTTCGCAGCTATCTGACCTTACCCGACCAGATTGCCTTGCTCTTCCCCCTCCCACAGCACCACCCTTGTAGGTCATCTAGCATGAAGTGTGAGGCAGCCTAATTTGGAAACGAGCTCCGCAATAGCAGTTGGGAGATAAATGAATTTGCCTACTGTACTGACTTGGTCGGCTCACGCCGTCTTGACACGAGCTCGGTTTCACACCTCCTCGCTCGATTCCTGGCTCATTCTTCATCAGCACCATCGGCAAATTCCTGTCTCAAAGTAAAACAGTTCTCCCATGAGGGGCAGATCATCGTGTAGGACACGACCTGCGCTTCTTACACTCTGCACCGTGATGTTCACGGTCACCTCACAACACCATCTCTCTGCAATCCCGAGAAATGCCCTTAATACTGAAGACGATCGGCTCTCATGAGTGTTCCTCACGTGGCGTCTCACTAATCGGCACGTGCCTTGCTTTGGAATACGCTCATGGGCTCACTTACACACAGGGGAGGTTACATGAAGTCGATTCTGCCGTTGCACCCATCACCTCGCGATCATCGACCGCCTCGCAGCTCATGGTGGTCTCCACGCATGATGATCCTCTGTCTCTGCGCCGCAGCAATCAGTATTCCCACTGCTGGATTCTGTACGTCGCCAGGATCATCGGTCCCGCTCTTTGTTGACACTCCTAACGATATCCCCGCTGCGATCGACCAGGCGTTTCCGTCGCCTCAGATCTCGAAGCGATGGGTGCGTCGACACCGTACGATGGGACTCAACCCCGCGGCGTTGGAAGCCATGAAACTCGCCCGCAAAGAGTCGAAACAGGATGTGGCACTGGACCTCTTCGATGCCGGCACACGTATACTCGAACTCGACGAACCGGAAGTTCAGGGTAATAAGGCGAAGGTCTGGCGTGGACGGGTGCGAGGTGACCAGGACAGCGATGTCACCTTGGCCGTACGCGGCAAGAAGATGGCTGGGACGATTGTCATGGGCCAACGACTCTACAAAATTGAACCGACCGAGGATAACCGTCATCGTCTCGTCGAAATTGACGACGACGCGATGCGGCCGGATCACCATCCGCTCGTCGTACCAGACGACGGAACCCCTGCGGATCCTCCGGCTCCAGAGCCGGAACTCCAACAGCCCAGTACAGCGGCCGCGACTACGACCGTAACCACCGCAGCGGCGACGACAAACACGATCGTTGATTTATTAGTCGTCTATACCCCAACGGCCCGCGCAAAGCAGGGTGGGCTAGCTGCCATGAACGCATTGATCGCCATGGGCGTTGATTTGGCGAATCAAGCCTACCGAAACAGCCAGATCGCCATGCAACTCCGGCTGGTTCGCGCTGCCGAAGTCGCCTATACGGAAACGGGCGACATCAATACCGATCTGGTCCGTCTCCGCAGCAAAAGCGATGGCTTCATGGATCAAGTCCACACATTGCGGAACCAATACAAGGCCGATATGGTGGCGCTCATCGTCGACAACGGAGGCAGCTACTGCGGTATTGCCTACGTGATGGCAAACGGCCCGAGAGCCAGTTTTGCAGATTGGGCATTCAGCGTAACCGATCGCGACTGCGTGTCGAACAATACCTTGACCCATGAGCTGGGACATAATATGGGAGATGCCCATGATCGTGCGAGCGGCGGCACCGGGGTTTATCCCTACTCGTATGGCTATCGGGACCCGATCGGAAAATTTCGGACGATCATGGCCTATCCCTGCCCGACGGTATCCTGCCCGCGAGTGAAATATTTTTCAAACCCGAAGATCTTGATCAACGGCCGGCCAGCCGGAATCGATCACAGAGTCAACCCCTCGAACTCCGCGGATAATGCCCGCTCGATGAACGAAGTGCGAAATGTCATTGCCGCCTGGCGCACAGGCACCACGACCTCTACTACCGCCGCGCCGAGTGGATCGAGGGACGCTCGTCTTGATTCTCGAGACGGCCTTGAGGACGATGCAGACGATGACTCGGATGATGACGCCGATGAGAATTCTCCGAACAAACCACGACAGGATGTTCCGGGGAAATCGCGTGGAAAGTCTCCTTCGCCGACTCCTTAACTGGTAGGATGCAGGGAGGACCGGGCTTCGGTCCTCCCTGCCCTGGATAGCATAGACATCACTGGATGACACCAAGGTGAAAAACCCGATGTTTGACTCAAACAAGCAATCAGCAGGTCAACGATTCACACCTCTTCTCCCTGCTCTGCTGTTGGGCAGTGTGCTCAGCCAAATGGCGTGGGCCGGCGAGCCGCCTGGCCCACGAAGCCTATGGCACACTCTTCCAAATCCCCCCCCCGTCACCTCGACTCCAACTCCTCGAAAACCCTGGATGCTTCGCGATCGAGAAATTGAACTCGACCTTCCACTCCTTCACATTTTAAAAGATGCAGGCGCCAGACCCCTGCCCCGAATGACCATTGACCTCTTCGACAATATCACCCCTGAACTTGACGTCTCATCCACGGTCTCCCGAATCAACGACACCGCTGTCATCCGTGGGATCTTCAAGCCGCCCGTCCAAGGTGACTTCACCTTTGTGATCACCGGCAATCTCCTGGTCGGAACCATCCAGATCGGCCCTCGCATTTATAAGACCGACCATATCGGTAATGGTCGCCTACGGTTGGTTGAGCTCGACCCCGATAAAATGCCGCGGGATTGATGGTCATCATTGCTTTGCAACAAAGAATCTCAACTGTGGTCCCGGACAGTACCTCGCTGACGCAGTCAGCCTATTCCCACATGAAAAGTGTTCGAACGGGTCGCATGACGTGATGACTATCCCGAGAGAGTAGCTATTCGCCACCGATCCGGCTACAATGCCCTCTCTTGCACTGGAACGTATGACCACGGCGACTCCTCAAACGAAACCGGCACCGGAAACACTTCTTCAACGGACGTTGAATGCCGCGCTGAATGAGATCGGCACGGATTCAGTGCTGGCGGCAATCTTCCACCAAGAAAACGGGCCTCTCGTCGAGCATGCCTCACGCGGGTTTACACCTCGAGATGTTCAAGCGATTCTGCGTACCCTTTCGACACAAAATGCCGCAGCCCTGACCCCGAACACAGCCGATCCCGACAGTGGACGTACCGTTCGTTTGCGGTTGATTACTCCTGGCGCCAAGTCCTTGCTCGTCGTTCCATTACGCCATCTCAATCGTACATACGGCTGTCTGGTGATCGGCAGAAAAGAAGGCGCTGCCTTTTCAAAAAAGGATCGATCGCAACTGGACCAGATGTGCGAGGGAATGACCAAGGCATTGGATCGCGAAGGCTTGTTCAACACCGCTGCGGTACTCAGCCGTCCCTACGTGACACAGGAAGCAGCTCCTCCACAACCGGCTGGGGGCGACTTGTTTCCACCCATGATCAAGCACTTCTCGCCGGAACTGCAGGCGCGGGTTGAGGCGGTTCTCGCGGAAGCCAACCAGTCTGTGGCCTACGACCGGGCCTGGGCCTGTTACTACGATCCACTGGCGGGAAATGTGGAGGTATTGGGGGTCGTTGGTGATGTCAAGGCTGATCAACGTGACGCGAAGAAGGATCTGAAGCCAGGCCAACGGCTCACGCTGGACAGCTCTGCGGCCGGATGGGCGGTGCGCCACCGCAAACCACGCGTGGATCATGACCTGGCCTCCACTCAGGGTCGCTTTCTCGATCACAAACAGCTCTTTAAGGACCGATTTCAGTCATCCCTTGTCATCCCGTTTTTCGTCAAAGGGCAAGTCGGCGGCACACTGACGCTGGGGGCAAAGGACCCGGAGCGCTATCAAACAACTGATGCTCGCACGCTTGAACCCGCTATCGTGAAACTTGCCGATCTCTTACAAGCGCCGGCGCCTCAAGCTCCTGCCCCGGCTCCACCCACTGAGCTTGGATCACCAAGCCCTCAGGCCGTTTCCTCCATACCTTCCGAACCGAGTATCAGAAAGCAAGAACGCCAATCGGCCATCGGGGAGTTCAGCGCATTCTTAGCAACGGAGATCCGCGAACCCTTGGCCTCCATTCGATCACAATTGGAAGAAGTGACCGGCGAGGGAATTCTTGATTTCGATCCTCAGACACGGGTGGAAAACGCCATGCGCGACTTGATCCGGATCGAGGCGATCCTCAACGAAATCCTCGATTTCGCCAAGCCGCTTGAGCTGAATCGGCATCTCTGCCGAATTCCGGAAGTGCTCGAGAGCGCGTTGGTGGTGGTCGGAACCGATCTTGAAGCGACCCGCATTCAAGTCACGAAGGATTATGCCAATGTCATTGCTCCGGTGCGTGGTGATGAAGCGAAGCTCCAGCAGGCTTTCTTGAGCATTTTCCGGAACGCCTGTGAGGCCATGTCGCCCGGTGGTCATCTCACCATCGCCGTCACACAACATCGAGCTGGTCGGGGGTTCGAGGTGCAGATTCTGATCAAGAACAACGGGGCACCGATCCCCGCTGAAATCGTGGATAAAGTCTTCGAGCCGTTTTTTACGACGAAACGGTCTGGCATCGGGTTAGGCCTGCCCAGCGTCAAGAAAATCATCGAGGAACACCACGGAACGATCGCGATCGGTAGTGCGACCGGTGAAGGCACGACTGTGACCATCCGCCTCCCTGGTGTCAGTCGAGGGCCAGCGTTCCGCCACCGTGGACGAGGTCGACGACCTCCCCGCCGTCCTCCAGGTTGACCCGAGTCTATTCATCTCGACTCACCTTCGGAGGGCTCCGAAAGACTTTGCCTGTTTGACAGAAACGGCTACCGATCGCTATGATTCGATCGGTGCCTTTGTGTAACAAAGATACTCCGTCGTGTTGTGATCCTCATTCACTCTTCTATCTCAAAGGGAGAACGGGTATGAAACTTGTCACTGCTGTAGTCGCCACAGCCTCCACAGTCCTGTTTGGTCTTTCCATGGCTTCAGCCAACCCAGCACTGCTTCCCAAGCATGAAGGTTATCCGATGAAGAACTCCGGCAGCCCCGTCACAGGCCAACCGACCGCGAACGATCCCGGACAATCGGACGCGCATGGGACCTCTTCATTGTTGAAATCCGCGGACTCAGTAAAGAGTGCGGAGCAGAAGCTGACCAAAACCGACAATGCGCGGATCACCGAGGGACAGGGAGCCGGTCGACTTCCACATGTGGAGGGGCCGCAGATCACGATTGCTCCACCGGTGACCTCCGCAACCAAGATCACCGGCGATCGTAAAATCGACTAACCAGTTTTTTGAATAGTAAGACAAAGCCAAGGAGAAATCCTTTAGAGGGACTTCCTCTTGGCTTTGTGTTTCCTAGGGGAACTGCTTGTAGGACCATCTTCCTCAATTATTCGGAACCGCCACGGCTTCCTCGCCCACAGTCCCGCGTACTCCACCCCAATGCGCGGGAAGGTGCCGATCTGGTTTCTAGGAACTCGCTGACCTCGATCTTCAAACCAGATGGATCGTCCCGCCGTCAAGTCAACCTGATGCAATGACCGATCGATGCCCAGCTCGCGGCAGAGCTTTCCAGGGCCATCGATCAATTCGCCGTCCACTTCAATGGCTCGGATCAAGACAGCGGCAGGAAACTCCGCCTGTTCGGTCACGACATTCAGCATGTGGTACATGCCGTAAATCAAATAGACATACGACATCCCCGGAGGGCCAAACAGGACGTCTGTCCTTGCCGTCCTACCCTTTGAAGCATGGCAAGCCTTGTCTTCCGTCCCGACGTAGGCCTCAACTTCAATGATTCTTCCGGCAATGGCTCTTGTCCCATTCTCACGAACCAGGTAC
>JAMXAU010000088.1 GCA_024281365.1 Nitrospira sp.
CCTTCACTGTATTCCCCAAAGATCAGCGGTGTCAAGTTAAACTTGGCCTTGAAATCGTCGTCTGATCCGCTCGAGGACTGCCACACCAGCTCCGGTCAGTTCGCATCGCTTTTCATCTTCACCACAGAAACGGTGCCAGACGTAATTTCTGGATAAGGGATTATTTGGCGATATGATAGTGGAGCAGGTGATTGCTTGTCAGTCACACGCCGACCACTCCATCCGCCTTTGAGTCAAAAATAGCTGCTGCGGATCTCGCCCTGTCGCGAGATGACGTGACAGACGTGCTGTGCAGACGTCGAGTGGTAAGCCGAACTTCTTCTCCTTAGCATCGGTCGTGATGAACCCCTTATCGCGCTGTGAAATCGTAATCTCGGTCACAGCACTCTGATGAGGAAGGAACCGATGCACCGCCGTCATGTGGGTCTGATTCGTTCCGGCATGCTCCCGTACAGGCATCCACACGACCACCTGCCCGGCCGCATCACCGACCACGAGACTCCGGTCCCCCATCAGATAGGCCAGCGCGGTAATCGCCTGGTCTTGTCCGGATGCCTGTGTCGTCTCAGCAAGAAGAGGCTTGGCCGCATCCCGAAGATCGAAGTGGTAGACCTTGCCGTCCGCCGTGCCGACGGCAAGAAGCTCTGCCCGGCTTGCAAGCGTGAGCGCGGTCACCCGACCGGAGATGTTGGACGTCAGATCAACCTGCGTGGTCGACGCAGAGGTTGTTCCATCCGGACGAGAGACGTTGCGGCCGGTAGTCAGCCAGAGATGCTGGTCTTCCAGTAGAGCGGCGACCCGTGCTTCAGACTCCGTTGTCTGATAGGCCAGCTTGGTAATCGCCTGTGGAGTCGGTGCCGCTGCAATGGGGGTCCCCACCTTGACCGTTGGAGCGATCGACCGTTCTTCGTCGTGAAAGTCCTGCGTGAACTCAATTGCCACGGGGATCATACGCCCGTCCCCCGTGCCCATGGCGAGATTGTGTCCCTTCCCCAAAGCTCGTGCCAACGCGGTGAGGGAGCCATCCGGCAGCAAACCTCGTGCAGGCACTTTGGATATGGCAGCTGTGCCTTCTCCTAGGAAGACAAATTCCAAGGAGTCATCCCGTAGCACATAGGCCAGCTCTTGATGTTCGTCAATGCCGACGAGAGCTGAGGTTACTGGATGCTTGATCGGAGAAAGGGCAACGGGCTCGTTCAGAGTTGCCTGGGTCGGAAGGAAGAGCGGGATGACTTCCTTTACGAGAAAGACACACATCCCGAGAATGCAGAGGATAATGCTGACCCCGCCCGTCTTGATGATCAAGCGGGTGACCCCGTCGGTCAGTGATCTGATTTGGCGTCGAGTAAAAAGCCCCTCCAGAAGGGCCGGGCCCGACATGGGGCCCCGGCCTGGAGAGGACTCACCTTGAGGCACCGGTACTGGCGTGAGCGGCGGTACGTTCATGCTTTGACCTGAGCCCGTCTTTCCAACGTTTCGGCCTTGCACG
Organism: Nitrospira sp.; assembly: GCA_024281365.1. Lineage (GTDB taxonomy): Bacteria > Nitrospirota > Nitrospiria > Nitrospirales > Nitrospiraceae > Nitrospira_D. Next base: position 1,490 of record JAMXAU010000088.1, read on the forward strand.
TCTTGCAAGATCGTACGTGATCATGATCCCTTCGATCCACTCCAGACACCCGACTTCCAGATTATTCGACCTTCGGCAACTCTTCTCAATCATGCTCTGTGGTAGCGGGAAAAACCCGTCCTTGATGACGACGGCTTGCCCTTCCTTGCTATAAATAAACTTGATGAACTCTTTCACGAGCGGATCAAGCGGCTTATTCGGCGCCTTATTGACGTAGACCAACAGATGGCGCCATAGGGGATAGGACCCATTCATCGCATTGGTCTGTGTGGGAGCCACGAAGGGTGCGCCCTCTTTTTCGGCTAGCGGAAGAACCCGAACACCGGAGGTCAGGTAGCCGATCCCGCTATACCCAATGCCAGCTTGATCTTCTGTAATGCCTTGCACGACAGATGCTGACCCTGGCTGTTCCTTGACTTCATCCTTGTAATCCCCGTTCTTCAAGGCAAACTCTTTAAAGAACCCATAGGTACCGGATGCTGAATTACGACCATAAATACTGATCGGTGAGTCCGCTACTTCGCCTGTAATCCCCAGTTGCGCCCACCGTTCAATGTTCTGCGGCGCCCCAAATCGACGAGTCTTGGAGAAGATCGCATCCACTTGCGCCATGGTGAGCCCTTGGACAGGATTATCCTTATTGACATACACGGCCAGCGCATCGATGGCCACCGGGAAGGCCGTCGGTTTGTATCTATATTTTCTCTCGAAGGAATCGATCTCCGTGCTTTTCATGGCTCGGGACATTGGCCCAAGCTGGGCCGTGCCTTCGATCAAAGCCGGTGGCGCGGTGCTCGACCCCTTGCCTTCGATTTGAATCTTCACATTCGGATACTGTTTACGAAATCCTTCGGCCCAGAGCGTCATCAGATTGTTGAGCGTATCTGAACCAATACTATTGACATTGCCCGTCACCCCGGTAACTTTCACATAGCCTTTTAAGGCAGGGTCCAGCACGATCGCGTCATCGGCATAGACAGATGGAACACTCGATACAAGAGCCCCCAAGAGAGCAACGTATGCCAAGCCAGGCTTCACAGCCAATGTTTTCATAGACAGTCCTTTCATAATCCGAACTTTTTCTCTACTGACACTCTACCCTCGTCTCATTGCGATCATATTACGCGAATGTTACAGGAGTGTTACATATGCACACACCGATTTCGCTCACTGGATGTCTAGGGGCAGGCTCTGGCCTGCCCCTTTCATCACTAAAAGTTATACTGGAGCTGAGTCCTGACAATATCGCCCTCGCGGATATTATAGGGCGCAGTCTGCGTATCGGTACGTCTGCTTCTGGCATAAGCGATCGTGAACTCCAAGGACTTCGTGAATTGCCATTCCATGCCAACTTCCCATTCCCGGACCACGTTGAACGGTGCGTTGGTCCGGTGCTTCTTCCCACCGCTATACTCTTGGTACCGCACATAGGGAATAACCGTCGCCCAGTCGTTGACGTCCCATTTATACATCCCCTGGACATATCCCCCTTGGATGGAACCTTCCTCAATGGCAGTTCGAGTGGCATTCAATTGAGGACCATGCCCCCAATTCCACTCCGCCTGAATGCCGATTGGTTGTGGAAATAGGATGAAATGCACTCCCACTCGTTCATCGAGGTAATCGCCCTTATTTTCCCTAGTGGGAGCTGCTGCAAGACCTGTCCCTGTCGCAGTTGACCCAACGTTGAAGGTTCCACGATAGGCGTCGGCCCCAAACTGAATAATCTGCCCATAGGGTAACTCCATGGGATAGGTGGCGTGCACAACGACATGTTTGTTGTCATTGCGTTCCGTGACATTGAGAGTCTGGCCGTTATAGACCCCGATGCCTAAGAGACCGTAATCTCCGGATCCCTTGAGACCGGAATCGATCAGTCTTCGAAATAATTTCCTTTTCTCATCCGGCGTGTAATAGAGGAAGAAGCCGAGGTCTCGCTCACCATTGGCCGCACTGTTGATTCCGTCACTTCGGTCGAAGGCCAGTCGCTGTTGACTAGACTGAAGATTTTCAAACCCGAATGGGACCTTCGACAACCCAGCCCGAATCCTCAAATCCTTCTTGTCTAAGAACAAGAAGGGTACGGGCAGAAAAATATCGGTATAGGCGTCGCGTAGCTGAACAAAGTGATTGCTCTGATCACCAGTCGTGCCAGGAACAGAACCGGCAAACTCTGGTTGGATATAGAACGAGAGCCAATCGTTAATGTCTCCTGAAAAGACGATACGAGCGCGACGGAATGCGAAGCCTGTATCATCCCGAATGGTATTGTCATACTCACTCCGGATGGATTTATCTCCGGGCAGGTAGGTATAACGAGCTTGCACATAGCCGCGTATACTGATTTTGTCGAACCATTTCTTAATCGTAGACCGTTGCTGAACTATCGCTTCTTCTTTTTCATGGTCAGCCTTTAACTTAAGCCATTCTTCTTTTGTAATCTGTCCTTTTTCATACAGGAGATCTTCAATTTGCGCTTGCGCTACATTAGCCGTAAAGATCAGACCAAAACATATCGCGAACAAGGTGCCTACCAAACCCCATCTGTTCATTCAACTACCTCCCATAGTTAGTCGTATCGTGAAGCGAGAGAGGTTATAGATTAGGATCGTTAAGAAGATGCTACGGAGTTGTTACGTGATTGTTAAATTCGCTACGATCTAGTTCGGTATGGCACATGATTCTATGAGCACACATGACCAGAACCAAGCTGAACCGCCCCTGTGGTCAATCGGTATCGCAATGCTGATCATTCTGCTTGCACCGCTTATTTTGTACTCGTTTGCTCCGGCCGGCCCTATTCGTGAAGGCGACACCGTCTTTTCGAACGGCCAGCAGCGCGCGACGTTCACCACACCAATTGCATCCCAGTCTCTTCAACCTGACGAAACCTGTTTACTCGATCCCAACAGCCCATTGATCGTGCTCGAGAATTCAGCGGGTGAGCGAGACGGTTGGATCAAAGCCGAAGTGCAAGGAAATCCGACTGCAGAATGGCCGTTTTGTCCGGTGCATGCTGAAGTACGACTCAGCCTTCATCAGATCTTTCAAAAGCCGGCTGTATTGGGAACGGTGCGGGATACGCTGATGAGATGGTTTGGGAAGTAGAAAGTAGAATTGTCTGAATTAGGTCTTGAGCCTCTCAGCAAATTGCTTGCGAAACTTCGCCACTTTTGGCCCAACCACGAATTGGCAGTACCCTTGGAGCGGGTTTCGAGCAAAATACTCCTGATGGTAGGCTTCTGCTTCATGCCATTGTGTCGCCGCAAGAACCTGCGTCACGATAGGAGCATCATACAGCCTGTCATCTGTTACGGTGTTGATAACCTGTTCAGCTGTTTGTTGCTGGGCTGGGCTATTATAGAAGATCGCTGAACGGTACTGCGTGCCGATATCGTTGCCCTGTCGATTGAGGGTGGTGGGATCGTGAACCACAAAAAATATTTTGAGAAGCTCTTGGTACGAGATCACTGCTGGATTGAACGTGATGCGCACGGCTTCGGCATGGCCGGTCTGCCCCCCACACACCGCTTCATATGTCGGATTATCCATGGCCCCGCCGATGTACCCGGACTCAACTGCTTCCACGCCTTGCACCTGGTCATAGACAGCTTCAAGACACCAAAAACAGCCTCCGGCAAGAATGGCAACATCCTGCCCTGATAGGATCCTTCGTGGTTCATCGCCCATAGTGTGGTTGAGTCGAGTGCCGTGTGGGATTCTTTCAGCAGATAGAGACCGGCTAATCCTCCTCTTCTTCCTCGATGTCCTCAATCCCTTCGTAGCTCATTTCCGGGAACGACGCCGACGCTTTCTCACAGGCCGTCTCGACCGTTTCCTCAGCGTCTTCTGCTGAATCAGCATCGACCACAAACTTCACCGTGATTGCATACCGCTGTTCCACTCTCAACTCCTTTCTCGAATAACCTGCCCCGTGATCGAGGCACTGCATACCTTCGTACTTTCTGATAGTTGTGGTGGCTGTGTCAACCGTTTGGGAGTAGTGAAGAGACAAACCGGATATGGGAACAGACGTGGATGGAAGGTACAAATCAACGAGACGGGGGTGGAAGGCTACTCGTCCCGTTCGAGATCGGTGAGAACCGATGTCAGCTTGGCCAACTCGTCTGTAGCAATCCGCAAAAATGCGAGTCCGAAACTATTCACTCCAACCCACCGCACGATTGCTTCATCTACTCGTAACGGCCAGTCAAGACCTGGGATGTGGAGACGGCATTCGAATTTCGCGCCTTGCTCCACCTGCATATTGCTTTCAATCTTACAGCCGCCGGCAGAAATATCTACCGTTCGTCCCTGTCCTTCCTGTTTATTCCCGGAAAACGTGCTGCGAAACTGGGCGGTAAACCGCGGTTGAACTCGGCGCTCATCCGACCCTGGCTGTTCCAGAGTAGATTCAACAGGTTTTGATTTAAAGAATGAACTCAGCTTTTTCACCGCTAACGATCCCTCAGCGACCCTTCCGACAAGTAAACCCCTGGGGCATCTCGACAATCACATCCAAGAACCGTTGCTTATTTTGTCGAGAGCAACATGTGTCCCCGCCGATTCTGCTGATAGCAGGATTCCTGTCGCTCGCTGCAGAACGGACGTTCCTTCCCATACGACACAATCGCGAGCTGATTGGGACTGACCCCTGCTTCCTGCAGATAATTGCGAGCTGCTTTGGCACGCTTGTCACCGAGGACCATGTTGTAGTCGCTCGTCCCCCGCTCATCACAATGGCCCTCTATTTTGAGCACAGCGCCAGGATGATCTTTTAGATAGTGCGCATCGAGATTGAGCGCCTCCATGCCTGTTTCAGATAAAGTCCATTGGTCATACCCGAAAAATACATCTTGCAATCCAGCTTCGACAGCAGCTCGCTCTTCTTTCGTCAACTCCGCTTGCTGCCGCCCCGGAAAGCTTGACGGGTTTAGACTCGTTGGATGTCCACCCTGTCCGCCTGGCGAAAGGCGTTCCTCCGCGGGATTCCGAGAAAACCCCTTGAGTTCCCCACTTGAGCTTCCACCGGAAATGCTCGGAGCCTTTGAGCTGGTGCTTCCGGACCCCCCTTCGCTCTCGGACTGTACCCATTTCTTACTACACCCCTGGTTCGACAAGAAAAGAAGTCCCACGGCCACCACCACTCCCAGCTTCATCACCACTCTGGTCATAGCCTTTCTCCTCTTATGGTCTTCTACACTCACAACTCAGCCCCATCGTCTATTCGTCGCCACTTGATGCAGTAATGATTTCAGAAGGCGCCTTCGCTCTGCCTGCAAGTCCAATTATCATCAATGATGATAAAGTGATGCAGTAACAGGAGTTTAGCCGATTACCAGCAGGATGCCTAACAATTTTTCATATCCGGCTGGATGACAGGGTCGGTAGGGAACAATCTCTCTAAAGAGGCAGAAATGAGATGGCTCGGAGAGAAGAAACCATTCGATTAACGAGGCGCACACGGCCCAGTCTAGGCAATCTGTTATCCTGACAGACCACCATGTCCTGTTCAACGAGAGCCGCTACGATCAGCCCAGCGGACAGGTCGCAACACGGCTCCCATTCCGGCGAGCGCACAGATAAACAACAGCATGGCCAGAGCAATCACCAGGAAAAATGCCGCTCTCATGTCGTGCAAAACAGGGATCATACCACGTCCCTCCTCTTGCTCGATGCATCAACTGCGCCATCCACAGACACAGACCCATGGACTCATTGGATCGATTTTCTGAAGAGGTCTCCCGCAACAAGGACATTGCCGAGTCCACACTTGCCTCATAAGCTGGCCCACCCCTACAGATGTCCTCGTTTCCTGACCGCTATATCGGAAAAACCAGCCCACGAGATTACCTTGTCCCCGGTTAAGTGTAGATCACGCTTAGCCCTTGGTCCATGCCGCTTCCCATTGGGACCAATCTCGACATGCCCACAACCTATTGTAAACGCTGGAGGGCCCTGGAACGCTCTTGGTACGGCAACAGAAATTTACCCTCCGACCGATTTATTCGATGATATAGCTGACAGTATCAATCTAATGAAAAGCACACCCAATAGGACGTTACACAGGCAAACAAGAGAAAATCAAGGCAAGATTTCCGCAACTCTGCTACCTCGTGGCGATAGGTACACGCTATAGGCAAATCGTGACGCCCATGTGTAACGCAAGATTCGGCTTTATGTCTGATCCCGATCTGATCAATATGACGTGAGCCAGGAAGTCTATGCTCGCGACCGAGAACCAGGCTCAGAGCCTACGAAGTAGCTAATGTAGCAATTCATACTGTACGGCGCGAAGTAACGTAGAGAGATCCAATGGTTTTGCAAAGGTCTGCCGTGCCCCGAGGAGTCTGGCCGTCTGCAGTTCATCTGGAGAGTGTCCGCTCATGGCAATGACCTTCACATCCAGAAACGCACGAGTCAGTTCCAAGATGAGGTCTAACCCATTCATTTCCGGCATCTCCAAATCCGTAATGACCAAATCCATGGGGTTCGCACGGAACTGCTCAAGCCCCTCTCGGCCGTTGGCGGCCTCGTAGGTTTGATACCCAGCATCCTCAAGGATCTGCGCCAGCAAGACTCGCACCGACGCATCATCCTCGATCACCAGAATCGTACGTGGCCTCATCACCGTATCCCTTTCGTGCTCTACAAGTCGCCCCTCACACACCCGCTTCATTAGGCGGCCAACGATTCCACTTCCGCTGAATCCCAGTCCAGGTTAAACACCTCGTGAGCTGACATCGTCGCCATCACCGGTTTGGCAGATAACTGCCGGTGGTGCTGAATGACCGCATCATCCCGATGACCACAATTGACACAGCGTGTGCTCACACTCCACATTTCGCCATACCCTCCTTCCATATCGATCATGTGCTCATCCAGCATCAACCCTTGGCAACGTGTGCAGTTCATCGTCGCTCCCTCCTGTTTAGCGCCCACAATCCGGCTAAGAGAACTGTACCAGGGAGGATCATTCCAACTAGATCTGAAGGAGTTACGTCTAAAGGGGGGGGAAAGGGAAGTAGACAACTTGAACTTATGCGATTTTACAGGAATACAACTCGATAATAGCGGTTCGGCATGGGGAGAGCCTCTCCATCTGGGAGACAGCCAGCCGATCGGAGCTTGCCGGACTAGGCCGGGTTATCAAAAACTGTGGATCGAGCTCAATCCGCGTTGGAATGGAGCAGAGCCTGCACCCCTGTGCAACCAGGCAGGCGCGTTAGCTTGGGAGATTCTGAGAACCCATTGAATCCGTGGTGCGCCCGGCAGGAATTGAACCTGCGACCTACGGGTTCGAAGCCCGGCGCTCTATCCAACTGAGCTACGGGCGCAACCAGTCTCAACATGAATCATGTTCCGGCAAGACTTGTCAAGGTTGAGGAAGTGATTAAGAGCACTATAGTCGTGCCAGAATCTCATCGGCCACTTGCGAGACGGACTTTCCCTCCGTCTCAATCACATGATCAGCCGCCGCTTGATACTTCGGAGCACGCTCTCGCAACACATCTTGGATTTCATCAATAAAGGATTTGGTGCCGGTGAGAGACGGTCGTTGCGTGTCGGACCCAATTCGCTTGGCAATGGTCTCCACTGACGCCGTCAGCCAGAACAGCTTTCCCGTGCGTTTCAGCATGTCGACATTCTGTGGTCGGAGAATGGCACCCCCGGTTATGACACCGAACCATACCCTTACCGGCCAGCCCCTGGCACATCTTGGTTTCTAGATCACGAAAGTACTCCCAGCCATGTTGTTCAACGATCTGCGGAATGGTTTGCCCTGCCGACTTTACAATCTCGGCATCGGTAGAGAGCAATTCGCAACCGAGACGAGCTGCTATAACCTTTCCGACCGTGCTCTTCCCCGTACCACGATAGCCGATCAGCACGACATTCATTGGAAACGGGACTCCAAAACCCTCCGCATTACTGCAACGGGAGCGGGTTCATCGTAAGGACCCGCGTATTGACGGCCTGATTGAGAAACATCTCTAACCCTGGAATCGTCTTGCACCCGGCGCGTTTGGCATCTTTCAGTAGCTGCGTTTCCCGCGGGTTATAGACGATATCCATGACAGCGAGCCCCGCGTGGAGAAGCGACGCAGGACACAAGTCATGTCGGCTTTGGGCGACATACCGACCGGGGTGCAATGAATCAGGACGTGCGCGTCAGGAAGAACCCGACGTAGAGCGGCCTCATCGAGATAAGAATCCTCTACCGTGACCGCTGTCGTGGGACGAATGTCCTCGGCCAAGCGCGTCCGCTCCAGCTCTTCAATTCCCAGCAACGTCAATTGTTCCGCGCCGGACTCCGCCGCCAATGCGAAGGCGATTGCTCGTGCCGCCCCCCCGGAGCCAAGCACCACAATGTGTCGGCCCGTCAGCTCGATCCCGCCTTCACGTAGTGCCCGCAATGCACCAGTCGCATCGGTGTTGTGCCCGGTCAACTTGCCCTTTTCCGCCACGATGGTATTGATTGCCCCGATTCGCTTGGCAGTCGGCTCCACATGGTCAAGGAACTGCATCGCAGCCACCTTGTGAGGGATGGTCACACTCGCCCCTCGGAAATTTCCCAGAGCACGAAGTCCCTTGATGGCATCACCGATCGCTTCCACTTGCCAGGCCAGATAGACAAAGTTGAGCCCTAATGTACGAAACGCCGCATTATGGATGGCAGGCGACAAAGAATGGCCGACTGGATTGCCAATCACCCCGCAAAACTGGTCCTCAATGCCCATTTCTTTGTCCCTATCATCGCACCGGCTATCCTTTGTA